>NZ_FNYM01000005.1:199811-367407 GCF_900108985.1 Achromobacter sp. NFACC18-2 | reverse complement strand
TGTCGTTGCAGCAGAGAAACGAGATTATGAAGAAGTTTTTATCGCTTGTCAAGTCAGCGTCGTTTTTAACTTCGCTTTCTTGCTGCGGCCTCTCCAGGTCTCGCCAGGGCTTTCGCCCTGCCTTAGCAGCTATCGAAACATCAGGGTAAACCCTAAACTTTCGGCAACTGCCAAGCCCAAGACTATAGCACAATTTTTGCAGATCTTGCAACTGGCTTCTGCCTGATTTGCGTCGATCCTTGCAATAACCGCTTGGCGTTCATGACTGATTGCCTTCGCGGCAGGCGGTGGTGGGTTGCCCCGTCCGCCTGTTGCACTTGCTTGGCTTCGCGGCTCAGAACTGCGTGAACTGCGAAGGAGCGAGACTATAGCACAAATTTTCTGGCTGTCATGTGCGTGTCGCAAATTGCCTGAGTGGCTGGGTGCGTTTGGGCGGCGTGCGCTGCCCGTTCTCCATCGCTCTCTATATATAAGAGGGATAACAGGGCAACTGGCAGCGACCGCTGCGCGTAGTTGGGTTCGGGGGGCCACAACGCGCAGAGGAGTCACCAGCGAATGTAGTCGGCGTTGCGCAGGCGTTCCAGTTGCCGGCGCACGATCGATTCATTGATCAGCCATGGCGGCGCGCCGACATCTTCGAGCAGGCGTGGTTCGATGTCCACGGCGAGATTGCGGATCCGGGCTGCGTTGCGGTGTTGGCGGTACGCTTGCCAAAGTCGGGAGAGGAGGCTTTGGTCGGGCGCGTGCATTGACGCGAGTACGGCCGGATCCGGCGACGTGGGCTTGGGCATCGAGGCCGTCGAACCCAAGGGGGATGACGCCAAAAATGGTTGCGCGGTCATAACGGGCTCCTTTGCAATTCCGTTTTGGTAAGAGTATTCGCCCAATGTCGCGCTGAAAATCCAATTGTTTTGGCGTGATCGGTAAGCTACGATGACCAAACCGATCCCGGTCCGGATTGCCGGATAGAAACGAATGAAGGTTCGCCGTGCGATTACCCCTTAATACCCTCCCTGCCTTTCGCGTCGTGGCCGAGTTGCAGAACCTGCGCGCCGCGGCGGAACGGCTGCATCTGACGCACAGTGCGGTCAGCCAGCAGATCAAAGTGCTGGAGGAACAGCTTGGCTTTCCCTTGTTCGAACGCAGCGGGCGCGGCATCGTGCTGAATTCCGCGGGCGCTGCGCTGTTGTGCAGCGTGCAAGGCGCGATGGCGCTGCTCGATGAGGGACTGATGGCGGCGAACGCGGCGGCGACGGGCAGCGAGCAGCGGCTGCGGGTGTCGGTGCTGCCGTCGTTCGCACAACGTTGGCTGTTGCCCCGCATGGCGCGCTGGCGCGCCCGGCATCCGGGCGTGGCGTTGGAGATCGAGACGTCCCAGAACGTGGTGGATCTGTTGCGGGACGGCTTCCATGCGGCGCTGCGGTTTGGCCGCGGACCGTGGGCCGGGGTGGAGTCGGAGCCGCTCTTTGACGTGCCGTTGCCGCTGATCGTTCTGGCGTCGCCGGAGACGATGGCCGCCCTGCCCGACGATACGCCCGCCACGCTGGCGCGCCAGCCTTTGCTGGGCGAGCGGGAGTTATGGCAGCACTGGTTCACCGCGGCGGGGTTTCCCACACCGGTCACGCCTGTCGCGTCTTTCAATGATGCGGGAATGATGTTGCAGGCCGCCGAACAGGGATTGGGCATCACCTTGGGTCGGCAACTGCTGGCGGCGGACGCGCTGTGCGCGGGGCGGCTCGTGCAGGTGTCGCCCGTATCCGTGCAGTATGAGTTGGCGCAGACCTATCACCTGGTTTATCTGCCCAGTCTGCGCGACTGGGCCCCGCTTGCCGCATTCAAGCAGTGGCTGCGGGACGAGTTGGAGATGTCGCGGCAGACGCTGGTGACAGGGAAACCCGAAGGCGAGGCTTAGGCCTGGGATTGGGCAAAAAAAAGTAAGGCAGCTTGCGGCGGCCTTACCCAAATCAAAACGCGGCGGCAGTAAACCTTCAAGCGTGCGTCAGGCCGCTTTGCGCGCGGATGAGGCGACCGGCTGCATCGAATCCGTTTCGTTGAAGCGCTGGTGCCAGGAGAAGGCTTCCTCCAGCAGGTGCGGCGTCTGGCCGCCGCGTTCGCAGGCGCGGTCGAAATAGTCTTGCAGCGCGTCCCGGTACGACGGATGCACGCAGTGCTGGATGATGGCCCGCGCCCGCTCGCGAGGCGCGAGGCCCCGCAGGTCGGCCAGGCCGCATTCGGTCACCAGCACGTCGACGTCGTGCTCGGTGTGATCCACATGGGACACCATCGGCACCACGCTGGAGATGTCGCCGTTCTTGGCCATGGACTTCGAGACGAAGATCGCAAGATGGGCGTTGCGGGCGAAATCGCCGGAACCGCCGATGCCGTTCATCATGTGCGTGCCGCCGACGTGCGTCGAATTCACATTGCCGTAGATATCGAATTCCAGCGCCGTGTTGATGGCGATGATGCCCAGCCGGCGCACGATCTCGGGCGCGTTGCTGATTTCCTGCGGGCGCAGCACGATGCGTTGGCGATAGTGCTCCATGTTCGCGAGGATCTTTTCGTAGACGGGCTTGGACACCGTGATGGACGACGCCGAAGCGAAGGCCAGCTTGCCCTGGTCGAGCAACTCGATGGCGCTGTCCTGCAGGACTTCGGAATACATCGTCAGGTTCTCGAAACCGGACGATTCGAAGCCGTGCAGCACCGCGTTGGCGATGGTGCCGATGCCTGCCTGCAAGGGCAGCAGCGCATTGGTCAGGCGCCCGGCGGCCACCTCGCGGCGCAGGAAGTCGTTGATGTGCCCCGCGATCGCGTTGGTCTCGGCGTCGGGCGGCAGCGCGTTGGACGGGCTGTCGGGTTCCTGCGTGATGACGATGGCGGCGATCCTGGCGGGGTCGACCTGGATGCAGGGCTGGCCGATGCGCTGGTCCACCGACACCAGGCCGATGGGCTGGCGCGTGGGGCGATCGCCCGGGATGTAGATGTCATGCAGCCCTTCGATCTCCGCGGGCACGCTCATGTTCAGCTCCACGATGATCTTGTCCGCCTGCTGCACGAAGGACGCGGAATTGCCCACCGACATCGTCGGCACGATGGCGCCGGACTCGGTGATGGCGGCGGCCTCGATGATGGCCACGTTGATCGGGCCGAGGTGGCCCGCGCGCAACTGTTCCACCGTCTCCGAGAGGTGCTGGTCGATGAAGGCGATTTCGCCCTGGTTGATCTTGCGGCGCAGGGTCGTGTCGACCTGGAACGGCAGGCGGCGAGCCAGCGCGTTGGCCTGCGCGAGCAGCTTGTCGGTGTCGTGGCCGAGCGAAGCGCCGGTGATCAGCGTGATGGACAAAGGTTCGCGCTCGGCGCGGGCCGCCAGCGCGGCCGGCACGGACTTACAGTCGCCGGCCCGGGTGAATCCGCTCATTCCAACGGTCATTCCGTCCTGAACCAGTAGCGCCGCCTGCTCGGCGGACGTGATCCTGGCGTGCAGCTCAGGGTTGCGAATACGGTCCAGATGCATGGTGTCTCCAAATTCAAAGGCCTGCGGCTGGCGGCCGGGCGCGGCGTTGCCGCCTTGCGCGCCCGGGCACCGTCTGACGCGGCGTTTCCCGAGGTCCCACGGGCCGCGGATACGGACGGTGGGACGATTTTTCGGCAGTATAGGAAGGCGGGCTCAAATCTCGTAATGACTTAAAATCATCCAAATAAGTCGTTTTTTTCATCATTTGATTTTTTCTCGCGCAATGCGCGAAGGACCGCCCCGACATGGATGTGCGCGCGTTGCGGTATTTCGTGGAAACCGTCAGGCATGCCAGCTTCACGCAGGCCGCCAAAGCCCTGTTCGTCACGCAATCCACCGTGAGCAAAATGATCCGGCAACTGGAGGAGGAAGCCGGCACCCCGCTGCTGATCCGAGACGGGCATACCGCGCGCCCCACCGACACGGGCCGGGTCATGTACCTGCGCGGCCTGCAAGTGCTGGAGACGATGCGGCAGCTTTCGGAAGAACTGCGCCAGACCGCTGAACTCGGCCGCGGGTCGCTGGAGGTCGGCATCCCGCCGATGATCAATCTGCTGTTCACGCCGGTGGTCAAGCGATTCCGCGAATTGCATCCCGGGATTCATCTGACGCTGCGCGAAGGGACCGGCCAGGCGGTGGAGAGCCTGGTGGCCAGCGGAGAGCTGGAGATTGGCGCCACCATCCTGCCCGTCGCACCCGATGGCGGGCTGGCCGCGCAGGCGTTCGGCAGCTACCCGATCTGGGTGATCGGGCCGCCCGACGCGCCATGGGCCGGAAAGACGTCGCTGCCCCTGAGCGCGCTGCGCGAGGCGCGGCTGCTGATACCCACCGACGACTTCGCCATCACGCGCCGCTTGCGCCAGGCATTTGCAGACGCGGGCTTTCAGCCGGGCATTGCCGCGCAGAGCGCGCATTGGGATTTCCTGGTGGCGATGGCGTCGGCCGGACTGGGCGTGGCCCTGCTGCCCGAGCCGCTGATGCAGCGGATGAAGACCCGTGGCCTCAGCACCGCCAAGCTGGCCAAGTCCGGCATGCAATGGGAAGTGGGACATATCTGGCTGCAGTCGGGCTACCTGTCCTTTGCGGCCCGGGCGTGGCTGGAGGTGTGCGACGCCGTGCTGGGCAAGCCCCGGCATCGGGCCGCGCGCGGTTCCCAACGCCCATCAAGTTGAATCCAAACGTTGGCCGCGTAAACAGGGGTTGCGCAGGCAGGCATGGCCTGCCGCGCGGCGGGCGGTGTCGTGGCAATCCGCCCCCGTTTAATCGGCCTGCGGGCTCGGCCATTGGAGCGCACCCGCCAGCCTGAAAATACAGGGACACAACACCAGTTTTTGTTGCAACGCGCAGGCCGAGGCCTTGCTATGCTGCGGCCTCGACGCGAGCCACTCGTCCAGGACCATGATCCCGACAACGCCTTCTTTGCTTACGCGCGCCCGCCTGGTCCGCGCCCCCAACCTGGCGGCGCTGCTTGCAGCGCTGCTGCTGGCGTTCTGCTTTCTGCCCGCCTTCGCCGCGCCGCCCGCCACGCCGGTCGATACCGAGGCCGTGCTTGCCGCCGCGCGCAAGCAGATCGACGATATCCGCAAGCAGATTCCCGACGTCACCGACGATGCCGTCCTCCTCAAACAGCGCGGGGAGGCCTTGGATATCCAGTCCAAGGCGGACGCCGCCACGGAGGCGCTGACGCCGCAACTGGCCAGCGTGACGGCGCGGCTGAGCGAATTGGGCACGCCGCCGGAGGGCGCCAAGGAAGCGCCCGACGTGGCGGCGCAGCGGGCACAGCTTGAAAAGAACAGCCGCGCGCTGGACGCGCAGCTCAAGCTGGCCAGGCTGCTGTCGGTGGACGCCGGCCAGACGGCGGAGCAGATCTCGGCGCAGCGACGCAAGCAGTTCCAGGCCCGCCTTGGCGAACGGCGCGATTCCTTTCTGTCCGGCCAGTTCTGGGCCGAGTTCCGCCAGGAGTTTCCGCGCGACCTGCAGCGGCTGGAAGCGCTGCGCAGTAACCTGTCGACCGCAGTGGGACAGACGCCCAAGTGGGGCTGGCTGCTGCTGGCCGCTGCCGCCGGCCTGGCGATTGCGCTGCGCGTGTGGGTAGGCCGATACCTGCTGCGATTGACCGCGACGCGCGTGCCGCCAGGGCGCCTGCGCCGCTCCTTCCTGGCGGTGGCGCTCGTGGCGCTGTCGGTCGCCACGCCGGGCGTGATCGCCCTGCTGATCCAGGCCGGCCTGGACTGGAGATCGCAGCTGTCGGATCGCACCGATTCCCTGGTGACCAACCTGGTGGCCACGGTCTGTTTCGGCGGCTTCGTCTCCGGGATGGGCTATGCGCTGCTGTCCACGCATCGACCTACCTGGCGTTTGCCCCCCGTCAGCGACATCGTGGCGAACCGGCTGCGCTGGCTGCCCGGCGCGCTGGGCGTGCTGGTGGTGCTGATCTGGCTTGCCGAGGGGCTGCCGGTCCTGTTGGACGCAAGCCTGACGACGACGATCACGTTGACGGGCATGGTCGCCGTGCTGAGCATGGCGATGCTCGCCGCCGTGCTGGCGATCAGCCGCCGCCTGCGCCGCCAGGTCATGCAGGACAGCGAGACGCCGGTGCCGTTGTGGGTTTCCCTGATGCTGGCCGCCGTCTGGACCGTGCTGATCGTCAGCCTTGCGAGCCTGCTGGCGGGCTACGTGGCGTTTGGCAGTTTCCTGGTCAAGCAGGTGCTGTGGGTGCTGATCGTGCTGGCATCGGCGTATCTGGCCTCGACGCTGATCGAGGATGGTTTCAGCACGCTGCTGGGCACCTCGCACCGCGAGGGCGGCGACGGCGAAGGGCCCAGCATGCGCGACCAGGCGGCGGTGCTGCTGTCGGGCCTGGGGCGCGTGGCGATCGCGCTGCTTGCCATCACCCTGGTGCTGGCGCCGTTCGGCGAGGCGCCGATGGACCTGGTGCAGCGCTTCGACCAGCTCCGCAAGGGCCTGGCCATCGGTGAGGCGCAGATCCGGCCCGGCGCGGTGCTGCAGGCGCTGATCGTGCTGGCGCTCTCGCTGCTGGGCGTGAAGATGCTCAAGCGCTGGCTGTCCCACCGCTACCTTCCGACGACGGAGCTGGACCCGGGAATGCAGCTGTCGGCGGCGACGCTGTTCGGCTATGGCGGGTTCGTGGTGGCGGTGGCGCTGTCGCTTTCGGCCGCGGGTATCGGCCTGGAGCGCGTGGCCTGGATCGCCAGCGCGCTGTCGGTGGGTATCGGCTTTGGCTTGCAGGCCGTCGTGCAGAACTTCGTGTCGGGCCTGATTCTTCTGGCGGAGCGTCCGGTGAAGGTCGGCGACTGGGTGTCGCTGGGCGGCGTCGAAGGCGACATCCTGCGCATCAATGTGCGCGCCACCGAGATCCAGATGGGCGACCGGTCCACGGTGATCGTGCCCAATTCTGAATTCGTGACGAAGACGGTGCGCAACGTCACGCGGTCCAATCCGCTGGGTTTGGTGCAGATCAAACTGCCCATGCCCCTGTCCACGGACGCCGAACGGGTGCGCGAACTGATGCGGCAGGCCTTTGCGGATCACGAGGACGTGCTGGAGTCGCCGGCGCCCGACGTATTTCTGGACGGCATCGACGCTGGCCATCTGATCTTCAACGCAAGGGGCTACGTGTCCTCCCCCCGCGCGGCGTATGGCGTGCGCAGCGCGTTGCTGTTCACGGTGCTAAAGCGCCTGGACGAAGCCGGGCTGGAGGTATCGTCTCCGCCCACGATGCTGCTCGCGACGGCGCCGGAACCCGCGCAGGCGCCTGCCCCCGCGGCGGTTCCGCCGCCCGCCACGACCTAGGCCCCCCGCGGGACCGCCGCCGTCTCGCTTCCTTAGCCTGGCGTATACAGGTCTGCGAACTGCTGCCGTTCCAGGCGCGGATTACGCAGGGGCGGCGCCGTCAGCGCCGCGCTGCGCGCGGACACGACGGGAGCGCCCTGGGCCATGGGCGCCTGGGGTTGCGCGGGCGCGGAGCGCGCCGTCTGTATCGGCGGCGGCGCGACCTGGGCCACGGCCCCGCTGTCGAACCGGTGGTCCGCCGTCGTCAGGGCGGGGTTGGTGCACAGCCCCTGCGCCACCAGCGCCGCCTTGGTGCGGTCGTCGGTCTGGCACAGGATGTCGATGGCCGCCGTCTCCAGCCGCCGCGAGCGGTCCGCGTCCTTGGTGGACGCCGCCGCCTGCATGGTGCGCTCGAAATTGCGGCGCAGGCTGCATTTCTGGTCTTCGATCGGAATCGCGACATTCATGCCGAAGCCCACCACGGAGCCGCCGCCGCCGGCGGACACCATGCAGCTGTCGGAAGAGAACGAGCCGTAGAAGCTTTGGCCGCCCACGGGCGGCGCGCTGCGCAAGGTGCTGGTGCCGCTGTTGCTGGAGTTCAGTGTGATGCCCTGGTTATTGCCCGCGTTGGTCGCGCCGGACGACGCCGATGTCGTGGAGCTGGAGGTACTGGTCTGCGCCCCGGCCGACGCGGCGACGAGCGACAGGGAGATGGCTAAAACAATGGTCTTCATGATGTCCCCTCGCCCGGACGGCCGAAGCCGTCCGGATAATTGGGTCAGCGATTGAACCCGCCGACATGGCCCACCGAGCCGATGCCGTGTATCGACCCGAAAGCGCCGATATTCGCCGCGTGGAACGTTCCTGTCGCCGACGCGCTCGTTTCCGTGCTGCCGAATGTTGCCCCGCCATTGGCGATGCTGTCGCCGACCATGATGGGCGCGTTGCCCGAGACATGGCCGTAGGACTCGCTGTTGGCGTATTGGCGCGTGCTGGTCACCACTTGCGTGCCGTCGCGACTGAAGCTTCCGCCGACCTCCGCGATGCCGCCCGTGCTGCCGAACGACGTCTGGCTCGACGAGCCGTAGCCGTTGACCTGGGTGGCCACCACGGAGCTGCCTGACGAGATGGATGTGGCGGTGCCGTTGATGGCGCCGGCATGCCCGGTGATCGAGCCTCCTACCTGACCCGGGCCGGTGGCGTAGGCCGATGCGGCAAACAATGACAACGCGGCGACTGCTGCGAGCTTTTTCATTTGAGCTCCTCCTGATCCGTCTGCACGGATGCACAGGTGCCGGAGACCGACCGGCGCGGACCGTTACTTCCCCGTGGGCTGCGCCCTTTCAGGGCGAGGCGCATGGGACTTTCGTAGTGGTACGGAATGATTGCGCCGCGGTAGGCAGATCGGTATCGGTTAAACGAACGACCGGGTCTTTCTGGAGGATGGACTCGCGCATGACACGAACCTGAAAGCGTAGAACGCGGCCCTGCCTGGCCCGTCGTATGGCCGAGGCGGGCGGCATGACAACCCCGCCTTGCAGCCAGGGCTTCAACTCAACGGATGGGACGATGCGTCCTACGCTCGCGCGTGATGCCTAACGCGCAAGGCGGAGGCACAGGACGCGCAGCGGCTGCACGGAAAGCCCGCGCCGCGGCGGTCAGCCGCCCGCGCGTTCCCGTGCAATGCGCAGCAGCCAGCCGGTCTCGCGGCGGGCGAGCATCAGGTCGACGGCCACCAGGACCAGAAGGAATCCGCACTCGGCAAGTTCCAGATTGGCCAGCACCTGGTAGCTGGCCAAGAGCGCCATGCCGCAGACGCCGGCCAGATGCGCGGGCCAGGCCGGCGGCAGGCCCCGTTCGTCCCAGGGAGCGCCGCGCCGCAGACATAGCCAGGCGACGAGCGGCAGGCTGAGCATCGACAGCGGAATGTAGATGGCGATGGCAGACAACAGCACGTCAACCCCGAATTGCGTGTGCAGGAACAACGACATCAAGGCGATGCCGCCCACGCCGATGTACCAGAACAGGCGAACGGCAATGAGACGAGTCAAGGTGACGGCTCTGTGATTCATCGGTGGGGATGGAAACGGAAATTTCGGCCATACTACTCCCGGCCCTGCCCGCCCCCCCTTCAATTGGAGACAAAGCCATGATTCAGGAGATTGCCAGCATCCACGTCCGCGAAGGACAGGAAGCGCTGTTCGAAGCCGGTGTTGCCCAGGCCAAGCCGCTCTTTCTGCGCGCCAAGGGATGCCACGGCATGGAACTGTACCGCAGCATCGAGCAGCCCCAGCGCTACACGCTGGTGGTGCAGTGGGAAACCGTGGAGAACCACATGGTGGATTTCCGCGAATCGGCCGACTTCCAGGAATGGCGCAAGCTGGTGGGCGGCTTTTTCGTCGAACCGCCCCAAGTGCATCACGAACAGCAAGTGATCTGACGCAGCGCGCCAGCCCGGGCGCACGCCTGGGGTGGCGCCATCGCGGCCGTTCGTCAGGCGCGGGTATTGATCCCCATCACGCCGCGGCCAGGCGCGCGCTGGCCGCCAGCGCCACCGCGACCGTGGTGCGCACGTCGGCCAAGGCCCGGTGCGTCGGCTGCGACGCACCCACGTGCCGCGCCAGGATATCCAGCTTGTGCGACGGCAATTCCGGCCATGCGCGGCGCGCCAACGCGAGCGTGCAATGGGTGGCGTTGGCGAACGGCAGGCCCGTCTGGAGCGCCGCCGCGCCAAGAAAGCGCCGGTCGAACGACGCGTTATGGAAGAACACCGGCAGGTCTTCCACGAACGCCAGAAAGGACGAAAAGGCCTGCGCCACGGGCACGCCGTCCCGATCGACCTCGGCCTGCGTGATGCCGGTGAGCCGGGATATGAAAGACGGGACGCGGCCGCAGGTGCGCACCACTTGCGTGTATTCGCGTTCCAGCGTGCCGCCCGCGCCGACCCTTACTGCGGCGAATTCCAGGATTTCGCAACTTGCGGTCGACAGGCCGGTGGTTTCCAGGTCGGCGACGACGAAGGGGCCGCCGAGCGCCTGCAGCGCCTGCGTCAATGCGGCCTGGGCGCGCGGGGCCGGCCGGGCGGGCGCGGCGTCGTTGGCGCGCGGCCGCCGGAAGAAATAAGTCATGGGCCTACTCCGCGGGATGCAGGGCGGCAAAGCGCGGCGAGCCATCGGCAAGCTGGCCGAAAAACAGCTCGGCCGGGCGCACCCACATACCGCGCGCGTGAGGCCACAGATGCTCGTACACCACCATGGATTCCTCGGTTTCGGAATGGCGGGCGGTGCCGATGTATCGGTACAGCCCGCCCTTGTAGTGGCGGTGCGAGGCAAGGGCGAGGGCTTCGGATTCGGTCATGACGTTTACGGCAGAGGGCATGGCCCGCGGCGCATTTCGCTGGCGCGGACGGGGTCGTTACGGACAATGCCGTCTTTATAGCGCACTCGCGCCACCGCGCTACGCAAGCCGGACGGCTTGGGCTAGGCGGCGCGCAACCGTTCGACCGCGTCGGCGCTCATCTGCGTGAGGTCTTCGGTGACGTCGCCCAGCCGGGCCGATTGCGCCAGCGACACCTCGACGACCTGGCCCATGATTTCGGTCACGCGCCGCGACGACGACACGATGCTTTCCATCGTGTCGCCCGCGGACCGGACCTGCACCGCACCGCCTTCGATCTGCTCCACCGACGTGGTGATGAGGGCCTTGATCTCCTTGGCGGCCGCGGCGCTGTTCTGCGCGAGGCTGCGGACTTCGGCGGCCACGACCGCGAAACCCTTGCCGTGCTCGCCGGCGCGCGCGGCCTCGACGGCGGCGTTCAGGGCAAGGATGTTGGTCTGGAACGCGACGCCGTCCATCACGCCGATGATGTCGGAAATGCGGCGCGAGCTTTCGGTGATGCCAGCCATGGTGCTCACGACGTCCCGCATGGTCTCGCCACCCGTTTCCGCGATGTGGCTGGCGTCCTGGGCAAGGCTGTTGGCCTGCCGCGCACGCTCCGCGTTTTCGGTCAGGCCCTGGACCGCGACGCGCAGCGTTTGGGCGGCGGTAAAGCGCTTGGTGATGTCGGTGGCGAACTTCACGACCTTGAACGGCCGGCCCTGCGCATCGAGGATCGGGTTGTAGCTGGCTTCGATCCAGACCTGGCGTCCGCCCTTGCCCAGCCGCAGGTACTGGCCGGTGTCGTGTTCGCCGTTGCGCAGCCTGCGCCAGAACTCCTTGTAGGCCGCGCTTCGGGCTTCCTCGGGCGGCACGAACATGCTGTGGTGGCGCCCCAGCACTTCGTCGGCGCGGTAGCCCACCGCGTTCAGGAAGAGCTCGTTGGCGCGGATGATGGTGCCGTCGAGCTCGAACTCGATGATCGCCTGCACCTTGGAGATCGCGGCAAGCTGGCCTTCGGAATCGGCCTGGCGCTGCTGCTGCTCGGTGATGTCGGTGGCGTACTTGACCACTTTGACGGGCTGGCCGTGCGGGTCGAAGATGGGGTTGTAGGTCGCCTGCAGCCAGACGTCCGTTCCATTCTTGCGAATCCGCCGATAGCGGCCGGCATCATGCGCGCCCCGGGCCAGTCTCTGCCAGAAAGCCGCGTATTGCGCCGAACCGGATTCGCCGGGATCGACGAACATCCGGTGATGCCGGCCCTGGATCTCTTGGAGCGCATAGCCCATGGTGTCCAGGAAATTCTGGTTGGCCATCAGGATGTGGCCATTCAAATCGAACTCGATGACCGCCTGGGATCTGTCGATGGCGTCGATCTGTCCCAGCAGATCCCTCTGCCGCGAGGGTCGGTGTCCACGAATGAATCGGTCAAGCGTATGCCAAAGCATGGTGACCTCCAGGATTCAGTTTGCCGCGCGCCTGGTACACGCGTATCTAATGGAAACTATTTAATCCTAAAAATTTGCGAGCCTCAACCTCATCGGACCAAAATTTTCCACGGCGTTGTCCTCACACACACCCGGGATAACCCGCAGCTACGCCGCGTCAAGCTCCCGATATTGCCGGAAGATGCCCTCTCCGAATGGCAGGCGCCGGCCGCTGGAAAAATAGGCCTGCAACGCAGGCAGCGCGGTCACGCGCTCGTGCAGCGCAAACACATTGGGGTAATGCGCCGCCAGGGTGGCCATGCGCTTGGGAAACGCAAAAAGCAGCCCATCGACCAAGTGATACAGGGATAGATCGACGTAGGTCCACTTCTTGCCGCCCGCCAGCCACGACTGCGGCCCGTCAAGCAGGCGTTCGAAATAGCCCAGGAATTTGGGGATGCGCTCTTCGCGAAAGACGCGCGCCCGGCGGGCGGCTTCTTCCTTCTGGTCTTCGTAGTACTCGCTGGCGGAGATGGGGTGATGCGTGTCGTGCGCTTCGGCCACCATGTCGGCAATGGTGAGCTGCAGCTGGTTTACCCAAAGGCGCCCTTCCAGCGAATCGGGGGCAAGACCGTGCTTTTCGCCCAGGAAAAGCAGGATGTTGGCCGTTTGCCCCAATGTCATCTTTCCGGCCACGAGGTACGGCGGCGCGAAAGGGGGATGCTTGCGCGCGGACTGCAGGTCGTCGATCAGCGCGCCTTCATCGGCGCCGGGGTCGCGCGCCCGCTCGCGGTACGGGATACCGCCCGCCTCGAGCGCAAGGCGCACGAACTCGCCGCGCCCGGGGATGCCATTCCAGTACCAAAGGTCGTAAGTCATACGGTCTCCTTTCAGTTGGCTCAGCCGAACCTCCAGTCTGCAGCCAGCGTCCCGGGTTAGCAAGACGCGTGCCCCGCATGCGACCTACCCCTGCGCGGCATCCTCCAGGATCATTTCGGCGCCGCGTTCGGCCACCATCATGACGGCGGCCTGCGTGTTGCCGGAGACCATCTTCGGCATCACCGACGCATCGACCACGCGCAGTCCGGCCAACCCGTTGACCCTCAGGCGCACGTCGGTGACGGCGGCGGCGTCAGTTCCCATGCGGCAGGTGCCGATGGGGTGATAGATGGTCTGCCCGTTGCGCCGCGCGAAATCCAGCCATTCGTCGTAGCTGTCCACGTCCGCGCCGGGGCTGAGCTCGGCCTGCACGAACCGCTGCAGGGCGGGCTGCCCCACGATGCGCCGCGCCACCTGCATGCCGCCCACCAGGCTGTCGCGGTCCACTTGCGCGCAGAGGAAGTTGGGGCGGATGGCAGGGCCGGCCAGCGGGTCGGCTGATTTGATGTGGATGGACCCGACCGATTCCGGACGCAATTGCGCCACGCCGATGGTCATGCCGGGATGGCGGTCCAGGATGCGTTCGGCGGCATTGGCGTAGCTGGCGTGCACGAAGAAGAACTGCACGTCGGGCGTGGGCAGGTCCGGCGCGCTCTTGACGAAACCATGCACGAGCCCCGTGCCGAGCGTGAGAATGCCCTTGTGGTTCAGGTAGTAGCGGGCCACCTGCTGCGCCAGCCGCCATCCGCGCGACATCTCGTTCAGGGTCACCGTGTTCTTCACGCGCCAGTTCATGCGCGTGGCGAAATGATCGATATAGTTTTCGCCGACCTGCGGCTGCGCGTGCACCAGGGCGATGCCGAGCGACTTCAGCAAGGCCGGATTGCCGACGCCGGACAGTTCGAGCAATTGCGGCGACTGCACCGCCCCCATGCACACGAGCGTTTCGCGGCGGGCGCGCACGGTGTGTTCCTGGCCGTCCTTGCGGTAGGCCACGCCGACGCAGCGTTTGCCCTCGAAGACCAAGCGCGTGACATGGGCGCCGCATTCGACGCTGAGATTGCTGCGTCCGGCGGCGGGCTTCAGGTAGCCGTCCACCACGCTCCAGCGCCGGCCGCGGTGCTGCAGCACCTGGTAGTAGCCCACGCCTTCCTGGTCGCCGCCGTTGTAATCCGGATTGAGCGGCTGGCCGTCTTCGCGCGCGGCCTGCAGGAAGGCATCCGACACGGGAAAGCGTTCGGCGACCTCCTCCAGGTACATCGGTCCGTCCTTGCCGCGGTTTTCGCCGCCCGGCGCGTAGTTTTCGATCTTGCGAAAGACGCGTTCGGCCACTTCGCTGCCCCAGCCAGACGCGCCGGCGGCTTCCCAACCGTCGTAATCCTGCGGTTGGCCCCGGACGTAGATCATGCCGTTGATCAGCGTGGATCCGCCAAGCCCCTTGCCGCGCGGCACGGCAATGGTGCGGCCGTAGACGTTGTCTTCCGGCTCGGTCGCGAAGCGCCAGTTGTAGGTCGGATCGACCAGCAGCTTGGAAAAGCCCGCGGGAATCGGGATCCACATGCTGCGGGCCTCTTGTCCGGCCTCGAGCATCAGCACGCGATACTTGCCGTCCGCACTCAGGCGGTTGGCGAGGATGCAGCCGGCCGTACCGCCGCCCGCGATGATGAAATCGTAGTCGCCCATCTTTGTCTACCGGTCTCGAATGTGGCTGCGCGGATTCAAGGGGCGGACGTCACGCCCAGCATTTCCACCATCAGTTCGATCTGGCACGCCAGCATCGGCGCGCCGTAGTGAACTTTGCAGCCGCGCGCCTGCGCGGCCACGAGCAGCGCCGTGTCCCGGGGCTGCATGATGACCTCGCACACGAGTTGGTCGGGCGTCAGGCGGCTGGTGTCCAAAGGCAGCGGATCGCCCTCCTTCATGCCCAGCGACGTGCCGTTCACGACCAGGTCATGGCCAGAGGGGTCGGCGTTGCCCACCGAGATCTGCGCGTCCGGATGCAACGACAGGATGCGCGCCTTGAGGTCTTCAGCCTTGGCGGGGGTGCGGTTGGCGATGGTCAGGCGCGAAACGCCGGCCTGCACGAGCGCGAAGCCGATCGCATTGGCCGCGCCGCCCGCGCCGGCGAGGTACACGCTCTTGCCTTCGGGCGCGACGCCGCAACTGCGCAGGCCGCGCACAAAGCCTTCGCCATCCAGCATGTGCGCCACCAGGCGTCCGTCCGCCTCGCGCCGCAGCACGTTGGCCGCGCCGATCTTGCGCGCGACGGGCGTGGCTTCGTCGGCAAGGTCCAGGATGGCGGTCTTGTGCGGCACCGTGACGATCACGCCGCCCAGGTTTTCCAGGCGGCGCAGGCCCTCGACCACGGCGGCGAGGTTTTCGGGCCGGGCGTGAAAGGGCACGCACACGCCGTCGAAGCCGATCTTGGCGAAGTGCTCGTTCATGCGCTGCGGCGTCTTCACGTGGTGGATGGGGTCGGCCAGGATGCCGAACAGGCGCGTGTTGCCGCTGATTTCCTTCATGAGCGTCTCCGTTTCAATGCTTGATGAATTCGCGCGCGACGTCGGCGATGCCCGCGGCGTCGAGCTTGTAGTGGGCGTACAGGGTCGTGGGCGGAGCGATGAGGCTGTATTCGTCGTAGATGCCATGACGGCGCAGCCGCGTGCCCGTGCCCGCGTCGGCCAATACCTCGGCCACCGCCGACCCCAGACCGCCCAGCACATTGTGCTCTTCGACGGTCATCAGCAGGCGCGACTGCCCGGCGGCCTTCAGTACGGCGTCGCGGTCCAGCGGCTTGATGGTGGGCATGTCGATGACGCCCACGGACAGCCCCTCGGCGCGCAGCGCGTCGGCGGCGGCCAGTGCGCCATGCAGCGTGATGCCGCAGGCGATCAGGGTGAGGTCGCTGCCTTCCGCATGCACGATGGCGCGTCCGAATTCGAAGGGCGCGCCATCCGCATAGACCTGCGGATCGCGGCCGCGTCCGATGCGGAAATAGATGGGCTCGGGCCAGTTCGCCGACGCCTTGATGGCGGACGCGAGTTGCGGCCCGTCTGCGGGCGACACCACGGTCAGTCCGGCCAGCGCGCGCATGGTGGAGATGTCTTCGGTGGCATGGTGCGAGGTGCCGTAAAACCCCAGGCTGATGCCGGTATGGTGGCCGATCAGGCGGACCGGCAAGCGGGTATAGGCGACGTCCATGCGGATCTGTTCGCAGCACAGCAGACCCAAGAAGGACGCGAACGTGGCGACAAAGGGCATCATGCCCGTGGTGGCCAGGCCGGCCGCGGCCGACACCATGTTCTGCTCGGAAATGCCGAACTGGACGTAGCGGTCGGGATAGGCCTGGGCGAAGCGGTTCAGGCCGTTGGAGTATTGCAGGTCGGCCGAACCCGCGACGACAGGATGGCCGGCTTTCACCAGATCGATCAACGCGTCGGAAAGATACGACAGCCCGGGGTTCACCGCGTTGAGCGCGCGGTACTGCCAGGAATCGGGAGAGAGGACTTGTGCCTGTGCCATTCAGATCTCGCGGGAAAGGATTTCGTCGGCGGCGCTCTGCGCATCTTGCGGCGCCAGGTAGCCCAGGTGCCAACCCGGTTCGGTTTCCATGTAGGACACGCCCTTGCCCTTGATCGTCCTGGCGATCACGCACGCCGGCCGGGCGCGCGCGTCGTCGGCCCGCAGCCGGCGCAGCAGGGCGGTCAGCGCCGACAGGTTGTGGCCGTCGACCTCGTGGACCTCCCAGCCGAACGCCCGCCACTTGTCCGGCAGGGATTCCACGCCCATCACGTCGTCCACCTTGCCATCGAGCTGATAGCCGTTGCGATCGACGATGGCGACAAGGCGCGACAGGCGGTTATGCGCGGCGAACAGCGCAGCCTCCCAGACCTGCCCTTCCTGCATTTCGCCGTCGCCCAGCATCACGAACACGTTGAAGTCGCGCCCGCTCATGCGCCCGCCCAGCGCCATGCCGACGCCATTGGACAAGGCGTGGCCGATGGAGCCGGAGCTGAAGTCCACACCGGGCACCTTGGTCATGTCGGGGTGGTCGCCCAACGGGCTGCCCAGCCGGGTGTAGCCGTCCAGCATGTCGCGGCCGATGAAGTCCAGGTCCGCCAGTACCGGGAACAAGCCGACGGCGGCGTGGCCCTTGCCCATGAGGAAGCGGTCGCGATCTGGCCAATGGGGCTCGCCCCGGCGCAGGCGCATCACGTCGTAGTACAGCGCGGCGAAGATCTCCGCGCAGGAAAACACGGAACTGTAGTGGCCGACCTTTGCGATTTCGATGAGCCGGATGGTCTCCAGCCTGATATGGCGGGCCTTGTCCCGCAGCATCGCGATTTCCCCTGAAGCGGGGGCATCCTGACCCAAGCGCATGGCGTCTCCTCCTGTCGTATGGATATATGATATATAATATACTCACTCTGCGCGAATTGGCTACGCCGGGCTAGAATCCAACCTGGATTCACCCCGCATCCTCCATACAGCAAGCTAGAAACGCCATGCCCAGCCTCAAACCGGTCAAAAAAGAGAACCTTTCCGTCAGGGTCTATAACGAAATCCGCAATGCCCTGATCAATGGGCAATACGAACCTGGCGAGCGCCTGATCATCGGGGAACTGGCGCAGGAAATGGGCGTGTCGATCACGCCCGTGCGCGAAGCCATTTTCCGGCTCATCAGCGAGCAGGGGCTGGAGATGCAGGCCGCCACCGCGGTGTACGTGCCCTACGTCAATTCCGAAAAGCTGCGGGAAATCCAGCAGATCCGCTTTCACCTCGAAGGCATGGGCGCGGCCGAGGCCGCGCAGCACATCACGCGCAAGCAGCTCGACAACCTGATCGCCCTGCAGCGGGATTTCATCTCGTGCACGTCCACCGATCCCAAACGCGCCAGCTACCTGAATCGCAAGTTTCACTTTGCCATCCTGGAAGCCAGCAACAAGCCCATCCTGCGCAACACCGTGGAGTCGTTCTGGGTCATCACGGGCCCCATTCTCAAGGTGTTCCACATCAAGACGGCGGGGCTGGACTACTCGCTGGACGAACATCGGCACGAGGCCGTGATCGAGGCCCTGGAAGCGCGCGATTCGGAAGCCGCCCGCCAGGCCATCCAGGCCGACCTGGTGTGGGGCGGAAAGATCATGATCGACTGGCTGGTCGAACGCGAAAAAGAACTCGACTACCGCCCCCCCGGGGCCCGCAAATAGGGAGATGCCATGCTGAAGATTTTTGGAGCGCCCAGCCGCTATATCCAGGGCTCGGGCGCCCTGGACACGCTGGGACAATATGCGGCGTTGTTCGGGCGGCGCGCCGCCCTCGTCATCGACGGCTATGTCCATGGCGTGCTGGGTCCAAGAATCGAAGCATTGTGCGCGGCGCACGGCGTGGCGCTTTCGCCGCTGATCGTGGAAGGCGACCTGACGCCAGAGGTCATCGAGGGCCTGCGCGCGCAGGCCGCGCCGGCGGGCATCGACATGGTCATCGCGGTCGGCGGCGGCAAGTCGCTCGATGCCGGCAAGGCGGTGGCCAAATCGTCGCATTGCCACCTGATCACCGTGCCCACCGTGGCGTCCAACGATGCCCCCACCAGCAAGAACTACGTGCTGTACGACGCGCATCACAACCTCCTGGCGGTCGAGCACATGCTATTCAACCCCACGATCGTGCTGGTCGACACCGCCATCATTGCCACCGCGCCCGTGCATTTCTTCCGGGCCGGGCTGGGCGATGCCATTTCCAAGAAGTTCGAAGCCGAGCAATGCGCGCGCAATGGCGGCAAGAACATGTATGACGCGGCGCCGCTGCTCACGGCCCAGCTCATTGCCGACGGCTGCTTGCGGACGCTGCTTGCCGACGGCGCCGACGCGGTCGCCGTGGCGGGCACCGGGCAGCCCACGCCGGCGTTCGAGCGCGTGGTGGAAGCGATGATCCTCATGAGCGGTCTCGGATTTGAAAGCGGGGGCCTGTCCATTGCCCACGCGTTGACGCGCGGGCTGCCAAAGATCACCGGCGTGCCGACAGCCCTGCACGGCCTGCAGGTCGCCGTGGGCCTGCTGGTGCAATTGGACCTGGAGAACCGCGGCGACGGCTTGCTGGCCGACCTGAAGCAGTGGTACGCCCAGGTGGGCTTGCCCGTTTCGCTGCGCGAACTCGGTGCGCCCGCCGCGCCGCCGGACGCGGAACTGTCGCTGGCGGCAGACCTCAGCCTGAAGGCCCGCCACGCCTCGAACTTTGATCGCACGCTGGATGTGAACACGCTGGCCGACGCGCTGCGTCGCTACGCCTGACCTGCGGCGGCCGGCGGGGCCGACCGCCGGCCGGGCGCGCCCCGCCCCACCCGGCGTGCGCGTCAGAACGCCACTTTGTCCCTGCCCTTCAGGCCCAGCTTGGCCCGCGCCTCGTCGGGCGTGGCGATCTCCAGGTTGAGCGCTTCGAGGATGCCGCGGATGCGTTCCACCTGCATCCGATTGGATTCGGCCAGTTGTCCCGGACCGATCCAGAGCGAGTCCTCCAGTCCCACCCGCACGTTCGAGCCCATGGCCGCGCCGATGGTCGCCAGCGGCATCTGGTTGCGGCCCGCGCCCAGGATCGACCATTCGTAGTCGTCGCCAAAGAGGCGATCGGCGGTGCGCTTCATGTGCATCAGGTCTTCAGGATGCGGACCGATGCCGCCCAGGATGCCGAACACGGACTGGATGAATGGCGGCGACTTGACCAGGCCCCTGTCCACGAAGTGGGCCAGGTTGTAGAGATGGCTGATGTCATAGCACTCGAACTCGAAGCGCGTGCCGTTGGCGTTGCCCAGCGTCAGGATGGATTCGATGTCCTGGTAGGTGTTGCGAAAGATCAGCGAGCGGCTGTTTTCCAGGTGCTCGCGTTCCCAGTCATGCTTGAAGTCCTGGAAGCGGTCCAGCATGGGGAACAGGCCGAAGTTCATGGATCCCATGTTCAACGACGCCAGCTCCGGCTTGAACGTGGTGGCCGGCCGCATGCGCTCTTCGACCGTCATGTGAGGGCTGCCGCCCGTGGTGATGTTGATGATGGCGTCGGTCTCGCGCTTGATGCGTTCGAGGAAAGGCTGGAACAGCACCGGATCCTGCGAAGGCTTGCCCGTCTGGGGATCGCGCGCATGCAGGTGCAGCACCGCGGCCCCGGCCTGGGCCGCGCCGATGGCCGCCTCGGCGATCTCGTCGGCCGTGACCGGCAGGTGCGGCGACATGCTGGGCGTATGGATGGCGCCCGTCACGGCGCAGGTGATGACGACTTTCGGTTTCGGTTTAGCCATGGTTGTCTCCGTTGCTTTGTTTGTGACGCATCAGGCGCATCAGCATGTCGTCGCGCCAGAAGCGGCGCGCGGGCAGATCCTCGGCGGGCAGCAGGCTGCGCCGCTCGTCGGACAGGGTGTCGATCAGCGCCCCCTCCCAGGCCACGCATTCGTCTTGCGTGGCACCGATGGACCGGTAGAGGTCACCGTAGCGCTGGCAGTAGTCGGCAATGCCGCCCGGCGCATTGAGGTCTATGGTTTCAAACGGCCCCATGAAGGCCCAGCGCAAGCCCAGCCCGTCCTTCACGGTGGTGTCGATGTCCTCGGCGCTGGCGATGCCCTGGCTGGCAAGCCGGAAGGCCTCGTGCAGCAAGGCGCCCTGCAGCCGGTTCAGGATGAAGCCTTCGATTTCGCGGCGGACCAGGACCGGCTTCTGACCGATGCTGGTCATGATCTCGCGCGCGCCCGTCAGCGCTTCGGGGCTGGTCCAGGGCGCGGGGCACAGCTCGACGACCGGGATCAGGTAAGGCGGGTTGACCGGATGGGCCACGAGGCAGCGATGCCTGCCCGCCAGATGGTCGGTGAACTGGCTGGCCGGAATGCTGGACGTGGAACTGCCGATGATGGCGTGGGGCTCGGCCAGGGCATCCAGTTCGGAAAACAGCTGGCGCTTGATCTGCACCTTTTCCGGGGAATTTTCCTGGATGTAGTCGGCGCCCGCCAGGGCTTCCTGCAGGCTGGCTGCCGTCTGCACGCGGTCGACGATGGCGTCCGCGCCCACCAGCAGGCCCTGCGTTTCCAGTTCCCGCAACTGTTGCAGGATCAGGGTGCGCGCCTCGGCCAGCATGGCGGCGTTGACGTCGTACAGCCGCACTTCCCAGCCCATGCGCGCAAAGACGATGGCCCAGCCCTGGCCGATCAGGCCGGTTCCGATGATGGCGGCGCGCCGCGCCGCGGTGGCGGCCTCCATCAGTAGAGCTTCTGCGTGAAGCCATCGACCACGATGGCCTGGCCCGTCACGCTGCGGGCAGCCTCGCTGGCGTTGAACAACACCATGTTGGCGATGTCGCGCGCGGTGACCATGCGCCCCAGCACGGCCTGGTTCTCGTACTGGGCCGCGATCTCTTGGACCGGGCGTCCCAGCGTTTCGGCCTTGGCCGCGATGACGGCGCGGATGCGCGGCCCTTCGACGGCGCCCGGCAGAATGGCGTTGACGCGGATGCCGTAGCCGCCCAGCTCGATGGCCAGGGACTTCGTGAAGCCGATCACCGCCCACTTTGAAGCCGAATACACGGACCGTCCGGCGAAACCGAGATGGCCCGCGGCCGAGGACAGGTTGATCATCACGCCGGCCTTGGACTCCTTGAGCAGCGGGATGGCCTGGCGGGCGCACAGGAACTGGCCCGTGATGTTGACGGCGAGCGTGCGGTCCCAATCGGCCTTGGACAGGGTTTCGACGTAGCCGGTCGGACCCGCGACGCCCGCGTTGTTGACCAGGATATCCAGCCCGCCCAGCGTTTCCTTGACCGCGGCAAAGAGCTGTTCAACGCTGGCCTCGTCGGACACGTCCGCCCGCGCCACCTGCACGCCGGGCAGTTCGGCGGGCAAGGCGGCAAGGCGCGCTTCATTGACGTCGCACACGAAAACCGCGGCGCCGGCGTGGTGAAAGACCTTGGCCATTTCCAGCCCCAACCCGTCTGCGCCGGCGGTGATCAGCACCTTCTTGCCGGTGAAATCAACTTCCTCGAACATGCTTTTGTCTCCTAGGACTGTTCTGAAAAGCGCGATTCATCATATACGATATATGATAAAAACAGCTATTCTTGAGGCAGTCATGCGGCGCTTGGAACCACCTTAAAGCTACATCCGCGTGACGGAATTTTGTCGGTAGATTTTTCGTAGATCGGCCGCTAAGGCTTTATTCATGCGGTTTCAGGGAATTCCCTGATTCGTCATACAGCGACCGACACTAGAATCAAAGGCGAGGGTTTTCGCCTCGCCGGCGCATATATCATATATACAAAAAGACGGACGGCACGTAGATTCAGTCCGCATTCCATACCAACAAAGGAGCGTAGACAGTGTTCAAGTTCAACAAAATTGTTTTGGCGCTGGGCGTGTGCGGCGCGCTGGCAAGCGGCACCGCAGCGGCCGACATGAAGGTGGGCGCCCTCTTCCCGTTCAGCGGCGCGCTTGCGCTGCTTGGCCAGGAAAGCTACCGCGGCCTGGAACTGGCCGTGAACGAAATCAACGCCGCGGGCGGGGTCAACGGCGAGAAGATCGAAATCGTCAAGGCCGACGCCGTGGATCCCACACAGGCCGTGTCGGAAACCAAGCGCCTCATTTCCGCCAACGTGGTCGGCGTGTTCGGCAGCTACGCCTCGGGCATTTCGTACGCGGCCTCGCCCGTCACCGAGCTTGCCGGGGTGCCCTACTTCGAACTGGGCGCCACCGCCCACAAGATCACCACGCGCGGCTACCAATACCTGTTCCGCAGCAATCCCAACACCGCGCTGTACGGCGTTTCCGTCGTGAACGCGCTCCACGAGACCATCGCTCCCGGCATGGGCCTTAACCCCAAGGACATCCGGATCGGCATCATCCACGAGGACGGCCCCTACGGCACCGACGTCGCGGCCACCGAAAAGAAGCGTGCGCAGGAACTGGGCTACAACGTGGTCGAAGTCCTGCCGTATTCTGCCAAGACGGTCGACCTGTCATCGCTAATCCTGCGGCTCAAGGGCGCGAAGGCCGACGTCGTGCTGCAGACGGCCTATCAGAACGACGCCATCCTCTTCTTCAGCCAGGCGCGCGCGGCGGGCTTCAAGCCCAAGGTCGTGATCGGGGCGGGCGGCGGCTACTCGCTGGCCGACACCGCCAAGGCGGTGGGCGCCGACATGAACGGCGTGTTCGACCTGGACTTTCCGCAGGCGTCCATCAATCCGGCCGGCGCCCCCGGCCTGGACAAGTTCCTGCAGGCCTACCGAAGCACCTACAAGAGCGACCCTCAGTCCGGCCACAGCCTGACCAACTACGTGGGCGCCAAGGCGTTCTTTGAAGCCATCGGCAACGCCAAGTCCACCGACAAGGACAAGATCCGCGCCGCGGTGCTGGCCTACAAGAAGCCCGCCGGCCAGACGGCCAACGGCTGGGGCTTCGACTTCGGCGAAGACGGGCAGAACAATGCGTCCACGTTCTACGTGATGCAGTGGCAGGACGGCAAGCTCGTCACCATCGGCCCGGAAAACCTCGCTCTCGGCAAGCCCATCTTCAAGAAATAAAGCGCGATGCCAGCGGCCGGACGCCCGGGCCTCGCGGCCCCGGGGCGCGTCCGGCCTTTCCCGGGGCTTGGGCGCCCCGTCCCTGGACGCTGCGGGACAGGGACGGAGCGCCTCCCGCACTTAAAGGTTGCACCATGGAATTATTCATTCAACTGGTCATCAATGGCCTGTTGCTGGGCGGCGCATACACCATCATCAGCCTGGGGTTGACGCTGATTTTCGGCGTCGTGCGCGTCGTGAACTTCGCGCATGGCGAATTCCTGATGATAGGCATGTACATGGTCTATCTGATCGCGGCGCATTTTGGCGTCCATCCCTACGCGGGGCTGATCCCGGTGGCGGTCATCCTGTTCGCGCTGGGCGCGCTGACCCAGAAGGGCATCATCCAGCCGCTGCTGCATGCCGACCAGCACATCCAGATCTTCGCCACGGTGGGCGTGTCCACCATTCTCCTGAACCTCGCGCTGGTGATCTTCGGCGCCAACGTCTATCGCGCGCCGGTCGAACTGGGCACCAACGCCATCGACGTGGGTCCGTACTCGATGGTCACGGGCCAGCTCGTCACCTTCGTGATCGGCCTGACGCTGGCCGTGCTGCTGCACCTGTTCATGCACCGCACCTACCTGGGCCGCGCGCTGCGCGCCGTGGCCCAGCACCGCTATGCGGCCACCCTGATGGGCGTGAACGTCAACAACGTCTACGCCATCGCCTTCGGCCTGGGCACGGCGTTCGTCGGCATCGCCGCGGGCCTGCTGGCCCCGCAGTACCCCGTGTTTCCCACGGTGGGCACCTACTTCGTGCTGACGGCCTTCGTGATCGTCGTGCTGGGCGGCCTGGGCAGCCTGTACGGCGCCGTCGCCGGCTCCATGATCATCGGCATCGTCGATACGCTGGCGGGCTTCTACATCGCGCCCGACCTGAAGGAGGTTGTCTATTTCGGGATCTTCCTCTTGATCCTTGTCCTGAAGCCGAACGGCCTGTTCGGCGTCGGTACCGAGTGACCCGGAACAACAAGGAGCAAGACGTGTTTCCCGACTTTCGACACCCCAAAACCTACGTCAGCCTCATCCTGCTGATCGTGATGTTCCTTGTGCCCGTCGTCATGGGCACCCCTTTCTGGACCAACCTCTTCGTCCTGCTGTTCGTGTTTTCCGCGCTGTCGGTCGCGTGGAACATCGTGGGGGGCTATGCGGGCCAGCTTTCCCTGGGACACGCCGTGTTCTACGGGATCGGCGGCTACACGGCCACCCTGCTGACCCAGAACTTCGGCATCTCGCCGTGGATCGGGATGTTCGCCGGCGCCGCCATTTCCGCGGCGGTCGCCGTCCTGATCAGCTATCCCACGCTGCGGCTGCGCGGCCCCTTCTTCGCGCTGGCGACCATCGCCATCCTCGAGGTGGTGCGCCTGCTGGTCATCCACGAGGAAAGCTGGACCGGCGGATCGAGCGGCATCAGCCTGCCCTTGAACATCGGTTGGGCGTGGATCGTGTTCCGCGAAAAGATCAACTACGTGATCATTGCGTTTGGCCTCTTCGTGATGGTGACCTGGGTCTCGTGGTACATCCGCAAGTCGCGCATCGGGCACTACCTGATCGCGATCCGCGAACGCGAGGACGCGGCGCTTGCGGTCGGCATCCACACTGTGCGGGTCAAGATCATCGCGGCCGTCGTCTCGGCCGTGCTGACCAGCATCATCGGCACCTTCCACATCACCTACCTCACCTTCGTCGACCCCAGCTCCGCGTTCTCGCTCGAATTGTCCATCCAGGTGGCGATGTTCGCGCTGATCGGCGGACTGGGCACCGTGTCCGGTCCCATCGCCGGGACCTTCCTGGTGCTGCCCATCGCCGAACTCGCGCGCGGCTGGCTCAGCAGCGTGGGCAACGGCATGCATGGCCTGATCTACGGCCTGATCCTGGTGGCGGTGGTGCTGACAATTCCGCGCGGCCTGGCCGGCGCGTTCGGTCCCTTCGTCGAGCGCCTGTTGGCCAGGCTGCCTTACCTGGGCACGCCCCGCCCCAAGCTCAAGCTCGCCGACGAGATCCGCATCCGCAACGCGACCCGCACCGACCGGCCCGTGCTGAAGGCCGAAGGCCTGTTCAAGAGCTTCGGCGGCCTGCGCGCCACCAACGATGTGTCGCTGACGCTCAACCAGCACGAGATCCTGGGCATGATCGGTCCGAACGGCGCGGGCAAGACCACGGTGTTCAACCTGCTGTCGGGCTTCCTGTCGCCGGACAAGGGCGATATCTCGATGCTGGACGCCAAGGGCAACTGGGTCGTTTGCCGGACGCCCGACGCCTTTGCGCACCAGGGGCTGGGGCGCACGTTCCAGATCGCCAAGCCGTTCACGGGCCTGACGGTGCTTGAGAACATCATGCTGGGGGCGTTCATCCACACGTCCGACCGGGACGAGGCCGAACAGATCGCGCTCAAGGTCGCCGAGCAGACCGACCTGGTGAAGTACCTGAACACCGAGGCGCGCAGCCTCACCGTGGGCGGCATGAAGCGCCTGGAGGTGGCGCGCGCGCTGGCCATCAAGCCGCGCATCCTGCTGCTGGACGAGGTGATGGCGGGCCTGAACCCCACGGACATCGAAAAATCCATCCAGATGATCCGGCGCATCCGCGATTCGGGCGTATCGGTGCTGCTGATCGAACACATGATGCAGGCGACGATGGCGCTGTCGGATCGCATCATCGTCCTGAACGAAGGCGGCGTGCTGGTCAGCGGCGCCCCGAAGGACGTGGTCGAGAACCCCGCCGTCATCGAAGCCTATCTGGGCAAGGAGTTTCAAGATGCTTAAGGTGTCGAACCTGACCTCGGGTTATGGCAAGAGCCAGGTGCTCAACGGCCTGGATTTCGAGGTGAACGCGGGCGAGATCGTCACGCTGATCGGCGCCAATGGCGCGGGCAAGACGACCACGCTCAAGACGCTGTGCGGCGTGATCCCCGCCACGCAGGGCAAGGTGGAATTCGAAGGCCAGGACCTGACCAACCGCGAGCCCTACGACATCGTTGACGCCGGGATCACCATGATCCCCGAGGGCCGCCAGCTGTTTCCCCACTTCACCGTGCGCGACAACCTGCTGATGGGCTCGTACAAGCGCGCGGCGCGGCCCATCGTCGAGCGCAAGCTTGAAGAGGTGTTGCGCATCTTCCCGCGCGTCAAGGAGCGCATGAGCCAGTACGCCGGATCGCTGTCGGGCGGCGAACAGCAGATGGTGGCGATCGCGCGCGGCATGATGTCCGATCCGAAGCTGCTCGTGTTCGACGAGCCCTCGCTTGGCCTGTCGCCGCTGCTGGTGCAGCAGATGTTCGACATCATCCGCGACGTCACCGCGCATGGCGTCACGGTGCTGCTGGTAGAGCAGAACGTCTTTCGCACGCTGCGGCTGGCGGATCGCGGCTATGTGCTTGAAAACGGCGCCATCGTGCGCACGGGCACGGGCGAGGAGCTGCTCAGCGATCCCCATGTCAAGAAGGCCTACCTGGGCCACTGAATCCAAGGACCAACGTCTCATGTCTTTACGCTGCACATTCATCGACCATGGCAAGGGCGGCGCGCCCGATTGCATGCGCATTGCCGAGCGCGACATGGAGGCGCCCACGGGCCGCCAGGTGCTCATCGAGGTCGCCTACGCCGGCGTCAACCGCCCGGACGTGCTGCAACGGTCGGGCTCCTACCCCCCGCCGCCGGGCGCCTCGCCCTATCTGGGCCTGGAGGTGTCGGGCACCATCGTGGCCGCCGGCCCCGACGTGCAGGCCTGGAAGGTGGGTGACCAAGTCTGCGCGCTGACGCCGGGCGGCGGCTATGCCCAGTACTGCCTTGCCGACGAACGCCACTGCCTGCCGGTTCCGCACGGTATGGACCTGCTGACGGCCGCGGCGATTCCCGAGAACTATTTCACGGTGTGGACCAACGTGTTCGACCGCGCGCGCCTGGCCGCGGGCGAGAAATTCCTGGTCCACGGCGGCTCCAGCGGCATCGGCCTGACGGCCATCCAGCTCGCGCGCGCCTTTGGCGCAGAGGTCTGGACCACCGTCGGCAACGCGCAAAAGGCGGATGCCTGCCTCAAGGCCGGCGCGCACCACGCGGTGCTGTACCGCGACACGGACTTCGAATCCGCGGTGCGCGAGGGCACCGGCGGCGCGGGCGTCGACGTGATCCTGGACATGGTGGGCGGGGCCTACATCAACCGGAACCTGCGGCTGCTGGCCCTGAACGGCCGGCTGGTGCAGATCGCCTTCCTGGAGGGCAGCAAGGCCGAGATCGACGCACTGCCCATCATGACCAAGCGCCTGCAGTTCACCGGATCGACGCTGCGCCCGCGCTCCGACGAGGACAAGGGCGCCATCGCGCAATCGCTCGTGGAAAAGGTGCTGACGCTCATGGCGCAGGGAAAGTGCCTGCCCCTGATCCACGAAGTCTTCCCGCTGGCCGAGGCTGCGCGCGCGCACGCGCTCATGGAAAGCAGCAGGCACATCGGCAAGATCATGCTGCAGGTGCGGCCATGAGTGCGGCGATGAATGGGGCCATGCATGCGCGCTTTACGGACCAGACCGTCATCGTCACGGGCGCGGTGGGCGGCATCGGCGGGGCCATCGTCCAGGCCTTCCTGGCCGAGGGCGCCCGCGTCGGCCTCATCGATTTCAACGCGCAAGGCGGCCAGGCCGTTGAAAGCGCGCTGCGCAAACGCGGCCACGACGTATGCTTCGTGCCCGCCGACGTCGCGCATTTCGACCAATGCCAGGCCGCCTACGAGCGCATCACGCAGGAACTGGGCGCCGCGACCGTCCTGGTGAACAACGTCGGCATCTCGCCCAAGACGAACGGCCGCGCGCTGAAGGTCTGGGAAATGCCGCCCGCCGAATGGAACAACGTCGTCTCGGTCAACCTGAACAGCGTGTTCTACATGACCCACCTGGCCACGCCGCACATGGTGCGGGCGCGGCAAGGGCGGGTGATCAACATGTCGTCGGTGGCGGGCAAGGCGTATTGCGACATCGTGGCGGCGCATTACGCCGCCACCAAGGCGGGGCTGATCGGGCTGACGCGCCATTGGGCCGCCGAACTCGGCGAACATCAGGTCACGGTGAACGCCCTGGCGCCCGGGCGGATCAGCACGCCCTTGCTGAAAAGCGTGCCGCAGGAGATCAATGACGCCGTGGCCGCCGTGACCGCGCTGCGGCGGCTGGGCACGCCCGAGGAAGTGGCCGACGCCTGCCTGTTCTTCGCATCGGATCAGGCCCGCTTCGTGACCGGCCAGGTCCTGGACGTGGCCGGCGGCTGGCTCATGACCTAGCAAAAAGGCCCGCCCGCGGAGCACCGCGAACGGGCCGATCTGCGGGCTTGCGCCGAGGACGCGTCAGTCCTGCACGCCCAGGCGGTAGACCACCGTATCCAGGCGGCTCACGCCGGCTGACTGGAACTTGGGCTCCTTGTCCAGGATGTCGCGGCGGTCGATGATGACGGCGGGCGACACATCCGCGAAGATCGCCTGCACTTCACTGTCCGCCACCGAAAACGGCGGGCCCGCCATTTCGTCCTGCGGGTAGTCCAGGGTGATCAGCAGGCCGCGATAAGTCGGCGCCAACTGGCCGTAGACGTGGCGCACGTAATCCGCACGCATGGCCAGCGGCAGCGCGACCAGGGCCGCGCGGTCGTACACGCCCACGCAATGCGACAGGACCTGGGCGTCCATCTTGAAGATGTCGCCGCAGACGATCTCGATATTGCCGGCCACGTAATGGGTGCCGTATGCGGAGTCGTGCGTGACGGCACGAAGCTCGTTTTCGGCGAAGAACTGTTCAACCGCGAGCTGCGACAGCTCGGCTCCCAGCACCTGATGGCCCTGCGCCGCCAGCCACACCATGTCCAGCGATTTGCCGCAAAGCGGGACCAGCACCTTGCCGCCCTTGGGCACGCCCAGCGTCGGCCAGTATTTCTGCAAGAGGGGCGTTACCCGCGACTGATGAAAATGCGTGCGCCCTTCGCGCCACCGTTCCAGCCAGAATTCTGCGTCCATGTCTTGTCTGCTCCTCCTAGGAATGCCCGGCGCTCGAGCGTGGCCCAGGCCTGGGCCTGGGCCGGGTCGCATGACCGCGCGCCGATGCCACTGCGGGATTGTATGCCCGGGCCCGCCCCGGCGCTTTTAGGCATGGCGGCGGGCTTCCGGTATCTTATGACCCCGCCTTTCACGCCCGCGACCCGCCATGCTACGCCGCACCCTCCTTCTGACCCTGGCCGGCCTGTCCGCCGCACCGCTGCGCGCCCTGGCCTCGCCCGGCCGCGACGCCATCATCCGCGAGGTGTTCGCGGCGCCGCGGGACAGCCTGCCGTACACCGCGCAGCACGTTGCGCTGATGCGCCTGCTACGCGTGCAGTGGATGCCGGTCGAATCCGGCGCGCCCGCCATCGATTTTGAACAGCCGCTGCTGGGAGGCGAGGATACGCTTGCGGTTGCGCGCGGCGCCCTGGGAACGACGGACGACGCGCTGGCGGTGCGCCGGATGGCGCAAGTGTGCAGGCTGGTGCCGCGCTATGTGGGGTCGATCGGCAGGCTCGCGCCCGGCCGCTATGACGTGCCCGAGGCAATGCGCGCGGCCTTCGACTTTCCGGAAAGCGGCGTGGACAGCCAGGGCAGGTTTGCGCTGCGTAAGGAACACCTGATTCTGCTGCGGGCCGCCGTGTGGCGCGAGGCCGACAGCCCGGCGCTGCAGGCCGTCCTGCGCGAAGGCGACCGCTTCTGGCCGATGCCCTATATCGACGGCAAACGGCCGTACGGCAACGCCAGCTTTTACCAGGTCGACATTGCCCGGTTGCTGGGCGAGCCCTATTCCCTGGACGCCGACGGCTACGCCATCACCGAGCCAGCGAAAGACGCCCGCCTGGCACGCCTGCATCACGAAACCCTGGCGGCGCTCCAGGTGTTCCTGCGGCATTCCACCGCCGCCAAGCCCAGGCGGCAAAGCTCGGCGAGAGCCGGCTAGTTGCGGCCGGCGAGGTGCGGCCGGCCAGGCGCGGCCGGCGAGGCGCTTGCCTATGCGCGATGCATGAAGTGCCGGATGTCGTCCGTGATCGGCACCGCGGCCAGCAGCATCAGCAGGAGCGCCAGCGGCCAGGTCGATCCGAAGCCGAAGTTGAAGAACGAATACGCGCCCGTCACCCCGCCCACGAAGAACAGCGTGACCATGAGGCTCAGCACGATGAGCTTGCCCCGGTCGGCCAGCACGCGCGGCATCGCCTCTGCGCCGCCTTTGGCGACGTTCCAGTAAAACAGCTTGCCCAGTTCGATGCCGATGTCGGTCACCATGCCTGTCACGTGCGTGGTGCGGATCTCGGACCGCGAGACCTTGGTGATCATCGCGTTCTGCAGGCCCATGATGTAGCACAGCAGCATCACCGTCCCCGGCACGTAGAACCAGCGCAGCGTCTCCAGGTTGGCGCCCAGCAGGCCAAAGACGAGCAGCAGCACCGCCTCCAGCAGCAGGGGTAGCGCGTATTCGCTGGCAAGCCGGGACCTGCGCCCGAAGTTGATGAGAAAGGCCGAGCTGGCCGCCCCCGCCATGAAAGACAGCAGCGCCCCCAGGCCCTGCAGCACGACGACGATTCCGCCTAGCGCCATGTGGTCGGCCATCATCGACACAATGCCGGACATGTGCGAGGTGTACTGCTGGACGGCCAGGAAGCCGCCGGCGTTGACGGCGCCGGCGGTGAAGGTCAGCAGGTAAGCGAGATGGCGGTTGGCTTGGGGGCTGCGGCTGACGGCCGTCAGCCGGCGCAGATACGGGATGGTCACGCCGGTCCTTTCAATCAAGAACACATGCACGGCGGTGCGGTGCGAAACACATTCTAGACGGGGTGTACCCGGGTCGATCAAGGCCTGGAGACGGGAAAGTACACGCCGCCCAGGGCGCCGTTGAGCCCGCAATACGGCCGTCCCGCCGCGTCCTCGGCGCCGGCCGGCGCGCGTTCGGCCAGCGCCAGGCCCGCCCCCTTGCGGACCAGGGTCAAGGTCCAGCCTTCGGCGTCGATTGTTTCGACCACCAGCGCGCCGCCCTTGACGGCGCCCACGCCCCGGACGTCGCACACCCAGCGTCCGTTTTCCGGGTGCGCCGCGGAGCCGTCGAATGACAGGCGGCCGTCGGGCTGCTTGCGGATCGAGATGCCGCCCGCGAGATTCTCCCAATCCCCTTCGAAGCCCTGGCGCCGCTTGAACACCAGGGATGCGAGGAAGTCGTCGCGGTACTTCAGCCGGTCGGCCAGTTCCTTTTGCGGCGTGCCGTCGCCGGGGGGAGACGCATAGGCCTCGTCCCGGACCTGCACGAACCAGCGCTGGTCTTCGGTAAGCGCCTTGGCGGTCGCCGCATCGAAGGATTTACGCGCCTTGCCGAAGCGGTTCCCGATGCTGGCGTCCTGGTCGGCCAACGCGCCGTCCGCGCAGATCGCCTTTTCGACCGCGCTCCGGGCCTTCGCGCAATCGAACGAGGGCCGGCCGGCCGCCCAGGCCGCGGGACTGCCCAGCCCAATGCCCAGCCCAACGCACAGCGCAAAGCACAGGGCCGGCGCGCGCACCAGGCGATTCATAGCGAAAACTCCCGCAGGTTCTCAACCCGCGCAGCCAGGCCGTCCGCACCCAGATAGTGGCCCAGCTTGCCGGCGCGCACGCGCTTGAGGTCTTCCTGGTAGCGGGTGGCCATGGCGTCGCGCTCCTGGGCGTAAGCGTCGGCGATGCCTGCGCCGCAGGCCCGCGCCACGAGGCGCGCGGCGTCGGGCGAGCCGCAGGCCACGCAACGCGCCACGCCCAGGGCATCGGCCACGGCGCCGCGCGCCAGCAGCCCGGCCACCAGTTCCGCGGGCGGCTCACGATCGAAGCGGTGGATGGCGGTGGCGCTGACCAGCGCTCCCGCGTCCAGCAGCGCCTGCGCCGCGCCGAAGGCATGCTGCGTCAGGGCGACGTCCACCGGCTGGGCGCTGCCGTGCAACGGCGCATCAAAGCGGACACCCTGCTCCGCCAGGCGCCGCACGAGGCCGGCGTCGTCATGCGCCAGGGCATGCCGCAAGGCCAGCGCGGCAAGACCGGGCCTGTCGGCCAGCGTGCCGGCTTCGAGCGGGGTGCGCCAGTCCACCTGCGCCCGTCGGTAGAAGGCGGCCACGCGGTCGGCCAGCGACTGGGGCATGCCATGCGCCGACACGCGTTCGTCCAGGTACTCCAGCACGCGCACGCCGGTGCTGTCCTCGTCTTGCTCGGGGTCCGCTTCCAGGCACAACGCGGCAAAGGCGCCGTACAGGTCCGTGGCGATGGTCGCGATGCTGTCCTGCTGCAGGGCATGCGTCCAGCCCGGCAGGCCCTGCTTCCAGGCGACCACGCTGCCCGCGCGCGGCCCCGGCTCGACGACGACGTAGATGCGGTCGCAATATTCGAAGCCGCCGATCGGCAGATAGCGCAGCTTGCCGTTCCAGGCCGCGCCATCCTGGTCCGCGGCGTCTTGCGCGCATTCCTGCTCGTGCTCGATCCAGCCCCGCAGATCGCGGTAGTGCTGGCTGCCGTCGTAGAACAGCTCGGACCAGCTCAAGGCCTCTTCATTTCCGTCCATCTGCGTCCGCAGGTCATACGCCAGCTCGCCCCCGGCGGTAAGCCGCCACAGGTCGAGCAACGCTTGCGGGAGCGGCCCCTCGCACTCGGCCTGGATCTCGGCGATGCGGGCATCGGCCAGGGGCGGTTGCACGTCGATCAGCACGCGGTCGGCGAAAACCGCGATGCCGTGCTCGCGCAGGGCCAGCAGTTCACCGGCGGTAAAAAACTCACTCATGTTGGCGCTTCAAGAATGGAACTGGTGCGATTTTACTAGCGGGTGGTGACGCATCACCGCCCTAAGATGGCCGACCGCGGTTGGCGTACAGAGTTTGTCCTTGGCCCTCCACATGAGCATCGGCCGCCCGTCCATTCCCGAGCGCAAGCCGGATCAGGCCGCGCCCGACTCGCGCAGTTGCTGGCGCCGGAATTCGCCCTGGCGCACGTGCATCCAGCCCGGATATTCCGGCGCAAGCGCGCTGACTTCATCCAGCGCCGCCAGCTCTTCCTGCGTCAACCGGATGTCCGTGGCCGCCAGGTTGTCCTCGAGCTGGTCGACGCGCTTGGCGCCGATGATGACGCTGGTGACGACCGGCTGGTGCAACAGCCAGGCAAGCGCGATCTGCGCCACCGAGACGCCCCGCGTGTCCGCGATCTGCCGCATGGCGTCGACGGTGTCGTAGGCGCGCTCCCGGTCCACGGGCGGGAAATCGAACGCCGCCCGGCGGCTGCCGGCTTCGGCTTCGCCGTCGCGGCGGTACTTGCCGCTCAGCAGCCCGCCGGCCAGCGGACTCCAGACCATCAGCCCGACGCCTTCGCTCTGCAGCATGGGCGCCAGTTCCCGCTCCAGGTCCCGGCCCGCGATCGTGTAATAGGCCTGCAGCGACTCGAAGCGCGCAAGGCCCAGGCGTTCGGCAATGCCCAGCGCCTTCATGATCTGCCAGGCCGCCCAGTTGGAGACGCCGACATAGCGCACATGACCGTGCTGCACCAGGGTGTCGAGCGCCCGCAGGGTTTCCTCGATGGGCGTGGCGGGGTCGAAGCCGTGGATCTGATACAGGTCGATGTGGTCCAGTTGCAGGCGCGACAGGCTCTTTTTGACGCTATCCAGGATATGAACGCGCGAATTGCCCCGGGCGTTGACGCCCGCGCCCGTCTGCCCGAAAACCTTGGTGGCGACCACCACGTCGTCGCGCGCGACCTTCAGGTCGCGCAAGGCCTGGCCGGTGATGATTTCCGAGCGGCCCTCGGAATAGACGTCCGCCGTGTCGATGAAATTGACGCCGGCCTCCAGCGCGCGCCCGACCAGCCGGTTGGCGTCTTCCTGTTGCAGGTTGCCGATCTTGCTCCAGAGTTCGCCTTCGCCACCGAAAGTCATGGTGCCCAGGCACAGCTCCGAGACGAACAGGCCCGTGCTGCCGAATTTCTTGTATCGCATGTTTGCTCCTTCAGGGGCTGGCGGGCACGCCGGCCCCCGGAACGGGGACCGCTGCGGCAACCTGCCGGGGGAGCAGACAGTATGCGTCCGGGTCAGCTCGCACGCGCTGCTCGATCCTGCCCTTTTTTTGCCCGATTCTCCGGCGCCGCGGCCTGGGCACCGGAACCCGCCGTTTTCTCCGAAATTCCTGCCTGATTCTCCATTCCCCTGGGCGGCCCGCCACGCGCACTGACCGATGGCAATACACTGACAGGCACCCAATTCTCTGCCGCCGCGGCGATTCCCGCCTGCGGCAGGCACGCAACGGGAGTCCCCCAATGTCCCTGAATCCTGCCCGATCGGGCGAGCCGGCCTACGCGGTCCAGGACGCCGCCTGCGAACTTGCCCGCGCCGAGCTGCTATGCACGCTGGAGCGCATGACCGGCGCCCTGGAAGGGGCGCTGGATACGCCGATCGAGGGCCTGTACCTGCACCGGCTGTCGCAACCCACCGGCGCCAAGCCAGCCCTGCAAAAGGCCGCGCTGGCGGTCATCGCGCAGGGGTCGAAGCGTCTTTTCATCGGCGACGAGACCTATGAATACGATCCCTTCCATTTCCTGATTTCGTCGGTGGACCTGCCGGTGGTGGCCAAGGTGTCCGTCGCCAGCCCGACCCTGCCTTACCTGGGCTTGCGGCTGGACCTGAACCCCGAGGAGATCACCGCGCTGATCAGCGACGAGAACCTGCCGCCGCTGGTCCCCGCGGAAACCTCACGCGCCCTTTGCGTCAATCCGCTGGGCGGCACGCTGCTGGACGTGGTGGTGCGCCTGCTGCGGCTGCTGGACACCCCACGCGACATCCCCATCCTCGCCCCGATGATCAAGCGCGAACTGCTGTATCGCCTGCTGATGAACGGCCAGGGCGTCGTGCTGCGCCAGACGGTCTTGCAGGACAGCCAGCTCAACCGCGTGGCCAAGGCGATCCGCATCCTGCGTGATAATTTCGCCCAGCCGCTGCGGGTGGAGGAGATCGCGCGCGACGTGCACATGAGCGTGTCGTCGCTGCACCACCATTTCAAGCAGGCCACCGCCATGAGCCCGCTGCAGTACCAGAAGCACCTGCGCCTGCAGGAAGCGCGGCGCCTGATGCTGACGGACGACGCCGGCGTGGCGCTGGCGGCGCATGCGGTGGGTTACGAGAGTTCGTCGCAGTTCAGCCGCGAGTACAGCCGCCTCTTCGGCGCGCCGCCCTTGCGCGACAAACAGCGCTGGAAGGACGAAACCGCGCTGGCCGCCTGAAGCGGGCCGCCCGCCCCCTACCCCCACCCGGATTGACGAGGACTATGCATGCATGACCTGAATGACCTCTATTACTTCGTCGAGGTCGTCAAGCACGGCGGATTCGCCCCCGCCGGCAGGGCCCTGGGCATCCCCAAGTCGCGTCTGAGCCGGCGCATCGCGCTGCTGGAAGAGCGCCTGGGCGTGCGCCTGATCCAGCGGTCCACCCGCACGTTCGCGGTGACGGAGCTGGGGCAGGAATACTACGACCAGTGCCTGGCAATGCTGGCGGGCGCCGAGGCGGCGCAGGATGTCATCGACCGCACCCACGCCGAACCGCAGGGCACGATCCGTATCGCCGCGCCGCCCGCCCTTATCTACTATTTCCTGGGCGACGTGGTGGCGCGCTACATGGGAAAGTGCCCCAAGGTGAACGTCTACCTCAAGAGCTTCAGCCGCCCGGTGGACGTGCTGCGCGAGGGCTTCGACCTCGCCGTGCGGGTGCGCTTCGGCGCGCTCGAAAGCAGCGACCTGGTCATGAAGCACCTGGGCATGAGCTGCCAGAGCCTGGTGGCCAGCCCCGCGCTGGCTCGCGGCCTACCCCATCCCGCGGACTTGCAGCACATCAGCCGGCAGCCGGCGCTCGCGCTGGGCACCGAACAGCGCGAATGCCAATGGCGTCTGCTGGGACCGGACAACGCGCGCCTGACCGTGCCGTTCATGCCCAGGCTGGTCACGGACGACATGCTGGCGCTGAAGCAGGCGGCGCTGCGGGGCGTGGGCATCGTCGCCCTGCCCCTGCTGATGATCCGCGAAGAGCTCGACGCGGGGACGCTCGTCACGGTGGGCGCGCCCTGGCAGCCCGAGCCAGGCAGCGTACACGCGGTGTTCCCGTCCCGCCGCGGCCTCCTGCCCGCGGTACGGGAACTGTTGGATTTCATGGGAGAGGCGTATCGTGAAAACGCCCGGCGCGAAGCGCAGAGTCAGGCGCGCCACGGCCTTCCCGTCCTGCAACCGCCCACCTCATTGTCCGATAAATAGAACTCTGAGACGCAATTTGGCGATCTACCGGAGCGGTCGTCCTGAATTTAAGATTCTTTCTACGCACTCAGCGTTGTTCCCAACACCGCGCACCACCGCGCAAACCTGGATCGACCAAGGAATCCGCCATGACCAAACCCTACGTGAAGCTCGACAAGTCCCAAGCCGCCGTTCTGCTGGTGGATCACCAGGCAGGCCTGCTGTCCCTGGTGCGCGATTTCCAGCCCGACCAGTTCAAGAACAACGTGCTGGCCCTGGCCGACCTGGCCGAATACTTCAAGCTGCCGACCATCCTGACCACCAGTTTCGAAGACGGCCCCAACGGCCCGCTGGTCCAGGAATTGAAGGACAAGTTTCCCGACGCCCCCTACATTGCCCGCCCCGGCAACATCAATGCCTGGGACAACGAAGATTTCGTCAAGGCGGTCAAGGCCACCGGCAAGAAGCAATTGATCATCGCCGGCGTGGTCACCGAGGTCTGCGTCGCGTTCCCCGTGCTGTCGGCCATTGAAGAAGGGTTTGACGTGTTCGTCGTCACCGACGCGTCGGGCACCTTCAACGAAGTGACGCGCGACGCGGCCTGGCGGCGCATGGAGCAGGCCGGCGCGCAACTGATGTCGTGGTTCGGCGTGGCGTGCGAACTGCACCGCGACTGGCGCAACGACGTGCAGGGCCTGGGCACGCTCTTCGCCAACCACATCCCGGACTACCGCAACCTGATGGCGTCGTACTCGGCCCTCCAGGCGGCCAAGCAAGGCTGACCGCCGCGTGACCGGCGGAACACCGCCGGGACCAAAGCCAAAAGGCCCAGGTGAATTCACCTGGGCCTTTGCCATTCATTTGCGGCGGGCGAAGGGATACGCCTGCTGCGCCAGGAACGTCCCTGGCATGTCGTTGTCCAGGATGCCGTAGTTCTGCGGCAGCCGGTTGCCGGCCCCGCGCACCGCCGTGCCGAACAGGTAGTCGATGAAGGCGAAATGCGCCGCGTAATTCTTGTCGATCGCCTCGGTGTCGGACGAATGATGCCAATGATGGAAATCCGGCGTCACGATGATGTAGCGCAGCCAGCCCCACGGCAGCTTCACGTTGGAATGGATCAGCACCGCCTGGAACCCCACGATGATGATGTAGGCGTCCAGCACCGGCTTGGAAAAGCCCAGCACGAACAACACGCCCAGCACGGCCACGCGCGTGATCAGCAGTTCCACGATGTGCAGGCGCGAACCCGCCAGCCAATCCAGCGTGCGCGTGCTGTGGTGCACGGCGTGGAAGCGCCACATGAACGGCACCTCGTGGTAGATGCGGTGCGCGGCGTACTGCGCCAGGTCCGCCACCAGCACCGCCACGAAAAGCTCCAGCAGGTACGGCATGGACTGGATGGCGTGTTGCAGCGGTTCGTAGGCCGCCCACGAGAACAACCGGTGGATGAAGAAGTTGATGCACAGCAGCACCGCGCCCACCGACAGGTGATTGAACAGGAAGTGCTTCATGTCCACCTGCCACTCGCCGCGGAACACGGGCTGGCCGGGATAGAGCGGCGTCAGCTTTTCAAAAATGATGAACACGGTGCTGGAGGCCAGCAGGTCCAGGATGAACCAATCGAGGCCCAGATACGGATGCCCCCCGGCGCTGGACGCGCTGATTGCGACCTGGCTTCCGCCCGCCGCGACCGCGCAGCAGACCAGCACGAACGCCGAGATGTTCAGCCAACGCTGCCGCCCAAGCACGGTGTTGGCCAGCGCGATCGAGCCCGACACGAGCAGCGCGCCAAAGAGCAGCGTGCGCATTGCTTCCACCGAATAGAAATTGCGCAGTTCCGGCGTGGTGAGATAGGCGGGGAAATGGAATGCCAACACGCCCAGCACCGACAGGATGGCCAGAAAAAGCGCAATCACGCCGCTCATCATTCCGGTGCCCGGATCGATCCGGCCATCTTGTTTGAATAGATCCAATACTCGCCGATAAATGGGCGCGCCACGCTGTTTCATTGCGATTACAGGACAGTCCAAGGGGAAGCGAGTGTATCGCCGGGGACAGACCACCTTGTAATCAAACGTGAAAGTACGCGACAGAATGACGCATTTCGCGGCGCCCCTTGCGCCCGGTCAACGGGGCGGCCCCGGGCGGCGGGTGGCAAGGTTGACAAGGCGATGGCGTTGGCGTGTCATGGGCTTGACGCTGATGAGGCGTCGAGCCAGGCGCATCGTCGGTCCCGTCAACCGGTTCCTCAAGAGGCCTTTATGTTCCCTGAATACCGCGAGCTCATTACCCAACTGAAGTCCGAAAACGCCCATTTTTCGGCGCTGTTCCAGCGGCACAACGATCTGGACCAGGAAATCCAGAATATGGAGGACGGCATCAAGCCGTCCTCGAGCACCGCCATCGAGGTGCTGAAAAAAGAAAAACTCCACCTCAAGGACAAGCTATACGGCCTGCTCCGCGCCGCCGACAAGAACGGCGACGCCAGCGGCAAGGACAGCTAGCGCGCCCTCGGCGCGGGCTACATCGGCTCCAGGCCCGCGCTCTTGACGACGGCGGCGTACTTCGCCATCTCGGAACGGAAGTACGCCACCGTCTGCTCGGGCGGCATCAGGACGATACGGTTGTTCTGCGTCGCCATCGCTTCCTTCACGGCAGGCGAATTGAACGCGCGTCCCAGCGCGTCATAGATGCGCGCAACGTCCGCCTTCGGCAACTTCGCAGGCCCGGCCGCGGCGAACCAGCCGCCGATCTCATAGTCCGCCAGCCCCTGTTCGCGCAGCGTCGGCAGGTCGGGCAGCGCCGCCATGCGCTCGCCGCCGCAGGCGCCCAACGCCTTGAGCGCGCCGCTCTTGATCTGCGGCAGCACTGACGGCAGCGATAGCACCCCGAAATCCACCTGCCCGCCGATCAGATCGGCCATCATCGGCCCCACGCCCTTGTACGGGATGTGCCGCGCCTTCACACCCGCCTGCTGCACATACATCTCGGCGGCAAGGTGCAGGATCGTGCCGTTGCCCGACGACGCGTAGTTGTAGCGGCCGGGCTGGCTCTTCAAGAGCGCCGTCAACGCCTTGATGTCATTGGCGGGAATGTTCCGGGGATTGGCGACCAGCAGGAACGGCGTCATGCCCACCATGCTGATCGGCGTGATGTCGGTCAGCGGATCGAAAGGCAGGGTCTTGTAGACGCTGGGAAAGATGACGTGGTTGTTGGACAGCATGCTGAGCGTGTATCCATCCGGCGCCGAGCGCACCAACGCGGACGTACCCACGATGCCGCCGGCGCCCGGCTGGTTCTCGACCACCACCGTATGTCCCAGCGCCGCGGACAGCGCCGGCCCCGCTGCCCGTGTGATCGTGTCCACGCCGGAACCCACCCCCACCGGCAGGATGAATTTCACCGGCCGGTCCGACTGCGCCCACGTCAAGCCGGGCGCGCCCAGCACAGCGGCGCCCAGCGCCCCGATCACCTGGCGGCGGCTCCAGCCCCCGCCTGCGCGTTGATTGCTCATGTCTGTCTCCTGATGATTGTTGGACCGGCCGACTTGTGCGGCCGTTTGCTACTGCTACTGCTACTGCTACTGCGACTTCGACGCTACCCACTGCCCGTTCCGGCGTTCTTGGCGTTTTTGGCGTTCCTGGCGCCTTTGGCTCAGGCCGCCGCGCCCTGCTCGCGCAGCGCGGCGATCTGTCCGGCGTCGTAGCCCAGCCCCTGCAGCAACGCCTCGGTGTCCGCTCCCAGCACCGGCGGGTCGCGCCGCACCCCGAGCCGCTGGCCGTCCATCATCAGGGGAAAGAGCGCGGCGCCCGCCGTCTGCCCCGCCCGCTCGCCGTCGGGCAGCCGGATGTCGGCCAGCCCGCCCGTCGCGCGCAGATGCGGATCGTCGTACAGCTCCTCCGGCTTGACGATGGGGGCGAACGGCAGGCCGGCGCGCTCGAAGATGGCGCCCAATTCGGCCGCGCGGTAATTCGCCAGCCGCCGGCGCAAGTCCGCCAGCAGCGTGGGCCGCAAACGGACGCGGTCGTTGTTCGTGGCCATCGCCGGATCGTTCTTCAGGTCGTCAAACCCGAAGGCATCGCAGAAAGTCACCCACTGCGCATCGCTCACCGCCGCCAGGAAGATCTGCTCGCCGTCCTTGACCGTGAACACGTCGTACAGCGCCCAGGCCGACACACGCTCGGGCATCGGCGCCGAGGGCTGCCCCGTGATCGCATACTGCAACATATGCTGGCCGACGAGGAACACGTTGTTCTCGAACAGCGCCGACTGCACCTCCTGGCCGCGCCCGGTGATGCCGCGCTGGATCAGTGCGGCCATCGCGCCGATGGCGCCGAACATGCCGCCCATGATGTCGTTCACGCTGGTCCCGGCGCGCACTGGATCGCCCGGCCGGCCGGTCATGTACGCCAGCCCGCCCATCATCTGCACGACCTCGTCCAGCGCCGTGCGCATCGCATACGGACCGGGCAGGAATCCCTTGTGGCTGACGTAGATGAGGCGCGGATTCTCCTTGGACAGCGAGGCATGGTCCAGGCCGTACTTCGCCATCGTGCCGGGCCGGAAGTTTTCCGCGACGACGTCGGCGCTGAGGGCCAGCCTGCGCGCCACCTCGGCGCCCGCTGGGCTCTGGATGTCGAGCGCAATGCTCTTCTTGTTGCGGTTGAACATGGGAAAAAAGCCCGCGCCCACGCCCAGCAGGTGGCGGGTCCGGTCGCCCTTGACGGGCTCGACCTTGATGACTTCGGCGCCCAGGTCGGCCAGCACCATCCCGCAGGTGGGCCCCATGACCATGTGCGTGAATTCCACCACGCGCAGGCCGGCCAGCGGCAAGGGACGGGAGGCGGGAGCGCCGGCGGCGTCGGGGGTGTCGGGGGTGTCAGGCATGAAAAGGCTCGCAGGAGTCGCGTTGAAGCGCGGGCTCAGGCCGCCAGGCCGGGGCGCGCGCGAAAAGTCTTGGGTAGGCCGGCGCGCCACAACGCGCCGTGCAGGGGCTGGTCCGGCAACCAGCCGGCGACGGCCTCGCGCAATGCAAGCAGCCGGTCCAGGTCGACGCCCGTCTCGATGCCCATGCTTTCCAGCATGAACACCAGGTCCTCGCTGCTGACATTGCCGCTGGCCCCGGGCGCGTGCGGGCAGCCCCCGATGCCGGCCAGGCAGGCGTCGAAGCGCGCCACGCCGGTATCCAGCGCGGCCAGGACATTGGCCAGCCCCAGTCCGCGCGTGTCGTGGAAATGCGCGCAGCACAGCCGGTCGCCCGCGATGCGCCGCGCCGCCTCGAAGAGGCGCCGCACCGCCTCGGGATCGGCATAGCCCACGGTGTCGGCCAGGCTCACACGGTCCGCGCCGGCATCCAGCAGCGCCTGCATCAGGCGCAGCACTTCCTGCGGCCGCACCTCGCCCTGCAAGGTGCAGCCAAAGGCCGTTCCGACGCCGCCCTCGATCAGCACGGACGACCCGGCCGCGTCGCGCGCGGCCCGCATCTGGCCGACCATCGCCACCACCTCGTCCGGCGTCTTGCGCAGGTTCGCCAGGCTGTGGGCGTGGCTGGCCGACAGCGGCACCAGCATCAGGTGGGCGCCGCTGTCCAGGGCCAGCTCGGCGCCCTTCAGGTTGGGAACCAGCACCGACACGGCCAGGCCGGGGAGCCGCCTGGCGTGGGCAATCAGTTCGGCCGTGTCCGCCAATTGCGGCAGCAGCCGGGCGGGCACGAAGGAGCCCACTTCGATCTCGCGCTGACCCGCCGCATAGGCGGCATCGATCCAGCCGAGCTTGGTGTGCGTGGGCATCACCACCGACAGGCTTTGCAGGCCATCGCGCAGCCCCACTTCACGAACCGTGACGGCGGACGGGCGACAGGGGGATTCAAGCTGGGGCATGGCGCGATTGCGTGGGTAAGGGAAGCCCCAGTTTAGATATTCCCTATTTGCGCACAAGCGGTATTTCGGAACGCTTAAAATTCCCATTTGGAATATCACGTCAGGATGACCGCCATGCGCGACCTCGACATCACCACCCTGCGCCTCTTCATCTCCGTCTGCGAGACCGGCAACATCGCCCGCGCCGGGCAGCGCGCCAACATCGTTGGCTCGGCCATCAGCAAACGGCTCGCCCAGCTGGAAGACACCGTCGGCGCGAAGCTGCTCACGCGCAAGCGCCGGGGCGTCGAACCCACGGAGGCCGGAGAAACGTTGCTGGAGCACGCGCGCGCCATCCTGGCCAGCTCCGACCGCATCGAACGCGACATGTCCGCCTACGCGAGCGGCGTGAAGGGGCAGGTGCGGATACTGGCCACCGCCTCGGTGCTGGCCGAGTCCCTGGCGGAAGACATCGCGTCGTTTCTTCAGGCGGAGGCGCACCGCAACATCCGCGTGGACATGGAAGAACGGGTGAGCAACGAGGTGGTGCGCGGCGTGAAGGAAGGCATCGCCAGCCTGGGCATCTGCTGGGACGCCGCCGAATTCCATGGGCTGGCGCACCGCCCCTACCGCGGCGACCGACTGGCGGTGGTCACGGCGCCGGGGCATCCGCTGGCCGAGCAGGAAGCCGTCTTTTTCGAGGAAGCGCTGGCGTACGAGCATGTGAGCATGCCCGCCGCAGGCGCGGTGCTGCGGATGCTGCAGACGGCGGCCAGCAACAGCGGCCGGACGCTGCGCCACCGCGTGACGGTCAGCAATTTCGATTCAGCCTTTCGCGTCGTGCTGGCCGGCCTTGCGATCAGCGTCGCCCCCATCGAGGTTGCGACGCCCTACGCCCTGGCGCACGGCCTGCGCGTGCTGCCGTTGAAGGATGCCTGGAGCCGCCGGCGCTTCGCGATCTGCATGCGCAGCGAGACGGGCCTGACGGCCGCCGCGGCCTTGCTGCTGGAACACCTGGTGGCCGCGGGCGCGGCTGCGCAGCCTGTCCCTGCGCCGAAGGATCGGCCGCGCCGCCCGCGCTAGCGTGGCCGCGCCGTGTCCTTTTCGCCGACGGACGCGTTCATGTACTCCTTGACCGTGCCGTCGGGGTTGTAGATCACCGTCAGCATGCGCTGGTCCTGCATCGCGCCGTACTCGCTGTTGTTGAAGTAGAACCATGACGCGGTCCGCAGCCCTCGCGCATCGACGCGCTGCGACCGGGGCGGGCCGAAATCCCGGACCATGTCGTCAAACGTCGTGACGTTGATCTTGATGGCTTGCACCTTGGCCTGCGTGACCAGGTCGCCCGACGTTGGGGCGGCGCACCCCGCCACGAGGGCGGCCACGAAAAGCAATGACGGTCTCATTCGGTTTCCCCGATCCTGTCAGCCTGCCTGCGCGGCTGCCGTGTCTGTGAATGTCGGACGACCATAAGAATACCTCGCCCCCCCTTCCCCGGGGCCGACGGCGCCGTCAAGTTGCGGTCATCTACAATGCCGCCAGTTGCCGAGCGCGAAGAGGCGCCGGCCCGCAACACACAGGCAGTATGACCCGCGCGAAGAAATCAGCACCCAGAAGGAAAGCCCCGGCAGGCAGAAGCAAGAGCGCCAGCCCCGGCCGCATCTACCGATTCCTGCGTACGTTTGCGCTCACGTCGCTGGCCACGTTCGGCGCCGCCACCTATGCGCTGAACCCCCAGTGGCGCCCCAACCTCTCGCTTGACGAACTCCTCGCGCGCGTCGGTTGGCCGACCCAGGAACAGTTCGCGCCCGCGGCGGTGCCGGCGGGCGGCCTGGCCCACACGCGCTTTGCCGACTGCCCGCAGTTCTTTCCGCAGCAACGCCCCCCTGTCGTGCCCGCCAGCCTTGCGCTGCGAGAACTCTGCTTTTCAAACTTCGCCATCCTGCACAACGGCCAGACGAAGACGCCGGTGTTCGTTGCCGAGCGCCTGAACCGCAGCGTGTTGACGCAGGCGCAAGGCATGGAGCGGTCCGACAAGTTCTATGCCGAGGCCCGCGTGCCGCGCGCCGAACGCGCCGAGCTGGCCGACTACCGCGGCTCGGGCTACTCGCGCGGCCACATGGCGCCGGCGGGCGACATGTCCACACACGAGGCCATGGCGCAGAGCTTTTCGCTCGCCAACATGGTGCCGCAGGACCAGCGGCACAATGGCGGCCCATGGAGCCAGATCGAACAGGACACCCGCAAATACGTCATGCGCGCCTCGGGCGACGTCTACGTCTTCACCGGTCCGTACTATGGCGACAAGCCCAAGGAGATCGGCTCGGGCGTGGCGGTGCCCAGCCATCTCTTCAAGGTCGTCTATGACGCGGCCACGGGGCGTTCGTGGGTGCATTGGCAGGCCAACAGCCCGAACACGACAGCGGGCGCGCCCATCAGCTACGACGAGTTCCAGCGGCGCACAGGCATGCAGTTGCTGCCTGCCCGCTGAACGCCCGCGCGAGCCGCACCGCTCACCCCCGCGTCCCGGCCGCCTGTCGAAACGCCAGCACGGCATTGTTGCCGCCCATGCCGAAGGAATTGCTGATCGCCACCCGCAGCCCGGGCAATTGGCGCGCGCGTCCGGGCACGTAGTCCAGATCGCATTGCGCATCCCCGGGTTCAAAAAACAAGGTGGGCGGCACGACGCCTCGCGCGACGGCCATCGCGGTCACCGCCGCTTCGATCGCGCCCGCCGCACCGATGGTGTGGCCGATGGCGCCCTTGATGCTGCTGACGGGCAACGCGTCCGCCTGAGCCCCAAAAACGCGCCTGATGGCTGCGGTCTCGATCCGGTCGCCCACCAAGGTGCCCGTCGCGTGGGCGTTCACATAGCCGACTTCGCCGGGCGACAGGCCGGCATCCGCCAGGCATCGGGACATGGCCAGCGACTGGCCGTCCGGGTCGGGACGCAAGGGGTGCGTGCCATCGTTGCTGACGCCGTATCCGCAGAGTTCCGCGATGGGCGTCGCGCCGCGCGCCGCGGCGTGATCCGCCGATTCCAACACCAGCATCGCGGCGCCCTCGGCCAGCGCGAAGCCGGTGCGCCGGCGGCTGAACGGGCGGCAACTGCCTTCATCGCCGCTTTCGGGGTCCGCACACAATACGTGCAGCTGCTTCCACGCCGCCATGATCACCGGCGTGAGCATGGCCTCCGCGCCGCCCGCGATCGCCACGTCCAGGTAGCCGTCGCGGATGCGTCGGAAGGCTTCGCCGATGGCGACGGCGCCCGCCGAGCAGGCGGTGGTGTAGGTCTGGGCCTCGGCGGTAGAGGTGAGCTGCTGCGCGATGTGCGCCGCCGGCGCATTCGGCATGGTCGCGGGGACCACCAGCACCGTCCGCCGGGGCACGACGCCGTGATAGGCCTCGACAGCCTCGCACAGCGTGGACACGCCGCCGATGCCGGTCCCGATGAAAACGCCGCATTGCGCCTTGTGGCGGTCCTCCAGGGCGGCGCGCGCCATCGCCTCGGCGGCGGCATGCTGCGCCATCAACGTCACCCGGTCCATCATGCGGACCTGTGCGGGATGCAGCCCCGCGGCCACATCGGTCCGGACATGGCCCACGCGCCGGTCGATGCCGCCGTCCGGCGAGCGCGCCACGCCGCACCGGCCTTCGATCAGCGCATCAAAGGTCTGCTCGGCGTTGTCGCCCACGGGCGTCACCATGCCGATGGCGGTGACCACGACAGATCGACGTTGCGTCATGGCGCAGCTCCGGCTAGGCGGCTGACGCGACGGGGGCGGCAGCCATGCGGTCGACAACCTTGCGCATGTAGACGATCAAGGCGGACAGGTCCGAGGGAAAGACGCTCGTGATCTCCTGCGCGCCCACCGCATGATCGGCGGGCAGCATTTCGTCCGTCGGGATGCCGAACAGGGTCTCGATCTCGAGGAGGATCTCCAGGATGGCCAGCGAGTCGAATTGCGTGATGACGGCGGAAAATGGCTCGTCATTCAGCAGCGGGCCGCGATCGCAACGGCACACGTCGGAAATGATGTCGGCGAGCTTTTCGCGCAGGATGGCGTCGTCCGGCAGGACGGGAGATGCCGCTTGGGTTTGCATGGTCATGGCCCCATAAAAAAATGAACCGCCACCGTCGCGAAGAAGGCGCCGTCTTCCAGAAACCAGACGGTTCCACTATATGACACAGGCGACGACATAGGCGAGGGACGGGCGGGAGAAGTACGGACGACCGTCGGCAGGACGCTGCCGCGGCCGCGATCCGCCAGGGCGGCGTCAGCTATAACTGAAGGTCAGCGTCGCCTTGGCGCTCACCGCCCCCGCCGTGGGCGTCGGCTCTACCTGTTGGTAGCTGGCCCCGATCTGATAGGACCAGCTCGCCGTGGGAACCGCCCCGACGGGCGAGCCCAGGTTCTTGTCGGCCACGCCCATCTTGGGCGGGCGGAAGGTGCCGGTCTGCGTGTCGTATACCCACAATGTCACGCCGACCCCCTTCGCGGCCGTGGCGGCAGCTTCCTGATTTTTCAGCGTCGTGTCATAGCCCTGAACCGTGGATCCGGCGATGGACAGCGTCGGCGCCTGCGCGCTGCTGCTGGTGCACATGACCTGCAGCGTGGTCGATGAGACGCTTCCGGCGGTGCCTGCCTTCAACGCCGCCACGTTGGCGTCGGGCAGTGTGATGCTCAGGGCGGTCGGATTGGACACGCTGCAGGTCGGAACCGAGAACGAGACGTTGCCGTACATGGAAACGGCGTAGAGGTTAACGGGCGGCGACGCCATTCCCAGGTTCGCCAGCGTCGTAACAGCGGATATTTCGGTCGTGTTCAGTGAGCCCGGTACGATCGGGTCGCCGGTCGCGACGACCTCGATGCGCGTCCGGGCGTTGGGCAGGTATTCGGAACTGTTGAACGGAAATACGAGCGCACCGCTCGAGAAATTATTGATGTAGGTGATCGGCGCGGTCTGGGACGAGCTGTCGGTCACATAGTAAAAGATGCGAAAGCCGATGCCCTGGCGGCTGGTCTTGTAGATGTCGGTGCCCCCGATCAAGGGCCTTGAGCTGGCAAAAGTTTCCGAGGCTCCTGGCGGGCAGGCGTACAACGGGGCCGCCTTGCCCCGCTCCCCACCCTCCAGACGCGGCAGCGCCAGCTCCACCGCGAAGAACGGCTGGCCACGCGTCGGGTTGGCCGGCACCGCCACGGAAGTTCTTCCCGCGTAAATCGAATACTGGTTGCCGGCATACGCGGAGTACATTGTCCTGCTGGGCCCCATGCCACCTTGGTTGACATAGCATCGGATTGCTCTCGCGTCGAGCGGACCCGCCTGCGCATCGGGCGCGCCGCCGGCGGCGCCGAGCAATGCGAGGCAACACGCTGCCAAGACGCGTCCCGCCCCCTTCAGCGGGCCAGGCATGCTCTGAGCCTTTTCATGGATTAGCTGCATGTCAGCTCCTTGGTCGATTCCTCGGCGCCGGATGCCACCGAAGATGCGTCGATTTCAAATGCGCAATGCTGCGCCTGCCCTTCGCCCCATTGCACCGTGAACCTGCTGACGCCTTCCAACCCGGTCAGCCAGGCGCGTCCCACCGGTCCCACGATGCCGCGCTGCTTGCCGTCCGGTTCGTGGATCGCCGCCCCAAACGGCAAGGCTGCGCCGGCCGCATCCTTGAGCACCACCAGTATCGTGCGACCCAATTCGGTGTCGAACTTCGCGACCACGATCGCGCCGCGGCTGGGGACGACAGTGGCGACGTTCTGCCCCAGCGTCGCATGGGTATCGTCATAGTCGGGCTTCAAGGAGATGCGATTCTCGCGGTACGGCGTCGCGGACGGTACCAAAGCCCGTCCCGCGCTGTTGGTCCGCACGCCGGGATAGGACTCGACCTCCACGCCGGCTGCACCTGGCGCGTCTACGATGACGGCGGTCTCGCCGATGTTCTGTCCGAGCAGGAAGCCTTTCTTGTCCACGACGACCGCGCCACTGAAGTCGATGTTCGTATTGGAGGCGCCAGCGTTGTAGGCATGGCTGACGTTGGCCACGCCCACGGGAGACGCGTAGCCCACCGCGGCATATCCCCGGCCGCCATTGCCGCCGCCCGGCGCCCCCTGCGTCACGCCGCCCTGCACCGCATAGGTCATCGCGTAGTCGTCGGTCAGCGCCCCGCTGAGATTGACGTCCTGGCTCACTCCCTGGCCCTGGTTGCGCGACAGCGAGTAGCTCGCGCTATGCGTGCCGCCCAGCGGTATGCTGAGCGTCAGCATGAATGTCGACTGGCGCTTCTGCCAGGGGCTGCTGTTGATGCCGTAATTGAGCGAGTATCCCAACCGGCCAAAACCGCTGGAATAGGAAACTTGCGCGAACGACGCGGCGCGGGGAGCGTTCCGATAGACGATGCCGTAGTAGTTGAACGAGATGGAGCTCATGCTTCCGACTCGTTGAGAGAGCCACAACTGGTATTCGTGCATTCGCTCGTATCCGCGAAACGCGTTGTTCGAGCTGCGATCCCGCACCGCGTCGTCCAGGCTGCGGTAACCATCCGAGTTGTACCGGTAGCCCGCCAGCGTCAGGTCGGTACCCAGCGAAGGAAAGGCCTTGGCGTACTGGATACGCGCCGCCGTGCCAACCAGCTTCTTTCCGTCGGCGCCGCGCGAGTGAGAGGTCGTCACATCCGTGGAAAGCGCACCGAGTTCGCGCAGGTTCAGCGCCAGCCCGGCGGCTCCCGCGTAGTACGAACCCTGCGCACCGGTGAGACCGCCGTACGCCGTCACCCCAAAAGGCAGTCCATGCGCGAGCGTCATCTGCGCCATCATCGGGCGTTCGTTCACGTAGCTCTGCCGATGCTGGCCCAAGGCAAAACTGTAGTTCCAGGTTCCTTCGCGCAACATGGTCGGCAGGGCCGAAAACGGCTGAGAAAAGCGCGTGGTGCGGCCGCCCAGTTCCTCGATGGTCACTTCGAGGTCGCCGCCGCCCGGCGTCGAGTAAAGATCGTCGATGACGAAAGGCCCGGCCGGCACGAACGTCGTGTAGATCGCGTAGCCATTCTGCCGCACGGTCACCTTGGCGTTGGAAGGCGCGATGCCGCGCACCACGGGTGCGAACCCGCGTTGGCTGTCCGGCAGCATGCCATCGTCGGACTGAAGCATCACGCCGCGAAACCGCGTCGCATTGAAAATGTTGCCCGGGGTGGCGCTGTCGCCCATGCGCAACCACCCGCGCCAAGGCGCCACGTCGCGCTCGGCGTAGAGGTCGCTCCAGTCAAAGCTGGAACTTCCCGCGCTCTGGAAATAGTTTCCGTTGGCCCGCAGGCGCCATGCCCCCAGATTGAAGCCGTTGCGGAAACTGGCAAAGGTGCTGCTGGTGCTGCTGCCCTGGCCGCCGGAAAAGCGGGAGGCATTGTGCGACAAACGATAGGACGACCAGAACACGGTTGCGCCGTTGTCCCAGAGTTCGGGCGCAACGGTGCCCCGTGCCTTGCGATCCAACGCCGCCTGGGCGATGGAAACGTCAAGGATGTTCTTGTCCTGGTCGTAGCGCGCCTCGGCGGAAGGCAGCGTCTTGAGCGCCCCGGTGCAGCCGGTCGCGGTCTGCAACGCGGGAAAGGCCTCGATCTTTACCCCCATTTCCTTCAGCAACGGCACGGGCAGACACGGTTGCGCGTCCTCCATGCCCTCCACGGCGGCGAAATCGATCTCGCGCATGCCGAAAGCCTCGCGGTTAAGCTGGATCATGACCGACTTCGTGCCCGGCAGGACGCGGTTGGAAAACGCGAACACCGACAAGTCGACGCCGGTCGCGCCCGCCTTTTGATACAGAAAGCTGCTATCGAACGTTGCCGCGTCCTGGTCGGCCTCTGCCGCACGGCCGACGAGACAAGCGGCGAGAATCACGACCGCCGAGAAAACGGCGCGGGCCTGATTCGCGATCATTTTCACTGCCCGCGCGCTTGTGCTTCGGCGCCAGCGGGCACCGCAACCTCTGCCCAGGATTCCACCACGCCATAGTCGTTGACGACTTTCGCCGTGGCCTTCGTCGCGCCGCTGGGACACTTCGCCAACGGCAGCAGCGTCGTGGTCAACGGCTTGGCCACGACAGTGCGGCCAAAGCCATCCGCTTCGCCCGGGACGTCAATGCCCGAGAAATTGACGGTAAACACCGACGTGTTCTTGATCGCAAGCTGGCAGCCCTTGCCGTCCTTCTGCCAGGACCACTGCACCAGCGACGCATCGCGGGGCATTTTCTGGATGGCTTCCGGGCGATAGAACAGCTTGATGCGGGTGCGCGTGGCCAGCGTCAGGCTGTTTTCCGAGGCGCCCTTTTTCTTTTGCGGGATCTCGAGCACGTTCAGCCAGTAATAGCTCTCGCGATCGACGGGCATGCCGCCGCCCACGCGGGTGATCGTGAGACTGCGTTCGGTACCGCCGTCGAAACGGCTCAAGGGCGGCGTCACGAAGAACGGCGTTTCCATTTCCTCGGACTCGCCGTCGATCCATGCCTGCACGACGAAGGGATCCGTGCCGTGATTCTTGGCGTTGATCGAGACGCTCTTTTCCTTTTCATTGAAGATGACGCGCGTGCTGGACAACTGCACGGCCGCGTGGACGGAACTGAAGGCCAGCGCACCGAGCGTGGCCACGACAGAAAGAATGCGCTTGGAGAGAATGTTCATGATGCTGGCGCGCGGCTCTTTGCGGACAAGCCGGCTGATGTTCAGGTTGAGTTGGACCGCCGCCGCCGCATCGGATGCATGGCGGGGTGGATCCCCAGGATGATTCAGGAGTAGGTCAGCGTGATCGTCGCGGTGGCGTCGGCCGTTCCTGATCGGATGCCGGTCGCGCTGGGAGAAGAAATGTAGGAACTGGTGAACTGAAAAGTGCTTTTGCTTGAGTTCACGTTGAATGCGTAGGACTCGCTGCCATCCATGCGCACGATCTGCCCGGACCCGTGTATGGCATCCTTGGTCTGCACCTGCACACCGAAGCCCGTGGCGGCGCCCTGGACCGCCGTCAACGCCAGAATGCCTGCGTCGCCAAACGCCGTGGTGCCGTTGAATCGCAAGCTGGCGGCCTGCAGGGTGGAGACTTCGCACCCGCCCAACGTCACGGAGAAATCCTTCCAGTACTGCTGACCCGGCGTTCTGCTTGCGCTGAACTCGGAAATCGGCACATCGCCCATCACCACCGCGTCCACCGATACGGTGCAAGGGGTGCTCGTGATACGCCCGGAAATGCTGAGTGTCACGGACTGTCCATGCGCCACCCAGGACGCCGCCACGAGAACCACCGCAACAGCGAGTTTTGCTTTGTTGAGTTTCATGTCGTCAAGCACGCCCAGTACGATCTGGCGTGCGGTAATGGAGCGTCGCCGCCATCCAGACAAGCAGCGTTACGGCGGTGCGCCCAGGGCGCACAAGGCGGGCGAGGTTCAGGGGTCGCAAGGCCGTCCGCGCGGGCGGCCTTGCGTAGAACCCGGGCGGGCGGGAGCTACTCCCAGCCCGCCGTACGCGCGTCTGCGCGAATTACGAGTACGTGACTTCAAACACCGCGCGCGCGTTGGCGGGACCCGCGGTCACCGACGTCTCGGTCGCTTCGTAGTAAGCCTTGAAGTTGAAAACGTTGGTGCCTTCGGCGAGCGTGTAGGTCTTGGCGGCGCCGCCAACGACCACGTCGGTATTGCTCGCGACATCTTCCAGCGCGATGGCCACGCCTTGCGCACCCGCGCCGTTTTCCAGACCCAGCAGGCGGCCGAGGACGACGCTGCCAGCGCCCGGACGGAAGGCGATGGAGGCCGTCCCCAGCGTCGTGACGTCGCAATTCAGCAGCGAAATGCTGAACGCGGAGGCGGGGCCGCGGTCGCCCACGTTGGCAAAGTAGTTGGTGGAGATGGAGCCCATGGACACCACCATGTCTGCGCCCTGCTGGCCGCCACCGATCGAGCAAGGCGAAGTGGTGATCTCGCCCTGGAACGAGATGTTGCCGGTATCGGCCGACGCGGCGCCCGCGAAGGCGGCGAAGGCGGAGGCGATCAGGGCGTTGATGACGAGCTTTTTCATGACGTAAAGACCTATCTAAGTGGAAGAAAAAAACAACGAAATGGCGGATTGAACTACCGCCCAAGTGCTTGCCTTCGGGTCCGGCCGGCGCAGACGCCGGTATCGATCCAAACTAGTCGCGCAAGACAACCCAAGAGCAGATTGGCGGGCCAGAAAATGCCGCGCCGCACGATCCTGCCCAGCAGGTGCCGCTGCTTGCTAACGCCCAGTTCGTGCTTCAGGTCGGCGACCATCCAGCGAACCACCACCGCAAGTTTTTTCGCCAGCGGCGGATGCCTGTGCATCAGCCGCAGACATGGCTTTGCCCAGAGCCGATAGCCGAGGTAGCTGGTCGGCGAGAAGCGCCGTGCGCAATTCGTTGCGTCGTAGACCCAGTCCTGGAACGAAATGAGTTCCTGACGGCGCAATTCGTTGCACACGATCTTTCTGTCGTAGTCGACCCAATAGGCGTGATTGCTCATGGACATCACTCCGTCTGGAATGGCGCGGACAGGCGGTCTGCCATGGCAGACGCTCGGCCCGTCGAGCGCGTTGAACGGGAAAGGAATGTGAAGCCCGCGTAGCCGAGCCAAAGCAGGAGGAGGAAAGGAAGGCCGATGTGCAGCGTGGCGGCGAATTCGTCGATCACCAGGGTGGAGCCGGCGATCGCCGCCACCACCACGGCGCCAACGATGGCGGGTACGGCACGCAAGCGGCTTTGCATGGACGAGCGCAGGAATATGGCATCGCGGCCAAGATCGCGGCGGGCATGCGTCAGGAAGATGGCCAGCCACACGAACAACAAGCCGCTAATGGCGATCGACGTCGCCACAACGTAGGCGTCGCCGGGCAGCCAGGTGTTGACCCCCAGCACCGCGATGGACAGCCCGCCGGTCACGGCAACTGCGCGGCCGGGTCCCCGGCGGGATGAACGGCCCAGCCTTGCCGGCGCCTGCCCGGCGCGCGCCATGCTGAAGAGCATGCGCGAGGCGCAATAGATCTGGCTGTTGAGCACCGACAGGATCGTCACAAGCACCAGCGCGCGAAACAGCGTGTTCGACCAAGGCAAGCGGGCCAAGTCGAGCAACGTGGCGAAGAGGGGCCGGGACAGTGAGCTCACGCCGCTGTCGAGCAGCACCGACGCCGCTGCAACCGCAGCCAGCGCCAGGCCCACGACGGCGAAGGAGGTGATACGCAGCGTGCGGCGCAGCCCCTTGGCGGTGGATCTCGTTTCAGCGGCCACGATGGCCAGGGATTCGATGCCGACGAAGCCAAGCGTCGCAAGCATGAAGGCCTGCCAGACATTGATGAAAGGCACGGAGCCGAAGACGGACGTCAGTTCGGAGGAAGATTGCGCAGGTGTGGAAGGCCCCTGCGTGGTGTAGTGAAATGCCAGGCCAATGAGGGCGATCAGCCCCCCCACCTTGAGCATCGACAATGCGACTTCGCAGCGCGCGAATGCATGCGCACCCGCCATGTTGACCAGCGTGAGCATTGCAAGCACGCCAGCCAGCAGCCAAACAGGAGAGGCCTGAGGCAGCCAGGCCGCCAGCACGGGAACGAGCAGGGACACTTCGGTTCCGATGATCAGGACGAGAGAGGCCAGGTATGCCGCGCGCACCAGAAACCCCATGGCAGGCCCCAGGGTGCATTCCGCGTAGGAACCGAATGCGCCGGGCGTGGGGTATTGGGCGACGAGGCGGCTGAGCCCGGCCATCAAGGCCAGCACCACCAGCGCTGCCGCCACGTAGGCGGGAAACGCGGCCGGGCCGGCCAGCAGCAGCGGCAGCGCGCTGCCCGACACCAACCCGTAACTGATGACCGTACCGAAAGCGACCATGGACATTTGCCGACCGCTTAGCACAGCTGGCAGGGCCGACTCTCTGTTCAATATGTGGTTCAAGTGATTCATGGCGGGTACCTCTCCCGGAAATCGAGGGGTACACCTCAGGCAGGGCGAAGCCTCATTGGGACGAGACTTTAGGCCTGGCTCCAATGTACGTATGTAGAAGGATTACGAAAGGCGCGGCGAGAGAATTGCGTCCGCCGGCCAGCATGCACGGCCTGACTGCGGCCCTGCCGCGAGCCTCGCAGGAGGCCCTTTCACCTGAAGGACAGGCCGCCATCCCTGCAAGGCATATCGTGCGCCAGCGCGGTCTATCCGCGAGAATGACAGCATTGACCCACATTCGAATTGATGCGGGACCTTGTGAAAGATCAATCACTACTGGCCTGAACGTCAGTAAAAGAGCGGAATGACACTTTCTCCGGCTTAAATTTTCTACGACGGAGTCATGCAGATGAAAGCCAACAAATTGCTGGCACTGATCGGTTTGGTGCTGTTGAGCATAATGGCGTTAACGAATGCGCACGCCCGAAACTGCACCAAGGGACAACCATGCGGTGGTTCATGCATTTCTTGGAGCAAGGTCTGCCGGGTGGGAACGGGGACATCACGTCCGACCGCTCCGCGTTCAGCCACTATTCCGCAAACTGTGGGACCTTCCTCACCGTCAAGTACCGGCCTCAGCCAGATAAGACCTGATGCGCCAAGTTCGACCCTCGCGCCAGCCGCGGGAGCGGCGTCCGCAGCAACGCTCCGCGTTCGCGTGGACGCTGCGGTATTTGAATGGCCGGAGCACAGTGCTCCGGTCATCCGCGTTGTCGGTGCGGGAAGCCAAGTGACGGCATATCGCAGGCACAACGGCTGGATCCGGATCAGCGCAGAAAAGGCAGCATCTGAATGGCTGCCGCTCACGGTCATAGAGCAGCGATGACGGGAGCTCACAGGAGCGCCGCCCTACGTCTCACGCGCGGCGGCGTTGGCCGCGCCCCGGATCGACATACGCGCAACGCCCAGTCTGCGCGCGAATGCCCGCGACATTTGGCTGCACACGCCCCGTGGGGCCCCACCTTCGCGCTGACTTTCAGGCACGCCCGTGCGGTCCTGTGGATGCTGTTGCTGGCAATCACGGTGCGCGGCCTGGTGCCCGCGGGCTATATGCCGGACGTCCGCGCGCTGGAAAAGGGCCGTGTCGAGCTGACGTTCTGTACGGCAGCGGGCACGGTCTCGAAGATTTCCCTCTCGCTCACGGGCGGCGGCTCGGATGCCTCGGACCATGGCGACCAGACAGCCCTCGGGATGGAGTGCCCCTTCGGCCTGCTGACGCATGTGACGGCGGCCCCGCCCGCGACAGCGCCATCGGTTGCACTGCCCGTGCAGGCCGCGCCGTCGATTCCCTTCGACGTCTCGCGCGCGCTTCCACCTTTGCCCGCGCAGGGTCCGCCGCTTGGATCCCGCGCCCCTCCCTCCTTGCTCGGCTGATCGCCGCCCGTGCGACGCGCTGATTCAGCGCATGCCACGGTGCCCGTCGATGCCGAGGTTCTGGCGGCCACGCCTACCCGCTCCTGCCCGGATCCAGCCCCGCTGATCCGGGCCTGATCGGACCCGCCTTCCCCCTCTTTCACCGACGTAGACGATCTTCGCGACGCGTTGCCTGCCTGGGCAACCGGCCGCGAGGCTCGACGGCGCGCGACTCATTCCGCATCGCCGTCCTCCCATTCATAGCGAGCAAACGAACATGACGATGACTTTCTTTGCTTCCGTGCAGCCTGCGGCATCCCTGCCCTTTAAACCCAGCGTCAGCTGCACCGACTGCCGGTTGCGCGGCTGCTGCCTGCCGCGCCGTCTGAACGATCCCGAGGTCGCCAGCCTGAGCGACTGCATCGATACTCGCGTACGGCTCAAGAAAGGCGAAGTACTTTTCAGCCAGCACGACTCGCACCATGCGGTCTTTGCCGTTCGCGCCGGTTCGCTCAAGACGCACTGGGCAGACCCATGCAAGCCTGACCAGGTGGCGGCTGTCCACCTTCCCGGGGATCTTTTGGGTTTCTCCGGCCTGTTTGAGCGCCGCCACGGCATGACGGCGACAGCGCTGGAATCCAGCGAAGTCTGCGTGATACGCCTGGACACCCTGGACGCCCTGACGCCGCAATTCCCGCAAATCCAGTCTCAGATCCGGGGATTCATGAGCGGCGAACTGATACGGCTTCAGAAGCTCCTGGCCCAGACAAGGCAGCGCTCCGGGCCACGAATCGCGTCGTTTGTTCTGGACCTTGCGGAGCGGCACGCCGCCCTCGGATATGCGCCCGACAGCTTCTCACTACGCATGACGTACAGCGATATCGCCAGCATGCTGGGAATGACGCTGGCCACTGTCAGCCGGCTGATTAACATCCTCAAGCGCGAAGACATCATCGATGTACAGGGCAGGCAATTGAGAATCGTCGATCGGGTGGCGCTTACAGCCATCGCGAAAGGCCGGGATGATGTGTGCCGCCTGCCGACGTAGATGCATCGCGCCTGGCCTGCCCTTCGCTCAATGCAGGATGCGCTCAAGAAACGCGCGTGTGCGTTCGTGCCGAGGGCGGTCGAAGAAGGCGTCCGGCGCGGCCGATTCCAGGATACGGCCGCCGTCCATGAAGACGACCCGGTCTGCCACGCTCCGTGCAAAGCCCATCTCGTGCGTCACGCACAGCATGGTCATGCCATCGTCGGCCAACGAGGTCATGGTGTCGAGCACCTCCTTGACCATTTCCGGGTCCAGGGCGGACGTGGGTTCGTCGAACAGCATGATGCGCGGCTGCATGCACAACGAGCGCGCGATGGCCGCGCGCTGTTGTTGCCCGCCGGACAACTGGCCCGGATACTTGTCCGCCTGGTCCAGGATGCGTACCCGCGCCAGGTATTGCAGCGCCAGGTCGGCGGCCTGCGGGCGCGCCATGCGCTTGACGTGCATGGGCGCCAGGATGCAATTTTCCAGCACCGTCAGGTGAGGAAACAGATTGAAGTGTTGGAACACCATCCCCGCATCCGCGCGCACTTCGTCGATGGCGCGCAGGTCGTCGGCAAGCTCCACCCCGTTGACCACGATGCGGCCTTCCTGATGGCGTTCCAGCCGATTGATGCAGCGGATCATCGTGGACTTGCCCGACCCCGAAGGCCCGCAGATCACCAGACGTTCACCGACGGCCACCTGCAGGTCTATGTCATGCAGCACCTGAAAGTCGCCATACCATTTGCTCATGCCGGATATGCTGACGGCCATGGGCGCGGCCTCGCCGCCTTGTTGCTGGTTCAACGGAGTTCCCCTTTTTTGAAGCGCCGCTCCAGCCACATCGAATAGCGCGACAGGCCGAAGCAGATGCAGAAATAGATGCCGGCAATGAAGAGATAGGTCTCGACATAGGGCGTGGGCCAGGCGGGATCCGTCAAGGCGGCGCGCCCCGAACTGAGCAGGTCGAACAGCCCGACGATCAGCACCAGGCTGGTGTTCTTGATCATCACGATGGCGGTATTGGTGAGCGGTGCGATCACCTTGCGCACGGCCTGCGGCAGCACCACCAGCCGCGTCATCTGCCACCACGACAGGCCCAGCGCGCGCGAGGCTTCCATCTGCCCCGCCGGCAGCGACTGCAGGCCGCCACGGATCACCTCGGCCAGGTAGGCGGCCGAAAAAACCGTAAGCGCGATGCCGGCGCGCAGCAGGCTGTCGATGGTCATGCCGGCCGGAAGCATGATGGGCAGCACGATGGATGCCATGAATAACAGACTGATCAACGGCAGGCCGCGGATCAGCTCGATGACGCACGTGGCGATGAAGCGCGCCATCGGCAGCGACCCGCGCCGGGCCAGCGCCAGCAGGATGCCCAGCGGCATGCCCACCCCCAGCGCGCATACCGCCAGCAGCAGCGTCACGGGCAGGCCGCCCCACGATGCGGTGGGCACTGGGGTCAGGCCCGCCCAGCCGCCCTGCATCAGCGCCAGCGAGCCGCCCATGCCCGCCAGCCACAGCCAGACCGTGCGCAGCCGCCATTGGCGCGGGTCGAGCGACACGACAACCATCGCCAGAATCACCACGCACACCACGGCCGGCCGCCATTGCTCGCCGCGCGGATAAATGCCGAACAAAATCTGATTCAGCTTTTCGGCCAGGAACGCCCAGCAGGCTCCGCTGGCCTGCCGGCACATGGCGCCGGGTTCACCCGGCCAGACGGCATTCAACAGCGACCAGTCAATGAACCGCCCCAGGGCATAGAGCGCCAACCCAAGTGCCACCACGGTGGCGATACTGCTGGAAACGCTGCCGAACAGGCGCTGGGCCACGCCCGCCCGGCGATCCACCGGCGCCGGCCGGGAAGGCATGTCTGTAGAGATCACGGTCGTATTCATTTGCGTTCGGTCCGCAGGATGCGCCGGTTGTAGAGGTTCATGAACAGCGACACGCTCAGGCTGATGCACAGATACACGCCCATCAGGATCGCCAAGCCTTCGATGGCCTGCCCGGTCTGGTTGATGGTGGTGGTGATCACGAACGACAGGTCCGGATACCCCACCGCGAGCGCCAGCGTGGTGTTCTTCACGATCGACAGGTACTGGCTGGTCATGGGCGGCACGATCACGCGCAGCGATTGCGGCACGATCACATGGCGCAGCGTGGTCCAGGGCCGCAGGCCAAGCGACTGCGCCGCCTCCCATTGCCCTTGCGCAACGGCCTCGATTCCACCGCGGATGATCTCGCCCGAGAACGCCGCCGAATACAGCGTCAGGCCCACCAGCAGCGCGGTGAATTCAGGCGTGAGCGCGGTGCCGCCGACGAAATTCAGTCCGCGCAGTTGCGGCGCGGTGGTGCTTAATGTCAGGCCGCCCCATTGCCAGGCCGCGACGCCCGCCAACGCCGTCACGGCGATCAGGATGCGGCCCAGCGGCAGGGAGGGACGATGCCTGCGCAGCGGGCGCAGGCCCCACCACGCCAACAGCGCCGCCAACAGCACGCCCGCCAACGGCAGCCAATCGCCCTGCGACTGCACGCTTGGAAAAAACAGGCCGCGAATCGACAGGAATACGCCCGGCAAGGGGTTGAGCGCCTGCCTGGGCGAGGGCAGATTGATGGTGACCAGGCTATACCAGAACAGCAGTTGCACCACCAACGGGGTATTGCGCGTGATTTCCAGATAGAGCGTGGCGATGCCATGCACCAGGGGATGCCGGCTGCGGCGCGCCAGCGCCAGCAGGAATCCCAGCACCGTCGAGGCCACGATCACCAGCACCGAGATATACAGCGTGTTGACCAGCCCGACGGCGAACGCGCGCGCATAGCTGTCGGTAGGCCGGTAGGCCAGCAAGCTTTCCGACACCGGGAAGCGCGCGGCGTCCCCCAGATAGCCAAAGCCGGTGGTGATGCCGCGCTGGGTCAGGTTGTCGTGCGCGTTCCACACCAGCCAGTACAGCGTCCCGAAGAAAACGCAGGCAATGAGCCCCTGCGCCAGCACGGATCGCGCCCGCGCGTCGTACCAAAGTCGCTTGAACATGAATCAGCCCCGCCCGGCTTGCGGGTCAGTTGAAGACGTAGGGGTACATCAGGCCGCCGTCGCGATACAGCCGGTTCAAGCCGCGCTCAAGCTTCAAAGGGCTGTTCTTGCCGACATTGCGTTCGAACATCTCGCCGTAGTTGCCCTGCGCCTTGACGATGTTGTAGGCCCAGCGCTCGTCCAGGCCCAACGCCTTGCCGTTGCCCGGCTCGACGCCCAAAAAGCGCGCGATGCGCGGATCGTCCGACTTGAGCATGGCGTCCACATTGGCCTGCGTGATGCCCATGTCTTCGGCCGCGATCGGCACCTGGACCACGAATTTGACGATGTCGAACCAGCGGTCATCGCCATGGCGCACCGCGGGAGTCAGGGCTTCGCTGTTGCCGCTGGCCGGAAAGATGATGTAGTCGTCCGGGTTCTGCGCCTGCGTGGCGCGCACCGCCGCCAGCGCCGACGAGTCCGTGATCAGGCCGTCGCAGCGCCCCGTGAAGAAGGCCTGGCGCGATGCGGCCACGTTGTCGAACAAGACCGTCTTCAAGCCCAGTTTGAACTTGCGCGACAGGTCGGCCACCGTCACTTCGTTGGTCGATCCGGTCTGCACGCAGATGGTGGCGCCCTGCATGTCCTTGGTCTGGGTGATACCCAGATCCTTGCGCACCATGAAGGCGTCGTACTCGTAGTAATTGGGATAGGTGAAGTTGATGCCGTTGGCATCGCGCCGCAGGGTCCAGGACGTGGTGCGCGGCAGCACGTCGATCTGCCCGGTCTGCAGGGCGGTCAGACGCTGCTGACCGGTCAACGGAACGAAGCGCACCTTGGCGCCGTCACCCAGCACGGCAATCGCGATGGCGCGGCAGGTTTCCACGTCCAGCCCCTTCCAGTTGCCGTCTTTGTCGGGCGCGGAAAAGCCGGTGGTGCCGTGGCCGGATCCGCAGATCACATAGCCGCGGGCACGGATCTGGTCCACGGTCGGGCTGTTGCTGGACGCGGAAACCGCCGGTGTGGCCGGGCTGGCCGGTGCGGGAGTCTGCGCGCCTGCAAAGGCGGGCAGAATGGCGGCGGCGCCCAGGATGAGCGCGCGCGTAACGGTATGGATACGGTACATGGCAATTCCCCTTGCAATGTGTTGGCGGGCCATGACGCTCTTGTCGGCGGCTGGCCCCAGGATGGATATCAGCGTGCCTGGCGGGCGTAGGCGTCCAGCGCCCTGCGCAGGTCTTCTTTCAGGATCTCGACGCCCTCAAGTCCGATCGACAGGCGCACCACCGGCTGGTCCGTGGCCGGATGCACGCGACCGGCCTGCAAAGGCGCGGGGTAGTAGGCGGCCAGGCTGTGCACCCCGCCCCAGCTCGCGCCGATGGAGAAGTGTTCTAGCGTGTCAAAGAAGCCGTTGAATGCCTGCTCCGGCGCCGGCTTCAGGATCAAGGAGAACAGGCAGCCGTTGGTGCGGAAATCGCGCCGCCACAGGGCATGGCCGTCATCGCCTTCAAGCGGCGGATACAGCAGCCGCTCCACCTGCGGTTGCGCCTGCAGCCACTGCGCGATCTCCAGCGTGGCAGCGCTTTGCGCGCGAACGCGCAGGTCCAGGGTTTCCAGGCCGCGCAGCACCAGAAAGCAATCCTCCGGGCTGACCTGCTGGCCCAGGATGCTCTGCGTTTCCCGCAGGACTGCGTAGTGGCCGGCATCATTGAGGCTGACGCTGCCCATGAGCACATCGGAATGGCCGCTGAAGAACTTGGTGGCGGCTTCCACACTGAAATCCACGCCATGCGCCAAGGGCTGGAACCCCAGCGGGCTGGCCCAGGTGTTGTCCATCATCGTCAGCACGCCATGGCGGCGCGCCACCTCGGCAATCGCCGGGATGTCGGCCATTTCCATCGTGACGGTGCCGGGCGCTTCCATGCAGATCATGCGCGTGGCGGGCCGGATCAGCGCCTCGATCTCCGCGCCGATGGCGGGCCGGTAGATCTCGACCTCCACGCCCATGTGGGCCAGCCACTTCTCGGCAAAGGTCTTGAGCGCGCCATAGCAGGCCGCCGACACCAGCAGGTGATCGCCGCCGCGCACGAAGCCCATCACGACGGTCATCAGCGCCGACGCGCCGGAGGGGGTGATCACACAGTGGCGGGCGCCTTCGAGCGCCGCGATGCGTTGCTCCAAAAGGCGCGCCGTCGGCGTGCCGGTAATGCCGTAGCTGTAGCCGTCGGGCTGGCGCTGCTTTCGGTTGACGAAGTCGGCAAGTGAGCCGAACACCACCGTGGAGGCACGTTGGACGGCCGGCGACAGGCTGGCGAAATCGGTATTCGAGGGGCTGGTGTTGTTCATTTAGACTAATTTCGGCGCGTGAGAAAGGTCTCGATGCCGTGCAGTCTGGACGTTCAGACCAATTCCCTCAACAATTGAACTGACTTAGTCAATAAGCAGGACTTATATATGGATATGCGTGAGATCCAGGTTTTCCGCGCCGTCATGCAGGCCGGCACGACCAGCAAGGCCGCCAACCTGCTGGGCGTATCACAACCCGCCATCAGCCAGTCGATCCGTAAACTCGAAGACACCTCCGGGCTACGCCTGTTTGAGCGGGTGCGCGGCCGGCTGGTCCCCACGCCCGAGGCCGGCGCGTTGATGGAAGAAGTGGATCGCTGCTTCGCAGGTTTCGAGCTCATCGAACACCGCATCCGCAGCCTCAAGTCATTTGGCGTGGGCCGGCTGGCGATTGGATCGCTGCCCGCCTTGGGCACCGGCTTCATGCCGCGCGCCATTGCCGCCTTCGGCCTGGCCGACCGCCGCCTGCAGATGTCATTTCAGATCATGAGTTCGCGCGAGGTGCTGCGCCAGGTCGCAGCGGGCCAGCTCGACTTCGGGTTGATGGCCGACGAGCTGTCGGTGCGGGGCCTCGAACACTCGGAATTCCTGCGTACACCGGGTGTGATCGCGATGCACCATCACCATCCGCTCGCCCGCAAGAAGGTGATCGACGCCAGCGACCTGGTCGACCATCCCTTCATTGCGCTCAATCCGGAAGACGCCAGCCGGCGCCGCCTGGAAGCCGCGATGCAGACGGTCGGGTTGAATCTGCGGCCCATGCTTGAAACCCCCTATTCCAACTCGGTCTGCGAGTTTGCGCTCAATGGCGCGGGGATCGGCATGGTGCACCCCATCATGGCGCTGGACTATCTGTCGCGCGGGCTCACGATAAAGCGCCTGTCGTTGGACGTCAGCTTCACCAGCCTGCTGGTGTTCCGCTCGGGCATGCCGCTGTCGGGCAACGCCCGCGAACTGCTGAAAGTCATGCGCATCCAGCTGGAAAGCGATTTGAAGAAGATGCAGGCGGCGCTGGCGTAGCGCAACAGGAGGAGTGGCATGGGCAGTCCCACGGGTTGCCTCCGCAGTGTTGCTCCATCCGCTGCGCAATGAAAAAGGGTTAGCTCACCAGAAGTAAGCTAACCCTTTCATTTTTTTTGGTCGGGGCGGTGGGATTCGAACTCACGACCCTCTGCTCCCAAATTAGAAACGCGCGAACGTCGGCGAACGTCAGCGAACGAATAACCAGCTGATTCATAAGGCTTTATACAAATTTCCTTGTTCGTCGACGTTCGCTAATGTACGCTGACAGCCGCAAAAATGTTGTCCCATATGTTGTCCCATATGGCGCATGAGGCAGAAGAACGGAGAGATTCGAGGAAATATGACGAGATACCCAAAACGCGGAAAAGGTGCGCGGTGGACCGTCAAAGAACTGGAAGCGGTACCGGCGGAATGGGTCGGTGATCACCTGGCCGATGGGGACGGCCTGACTGGAGAAATCCGCATTCAGCGCGGCACGATGGCCGTGGTGTGGCGATACGCCTATCGCATGGGCGACAAGGTAAAGAGATTCTACTGCGGCTCATGGCCGGAGCGCACACTCGACGAGATCCGCTCCGCCAGGAACAAAGCGCGGGCGGACATTAAGGCGGGCCGCAATCCGTCAGCCGTCCGCGACTTGGAAAAAGCCCAGGTGCGGGAAGCTATGGCAGCTGAATCTGCCGCTGTAACCGCCGCTGAAGAAGAGGCCACGACCGACGCCCTGTCGTTCCAAGAGATGTATAAAAGCTGGCTGGAATCGGGAGTGAAGCGAGCAGATGGCAACACCGAGGTGAAGCGCATCGTTGAAAAAGACGTGCTTCCCTTGATCGGTGATACTCCCGTGCGATCAATTCGCGAGAAGGATATTGAGCGAGTGATCCGCTCGATTGTCGGCCGCGGTTGCAATCGGCTTGCCGAGGTGACCTACCAAATACTGGGCCAGATGTTCCATTGGGCAGAAAAACGCCAACCATGGCGAAGGCTGCTTTCGGAAGGAAATCCGGTTGAGCTGGTTGAACTCGGGGTGCTCCTGGCGGACGATTACGACCCGGATAACGCGCGCGAACGCGTTCTCCCGCCTATTGAGATTGTCGAGCTCCAGACTCGATACCGCGAGTTGGAGGAGCAGTATCTCGCTTCGGATGACAAGCGAAAGAGGAAGCCTCCATCCAAGGCGTTGCAGGCAGTTTCCTGGATCTGTTTGAGCACGCTATGCCGGATAGGGGAACTGCACCTAACCGAAATTACGCATCTCGATCTCCGAGAAGGTACGTGGTTCATTCCCAAGGCGAACGTCAAGGGCAGAAAATCACAGAAGCGCGACCACCTGGTCTTTCTGTCACCCTTCGCAGTCAAGCATTTCGAGACCCTTGTCAGCCTGGCAGGATCATCCCGCTGGCTCCTACCTTCGCGCGACAATGATGACGCGGGGCTAGACCAACCTATGTACAAGCAGGCCTTTACTAAGCAAATCAAAGATCGGCAAGCCATGTTCAACGGAAAGCCCAAAGCACGCCGCGCTTCGGACAACTCCCTGGTGCTCGGCAAAGGCCAAAACGGTAATTGGACGCCTCATGATTTACGGCGAACGGGGTCGACCATCATGGAATCACTGGGAATCGATCCAAACATCATCGACCGCTGCCAAAATCACGTCATTCACACGGGCAAGAACCGTGTCAGGCGGCACTACCAGCTCTACGACTACGCCGACGAGAAGCAAGCAGCATGGGCGAAGCTCGGCGACTATTTGGAAAGACTGCTGTCGGGAGCCGTGGCGCCAGCCGAGCTTCAAAAGCGGCTAACCGCCAAGCAACTACTCGCGGCGTAAAAAAAGCCGAAGACCGTTCGGTCTTCGGCTGTTGGACGCAGGCGGGCAAGCCTAGATCAAGCCCTTCTGGGCCATAGAATTGCCGCTACCTGCCGCCACGATCACGTGGTCGACCAACGTCACATTGACCAGAGCCACGGCTTCCTTCAACCGCCGCGTAACCTCAACGTCCGCCCTGCTTGGCTGCGACGAACCCGAGGGATGGTTGTGGGCAATCAAGATGGAATGCGCGTTGTGCCGAATAGCCGCCTTGACGACCTCGCGTGGATACACGCTCGTCTCAGACAGCGTGCCTCTGAACATTTCCTCGAAGGCGATCATCCTCAACTGCGCATCAAGGAACATAACGCCGAATATTTCGACGTCCGACAGCGCCAGCCGCGTCACTATATAGTCGATAGCGGCGGATGGCTTGGCCACTGGCAAGCGGCTACCCAGCGCCCCCTCCAATTGCTGCGCAGCTGCACGTAGCAGCTCTTCCGGGGTTGCGGCTCGATACAGGCCGCCCGCCTCGCGCACAACCGGTGCGCCTTGCGCAACCTCCGGCACCTGCCTTTCTCCTGCCCACGCACTACTGAAACTTAGTTGCATTGCTCTCTCCAAAAGCGAGGGTTGCCTATCAACCCATTGCCCTTCGGTCGTCAACAATCCTCGGTGTCAGATCGAGCTTGCGTACCGACATTCATTTGCCCCATGTGCATTGTCCAAAGGGCATTTCGCATTGACATCGCCGACGACGTCCAGAAGCGAATTCGCTTGCGGGCTAGCACGACTACCGCCACCGGTGCCGATGTCGAAGTTCGATCGGCTTGGGAGTAGGAAATCTCACTTAACCTGGAATTTTCCGAAAAAGCTCTTCTGGGCAATCGCGGATGATCGAGCGTGCCGTGGAACGGCTCGCAGTAGTCGAGCGGTTCCATCTGCGAGTTGAGGCAGAGCATCGCGAATGCCTCGGTGTCTCGTTCCGCGAGCTGGGCCCAGATGTATTGGCGTGCGGCCGCAGGTGACATGTGCCGGCCGGCCTGGACGTAGCGCGCCGCGGCCTCGCGCGCAGTGGCCATGGCCGCCCACCGCCAGGAGGAACCGCCGTCGGCGGCTCCGGGCGCAGGGCGCGGCCCGGGCCACTTTCGCACGCGAAAGTCTCGAATGAGTGATAGCCACCAGCAAAAGAGTGCTGGCGATCAGAAGACAAGGCGGCGGACGTCGATGGTGGTGACGTTGGGGCCAAAGGCACGGGTGACGGCGTTTTGTACGAGAGTCTGCAACAGCGTCCGGCGCCAGGTTTCGATCGGGAAGCCGGCCGCCGGCGGCGTGGTGTTGATCGACTGGTCGAGGCTCATCGTAAACGCGAACTGGTTCGCGTTGTGGATCGGCTCCCAGGTGTGCAGGTCCGATCGCAGGCCGTATTTGACGCCGGCGCCGGCCAGCGTGTCTTCATCGAAAAACACCTCCAGCTTGTACGGGCTGAGATCAGCCAGGTGATTCAATTTGGCGACGTCGAAATGATTGTGCAGCAGGCGCGCGACGCAGTGGTTCAGGTCGATGTCCGACAGCAGCGTGATCTGGACGGTATCGTTCTTCTGCGTCGGGACTGCAATGGAATGGACGTGCAGCGGGGTCAGCAGGGCGACGTCGGCGACTGGCATATACAAGCTCCAGCGTAGTGAGAAACGAACGAGTCTACCCTCGATCCGCAGCGGTCGGGCATGACCGTTAGAAGTCAGGTGGTTCGATCTGTGGCAGGTGGCAGGTTGCGGCCAGGCAAGTGTCGACGCAGCGCGCTTGGGAATGACATTACCGTCAAATCAATGAATTACGAGAAATGCGTCTTTGACTTTGGTTCCATCGCGTCACTCAAGTTGGGATTTTGCTGTGGACGCGTCACTTAACTTGGGATTTTGATCAACCTTGGGGATGAAGGCCGGTTTCGGCCAGAAGCCGTTCACAGACGGCGTCGGTCGGACGTCCTAAGGTCGGCTACGCGCAGTACAACCGGTCGTCCAATCGTAAAGGAGGAACGCGAGGTCACCGGCCAACGCTGACATTGGAGCCGGTCGCTTTCAGCATCAGCGGTTTGACGCGGTGCTGCGTTGGCAATGGGGCTCAGCAGGACTGAAACCCGTGGACCAACGACCTCTCCTCTCACGGCCCGACGTGACCACTCGATCCCAACCGCTTCTCACGTTTTGCGCGTCGAGGTTGCGGCAGCCGGGCAATTGCCGACCGCCGCCCGCTTAGCGGTACCGCTTTCAATACACTTCAGGACTTGCGACCAATGCTGCCAGGTGATCCGACAGATGTGATTGGCTAACGCAGCGACAGGCTTCGAATTCAAAAGATAAATTAACTACAATTTCACCAGTCAAACTTGTAGGATGTATCCGCTCGAATCTCGGCAATCGTGTTCATGACAAGTCGTCGATCGTTATCGTTCAAGCGGTCCAGATCATTCTCCATGCGCACAAGGTAATCCTCTCCACCGTATGAATTTGCCACGCGCTTGAGAATCTTTGCGACATCACCACATCGACATGCGGTTAGGGCCAGATCACCAGTCTTCCATGAGGAGGACATGAATGCGTTGACCAGTTCACGTCGCGCGGTTTTGCAGCGATCCCAATCGAGAAATGGGACGAATTTCAGAAGGTCAGGTACAGCGGCGGCCTTCGCCAGTTCCCGGTAAATCATTGGGAACAAGGCCGCGATCATCAGCGAGACGGGCTCACGACGGGCAAGAAGCAGTGATGGCACGAGCCAACCCGCCGCATCGACCAAAGTCTTGCTCGACATATTCTCCGCGTCGAACATGAGCTTCGCGCAAGCGTCGATAGCAGCCTCATCCAAATCGATGACGTGCCGCCCGTGCAACACTCGAGCGATTTCATCGACTGCCTCGACGATTCGTGTGCGGGCGGCCGAGGGCGCCCTCTCGAAGACAACGAGGTTCCGGCTCGCAACAGCGGCGTCATTGCCGCGCTCCAATCCCACCCTCGCAGCCCATCCACCATTTAGTCGCTCGCCCAGAATGCCGATTAGGGTGCACAAAACGGCGATCTCGTCGCCATCAAATCGCTGGCGCAAAAAGCGCTCAATCGCTTGCCGGGCGATCTCAAATTTCCGGGCATCATCGACCCGCGGGACCACAGACTGGATCACACGGATATGCGTATTGATTGGAAGACTGTCCACCAACGCCGCTCGCTGCAAGATGTCGAGAGCTTCGTCCGGGAGACGTTCAAACATGCGCTCTCGGATCACATGATTGGAAAGCAGCTCTGCGAACTCGCTATCGTCGGCACGCCGCAGTACACCTTCGAGCAATGCAGCGCTCACCGTCTCGGACAGGCGCTTCTCATCCAGAAGCCACAGTATGTCACTTCCGACGGGGGCAATCGTCAGTTCCAGCAGCTCATCTCTTCGAGATGACGCCTCTGATGAAACTAGCACGTCGCGAACGGCTGGCAGCCCGCCGACCTCGCTCGCACGATCGATTAGTGCGGCGACAAGCAGCTTCGCACGGAAGGAGTTGGTTTTTCCCAGCCAATCGATTTCCGCAACGATCCCTCTAGGATCAAGCTGTTTGAAAATCGGCATGGCGGCCGAAAGCTGCCGATCCTCGATCAGGAAGGGGAGCAGCTTTTTGCCCGCCCTATCTGCGAGCTCTCGTTCAACGTCCGTCAGAACGACTCCCATTCTCCCGATGAGTTCATCATTCTGAGCAACCCTACTGGCCAGTGCTCCCCCTTGTGAAACCAGGCCAGCAAGGATGTCCATCGGGGCCTCGGCAAGCACATCCTCGACGCGTGGTGCCGAACCTTTGCTGAGACCTATTGCGATGCTTGGGGTCAAGCGGTCAATCGCACCGCTTGGGTCAGGCTGGCGCAAAAGGTTGATCGCACCATCGGGCGCCCGCTCGGCGAGATACTCCGCAAGCTGCTCAACCGCTATCCTGCCGGCCGGAACCTCGTACCCTTGCATCTTCTGCGAGATCGCGCCGACGAAGTCCCAGGCGTCGCCTGAGGACAAGTTAGTAGCGGCCCGACGAGCGGCATCAGCCAACCGGGGATCCAGCGACTTCACAGCCGCCTTATTGCTGACCAATCCCGAATTGGCAATGTCCAGTAGTCCCAAGGCGGCCGTGGGCGTCCGCTCCAGCTTGTCCAGCAGTTCGTCCCACAACAGGGCTATCCGGAGGGTTGCAGCGCTGTCCGCGTCGCGGTCACCGAGCAGACTGATCTCGCGGTCGGACAGCAGTCTTGGCTCGGGCTCCTCGAAGACGCGGCGCACGATCGTGCCTGTCCATCTATGCCGATCAGTTTGCGACGAATGGCCGTCGACGCGACGTCCAGGCCAGTCTGAAAACTTGGCCTTGGCATTCGATGGCGCGAATACGAGATCGAAGTCGCGACCTCTTATCTTGCGCGGAGACAAGGCAAACGTCGAAAGTGCAAACCGCCGCCGCATGTTGGGCCAAAGCGCGTTAAGCAGGCGCAAGGCGATTAATTCCGGATTTTGCGCGTCAAACACGACCACCGGTTTTACGCCCTCAAGAAAGAGCGCTTCAAGCAGTTCGCTCGCGTTGAAGTTGATGGCAGGCGGGAGCGGTGTTTCATACTGCTTCTCAAGTTCGAGGCACACTGCATCCTGATCGGTGGGCAGTTCACCCGAATCAAGCAGACGAAGAATCGGGAGAAGCGGCGGACTGTGTGCCCAGGCTTGCGCATCGATCAGCACACTCTTAGTCCTGACGCAGCCCGCCCGTGGAACGGTCAGGTCTTGCCATGTCCGGGCAATGACATAGTACTTTCCGCTGGGCAAGGGATAGGCTGACAGGTAGGGCGAGAACTGTTCCTTCGGACGCAGGGGGCCAGCCACGTCAGAAAGGCGATCTATCACCGCCTGATCTTCTTTGAGCAGGACCACCGACGATGCAAGGAGCTGGTGTCCCTTGCTATAGCCGTGAATCTGAACTTGCGCGGTAGCCACGGTTTTAGAGGCCTACTGCCCAGGCGATCGGAATGGTGACATCGTGTTTCTTCTCCCACCCGTCTCCGTCACGCACCGCCACCCACCCCTGACCATCACACCCTGCCTCAAGGAATTCCTGCCGGTATCTAGGATCGTGTTTCAGGTCACCACCGACGGCGCTAAGGCCAAAGATCTGGACATTGAGACGCTCCAAGTCGGCGAGCCGGCCGGCGACAAGTGGATATTCACGTTCGAGATAGGCCACGGGCCCCTCATTAAACTTGACCGCATCGACTCGATCCCAGGCCGTGACGACGACGGAGAGACGCGGAAGTCCGCCGTCCTCACGATTGGCGAGCGAAACTTCGAGAAAGCGGATGAGTTCACACAGCATAACCTGAGTCGAAATACCCGGATCCTCCTCTTGACCAAGCCTCTCGAGCATCCTGCGCGAGGTCACCCAATCAAGCGGCCGGACGTCCAAGTCAGAATCAACCCGCACAAAGAGCAGTGCGGCGTCGGCGTGCCTCAGCTCGTTCATCCAGTCCCGGTCAATTTCGCCGTCGATGACGGCGCTACGCCAAAGCTCCCCGGAGACATCCGGCACGACGACCCTAGATCTAGGGCCGTCTTTCGTCGCGGCGACCACAACCTCGAAATCGCGACGTGTGTCGCTGTGTTCGGAGCGTGGTGCAAAATTCCCTTCGAAAAGGTGGTCGGTGACCTCAAGCACGAAGTTGATGTTCTCGGGCTGCTCCGCAGCATGCAGTGCACCAGTTCCAGCGTCTAACGCTCTCCACAGAGGGCCGATATAGTTGGTCTTTCCCGAATCTGGACCACCAAGCAGTATGATAGATCGGCTCATCGGTCTCTCCTGTACGACAGATAGGCCCGATCGTCCTCGGTTGGTTCAGTCAAATGCCAGAGGATCGGTCGCTCCGCCGGTGTCGTGACGGTCAAATTGATCAGCTCGCTGATCCCGTATCCCGGCGGAACGTTGTCCGGATCGTCGGAGAAAGGCGCTATGCCCAGAATCTCGGCCTTCGCGCCGCGCCGCACGAGTTCTGCCTGCAAGCGGTCGGCCACAGTGTCGCCCAGGACATGCATGTCCCGATGAGTCACTACGAGTATAAGGCGAGGCGAGACGCCGTCTAGCATGGCGTTCAGGCGGCCGGCAAGCTGCCCGACCCGGGCTATGAGTCCCTGACGCTTCTCGATATCGGCGAGCGTGCGTCCGTCGAGCACGATCCATATGACCTCGGCGGCTTTCATGAAGTCCAGCCGATCCGATCGCGCGGTGTTGACGAATGCCTGCGTCCATTCTCCCGGCACATCCGGAAGCGCAAGGTCCACGCGTCGATTGTCAGAATGCCGGACGAGCCTGAGATGAAGAAATCCAGGACGATGATCGTCCGCGAGCTCCGTGTGGACTGTCATCTGTTCCGGCGCTTTTCCGTCGTTCCAGTCGCGGGCGCCCCGAGCAATCTCTTCGAAGGCTGTCAGGCTCCTGCTATCCCCAAAAGACCACCCTTCAAGCATCGCGTGCGAGACGAGCAGGTACAAACTAGCCAGCATTGCCGTTTTGCCTGACTCTGGATCGCCGAGGATACCAACCACATTAACGTATCTGGTACCCATCAAGCTATTCAGATCCTCCAGCCCGAGCGGTCGGCTGGCAGGGAATGCGCTGGCGCTGGCTGGCTGATCAAGTACAGGTTCCCCTAACTGCTCACCCGTTTGAGATGGCGGCTCGTCGTCACGTTGGGCGTCCATCGACGGCAAACCGTCCGCCCCTCCGGCGATGCGGTTGCTGCACGTTGACGGATCGCGCGCGAGCGCGCAGATGCCAGTCTCGTCGATAGTGCAACCATCGAACTTGCATGATCCACTCATAGCCTGCCCGCGCCCTGAGTCATCATCCTGGCAAATCCGGCTTCCAGCAGCGCGCGTTCACCCCATTCGGAAATATGCCGCTTCAGAGTCGCTCCCGGGCCATTCACTTCACCGGTGGCCAAAGCGTGGAGCAGGGGAAAAACGGTAGGATGATCGGCGACATAGCCGTCGACGAATGCCGCACCGAGTACCGCACGGTCTTCGCCGATGGCCGCAATCATCTCTGACAGATCGAGTTGCACGTTCTCCTCCAGCGATCGGAGGACAATTTCGCGATGTACCTCGCAGGGAAGGCGGCGGAGCATTTTTGCCCCTTCGATGCCGGCTGTGACGATGCGTAATGGTTCGGCGACCGCAGACAGTTGTCTTTTGAGCAGCCGACTACGACTGAGCTGCGCCCACCACAGGAAATCGAGTTCCTCACGGTCGAGTGCAGCATTGCGACGTAGCGCTTCTATCGTGCCAGCGATGGCCTCATTGACATTGTTAGCAGGGGCATTGCCTTCGCCAATAGTTATATCGACAGCGACCGGATCAGGGACATCTACCCGTTTCCTCGCCTTTTCGGCCGAGGTTGCCACCCGCTCTCTAGCCGACTCAAGAACTTCCCGCCGAAGATTCTCGCGCCGTTCGGCCTCCAGGACTGGTTGATAAGAGAGCGCAGACCAAAGCGCGGTCGCATACACGTCGGAGATGCTCCAGCCAAGGTTGCCCGGTTTAGCGCCAAAAATGGAAACCATCGCCATACCCGCGCACACGCCAATTTCGAGCGGACGCTCTGCAGACAGGAACGACGAGGACTTCTTCTGGACGGCCCCCTGGATTTCACCTCCCAAAGATGGCGACGGGTTACCGTCACCGCCGAGACATTTTGCGACGTCCTCCGCCCTGGAAATGATCTTCGAAACGGATTTCTCCCTCCCCCAGCTAGTCGCGAGGCTGATCGCCGCCGCCCGGCGAGAATTCACATCGTCATCGCTCACGGTGACGCCAGAGATCCGCATGTGAACCGCAATATTGTCCATTATTGAGCCCCGTTCTTCCGTTCTTCTACCAACTGATCGACCATCTTCTTGACCTTTTCCAGTTTTCCCTGCCGAACAAGCATGTCAAGCAGCCTCCGTTCGAGGCCCTGCGACATCCGCTCATCGGAATTTTCCGGAAGCGCGTCCAACTCCACGAGGATGCGCAGGCGCTCGCCTTCGAGCAAGTCACGGAAAAAACGGAGCCGAACGGTTTCATAACCTTCCACCCTCGGCGGCATAGGCTGCGGCCCTCCTTCTGCGGACTCCATCGGAACCATCTCGATTAACGGCTCCGCGGATTGTGTTCTCATGACAGCAACCGGTACGTCAGAAGGTTGAACCGACTTAGGTGCCGCCGGTCGACCCGCCTTTCGAAAAAACGGACACTCCAGCCGATAGTTGGGATCCTTTCCGCCCAAGCGTTTTTCATCCGCCTCGAAGGAGGTGCGCTGAGGATTCCAAACCCTCGGGTGCATCGTCACCGACAATCCGTCGATTTGTTCATCCCAATCGAATTCTATTATGTTGTAGGTGAAGGTGAAGATGTCGTTGGAGACATAGGGAACGGTGGCGCCAGCGGCAAGCATCATCAAGTCAGAACCCGCCTCAACGTTCTCGACCGACACCTTGGGGTCGTGCTCATGTCCTGATATGAAAACCCGCGCCCGGCTACGAATGTAATCTCGTACTTGCTCCTGGTCCTTGTACCAGTTCAAAGGGTGGTGAACGAGCACGATGTTCTCCACGCCAGGCGTGCGTGGGATGATGAACTGACGAGCACCTATCACCAGCTCCGGATGCTCATCCCGCTCTGGGCCGTGGCAGAGAAGAGCTGAGTTAAACCTGATAAAGCGGATCGTCCTCCCGGGCGCCAAACTTACCTCCATTTCGGAGGCAAATGCACCCTCGTTGTTGAGAGGGCAGTTGTAGCCGAAACTGAAACGATCGTAATCCCCGAATCGGGCAAAAAGCGCCATTCGATCAGTCGGGTTGTTTAAGATCTCCTCGTATTCGTCCGAGCCTCCGGCGCGAATATAGTCCAGAATCTGTTTTCCTGAGAACGAAAGTTTGGATCGATCAAGATCGTGATTCCCTGGCACCATCTGCACACGATGGATCTCCACGCCGACACTAGACGCAAGGTCATCGAGCCATTTACCGGCTTCTTCGTATTCCTTCCACTTTCCGGATTGGGCGATGTCTCCAGTGACCAAGATGCCATGAGCGACACCGCCCGCTATTTGTGCAATAACTTCCTTGGCATCGGCGATCAACTGCTGTTTAACATCATTATGGATATGCACCCGATCACCCTTGTCCTGCCCGAAGTGAATATCCGAAACGTGAACAAAAACCGCCGGCATGTTGTCTCCTGTTGTGCCGTCCACGGAAATATTGACGTGCGCGAGAATGTTAGACGAAAAGATCGCTTTAATTAACTGATATCTTTGCTGCTGCGAGAACTAGGCGATCCTGTGCTTGTGGACACAAAAAGTACATTCGGTCTGTCAAATCGAACGTCCGTTGTAGCTTGAGAGCCGCCCTATATATCGCGCTGAATCCACCGGCTGCAATGGGTCGGAGAGCGACCCTCCGTAGGAGCACACTGAATCTCCCTTTACTCGAAAGGAGATTGTCATGGAATCCGAGAATGCCGCCGTTGAACGTCGTGTGCCATGGAACAAGGGAAAACTCACCGGGCAGAAGCCGCCGCTAAAGCTCGGAGAAATTTGGGCAATCCGAACGAGACTCCAGATGGCATCGAACATCCGGGAACTCGCGATGTTCAATCTCGCGATCGATAGCAAGCTTCGAGCGTGCGATCTCATGCGACTGCAAGTACAGGACATCCGTCACGGAAGCCACGTGGCCGCGAGAGCCACCGTCATGCAACAGAAGACCCTGCGTGCGGTCCAATTCGAGATTACGGAGCACACCCGTGAGAGCCTTGAAGCATGGATCGAGGCGCGAGGGCTGAAGGCTTCGGATTTTCTGTTTCCGAGCAGGTTACATACGTCGCCGCATCTGTCGACGCGGCAGTACGCCCGAATTGTGCATCGCTGGGTCGCATCGATTGGCCTCGACCATACCGCATATGGCACCCACACTATGCGTCGTACAAAAGCCTCGCTGATCTACCGCCGGACGAAGAATCTTCGGGCTGTACAACTGCTGCTCGGGCATACAAAGCTGGAAAGCACAGTCCGCTACCTTGGCATCGAAGTCGACGATGCGCTTGAGATGGCTGAACAAACAGAGGTTTGATGGATCCCGGCCGGCGAGCGGTCGCTTGTCGGTCAGAAGCAGCCGCTCGACGCCACCGTAGTACCGAATTAACCCATCAGCCGAATCCCTTGTCCTCCAGCACGAGGTTCGGTGAAATCACCAGCTATAGCTCAATGTCCCCACCACGGCGCGCCTGTTGCCGTAAAACACGGACTGATCGTAGAAGCCCGGGGTGAAATAGCGTTTATCAAAGAGGTTGGTCGCACTAATCGAAGCGCGCAAGCCCTTAAGATCTTGGCTCAACTGACCCAGGTCATATCGCACCACCGCATCAACCAGGGTGTACCCGCCGATCTTGATCGTATTGGCCGCGTTGTAGGACGATCCAACATACCGGACGCCGCTGCCCAGGCCCAGCCCGGCGAGCGGCCCGGTGCGCACGGTGTAGTCGACAAACAGGCCCGCCATGTGACGCGGCACCGACGCTGGGCGTAGGCCCTTCTTGCTAACGCCGGTGACGAGATTGGCATTGTCCTTGGTGATCTCGGCATCCAGATAGGTGTACGACGCCGCCACGTTAAGGCCAGCGGCCAGCGAGGTCTTCGCCTCCAACTCCAGGCCGCGCGAGCGCACCTCGCCGTCCTGCACCGAGTAGCCGGAATACAAAGGGTCCGCGGTGGTGACGTTTTGCTGCGTCAACTGGAACAGGGACGCCGTGATCATGCTGTCGGAACCCGGAGGCTGGTACTTGATGCCGACTTCGTACTGCTTGCCCTTGGTCGGATCGAAATTGCCGCCACCCCGTGCCGGCGCCAGCGTGCCCGAGGCGGGCTGGAACGACGTGGAGTAGCTGACGTACGGTGCGACGCCGTTATCGAAAAGATAGGTTAGTCCGCTACGGCCAGTGAAGGCCTCAGAATTGACCTTGCTGGACGCATCGGACAGATAGTCGGATTCCTTGTTGGTGGCCCAGTCGTAGCGGCCGCCCAGCGTCAGGATCCAGCGCTCATAGCGCAGTTGGTCCTGCGCATACAACCCGGTCTGATAGACCTGGCTCTTGCCGTCCACCGATTTGAAGCTGTTCCACGTGGTGGTATTGGTGTAGACGGGATTGAAGATGTCCACCGTGCCGTTGGTGCCCCCGGTGCGGGACTCGCGGCCGGAATAGTACCCGTAGTCCAGGCCTGCCAAAACGGTGTGCTGCACGGCACCCGTCGAAACGCGGCCTTCGACATTGGTGTCGACCAGGAAGGTGTCGGTGCTTTTCGGGCGGTCCTGCATGCCGAACGTGTAGTAGCGTCCGTCGGTCAGTTGCGCGCTGTTGCGTGCGCCGCTGGACACGTAATCCACGTTGGCATGCGTGTAGCGGGCTTTTTGACGCACGGTCCAGTTTTCCGTGGCGGCATGTTCGACTTCATAGCCGACCGAGGTGTTCTCGACCGTGTAGTGCGTCAGGTCGGGTTGCCCCAGAAAGACGTCCGACGGGAAGCGGCCGGCCGGGTTGTCATTGACTGTGCCGGTCAGTGGCAGGCTTTGTTCCGAACCGCCGCGCTTGGATTTCTGGTAGCTCGCGTAGACGGTGACGTTGGTCCGGTCGGTGGGACGCCATGTCAGCGACGGCGCCAGATAGAACCGGTCGTCGGGCGAATGGTCGACTTGGGTGCCACTGTCGCGCGCCACGCCGGTGATGCGGTAAAGCCACTTGCCCTCCTGGTCCATCGGACCTGCGAAGTCGAACGCAGCCTGTCGGCGGTCAAAATTCCCGCCCTGCAATTCGATTTCATGCAGCGGCGTTTCGGTCGGGCGCTTAGTCGTCATGTCGACCAGCCCGCCCGGGGCGATTTGCCCGTACAGCACGGACGACGGCCCCTTGATAACGTCGATCCGTTCCAGCCCGTAGGTCTCGATATCGATGTCGTACTGGTTAAACCCCGCGCGCAGGCCGTCCCGGAACGTCGAAAACAGGTTGAAGGCGCGGAAACCTCGAAGGTAGATGTCGGGCGCGCCTTGCCCGCCGGGGTAGTCGATGGCGCGAATGCCGGGTGTGTACGCCACTGCGGAATTGAAATTCTGCACGCCACGCTGATCCATCTCTTCGCGACTGACGACGCTGATAGCTTGGGGAATCTCGATCAGGGGCGTATTGGTCTTGGTGCCTGCCGACGAACGCAGCGCTACGAAGCCGTCGTCGGCTGGCCGCTCGGAAGACGCGGTCACGGCGATGCTGGGGAGGGTGACCACGGATCCCGCTACGGGAAGAACCTGCAGCGTGTAAGCGCCCTGCGCGCCGCGGACGGCCTCCAGTCCACTACCCGCCAGTGCGACCGCGAAGCCCGCATCCACCCCATACGCGCCATGCACGCCGGCAGAGGTCAAGCCGCGCGTTTGCGCGGCATCGAACGAGATGGCCACGCCGGCTGCGCTTGCATACTGGCTGATCACTTGGGCCAGCGGCCCGCCAGGGATGTCGAAGCGGCGGGCGGTGGACTCGGAGGCCATGACGGCGCCTTGCGCATGCAGCATCGGCGAGGCAAGCAGGGCCGACGCCATGCACAATAGCGCCAAATGGGACGGCCAGGCGCGCAGGCGCATGCCGCGGACGGAAATAGAGTGAACAGAGGGGTTGTACGACATGAAGTCTCTCAGGAAGGCGTGAAATAAAGGTTCTGCCTGAGAGGACGAACGAAACGGCCCGAAGACGCAAATTCTTCCAAAATAAATTTGGACGGTTCCTGAGCTCGGCGTCCGCACGCTTCACCGCGCGACAAGCCGGGTCCAATAGCCCAGCACCCGCTCGGTCTTGACCGGAAAGCCCTGCGTCAACGCGGCCAGGGCCTGATCGGTGTTGTCCAGCGGAAAAGAGCCCGACACCAGCAGTTGGGCAACATCGGCGTCGCACCCAAGACCGCCGCGCCGATATCTGCCCAGCTCGGCCGCCAGTTGGCCCAGCGGCATGTCCAACGCGACGAGGTTGCCACTAGTCCATGCCGCGGTAGTGATGTCGTTTGGCTTGGCGGGTTCGACGGTGTCTCGGCTGAACCGCGCTTGCTGGCCAGCATGCAGGACGACGGCCCCCTGCCCCTGTACTGGTTCAATGCGTACCGACTTTTCCAGGACGGCCACGCGCGTCCAGCCACCTTCGGTCTTGACCATGAAACGCGTGCCGAGCGCGGTGGCCGTGCCCTGGCGCGTTCGCACGAGGAAGGGGCGCGGCGTGGCGGCGGGGTCGGGATGCGTGGAGACCAGAATGGCGCCCGATCGCAGGTCCAGGATGCGCGCCTGGGCGTCGAACGTGACGTCGACGGCGGTATCGGTGTCCATCAGCATGGACGAGCCGTCCGCAAGCTTGATGTTGCGCCGTTCGCCGACGGCGCTGCGGTAGTCGGCAGCCCAGCCTTCCCACGGCAGGGTGCGCCATCCCAGCCAGGAGGCGGCGCCGGCGCCTGCCACGAGGCCGATGGTACGCAACACTGCGCGGCGCGACGCCTTGGCCGGCGCCAGCGTGGGGCGGGCGATGCTGCCTGGCAGGCGGCCCATCTGGCGGCAGACCTGCTCGACCTTGCCCCACGCGGCGCGGTGGGCGGCGTCGCTGGCGAGCCAGAGGCTCCAGGCGTGGCGATCGTTGGCGGTAGTGGCTTCCGAACTAAGGCGCGCGTACCAGGTGGCGGCCTCCTTGATGGCGCGCAGATCCCGCGCGCTGAGCGGTGTCTCCGTAGACATCGGCGTGCCGCTCACGGCAAGAGCAGGCAGCAATGCGCCATGGCGCGCGCCAGATAATTGTCCACGCTGCGACGTGATATCCCCAGACGGCGGGCAATCTCAGCATAGGGAAGGTCTTCGCACTGCGCCATCAAGAAGGCCTGCTTGACCTTTAAGCCGAGTCCGTCGAGCATGGCGTCGATCTCGATCAAGGCGCTACGCAACACGGCCTGCGTTTCGAGCGAAGGGACCTCCTGCGGTGGGAGTGCGGCCAAAACCTCGAGATAGGTCCGCTCCAACGTTTGGCGCCGGAAGAAATCGATCATCAGGCTTTTGGCAATGGTCGCCAGATAGGCGCGCGGTTCCCGAATCTCAACGGCCGGGTCGGCGTTGGCCGCGCCGCATCGCCTTGTATGCGTCTTCAGCACCCTGACGAAGGTGTCCTGCATTAGATCAGCCGCATCGAACGGATCGCCCACACGACGGCGCAACCACCCCAGCAGCCACCCATGGTTGTCGCTGTAAAGCGTATGCATCGCTGATACGGCAGCGGGAGGAATGGTGGACACCAGGCGCTCCGGATTGAAAATTTAGTAATGAGAATTACTATCAATTTTCCATCAAACCTGCCGATCTTGGCAAGCCGCGCTTGAGTGGCCGTAATGGGTCGCAAGCAGCCCTCCAATTGGCCGCCCACTCCGGCCCGGGGCATACCAAATTTGCCGTTGACCAAATCAAGCGAACGATTTGACTCGACTTTTGTCGGTCACCCAACTTACACGGAATTCCAGCGAAACGCTTCTCACCTGCTTTAGTAGACCTACTTAGTAGGTCGTCGATGAGCGACCGCGACGGCTACAGTGCCATCTGGCAGGCGGTACTTGCCGTCACGAAGCCAAGTGACAGACTCGCCTGATGGCAATGTGCAAATGTATTGCGGCTCTGAAGGGGCCGTATCACTGCGTTGATGACCAGGCGACGTTGTATGAGGCAGGTCGATCGATCTGGTAGCTTGACGATGACGTCTGCTAATCGAGTGCCTGAGGCCATTTTGTCTCCCTCCTAGATCGTCGCGCCTGTATCGGGAGCTGGATTGCCTCCAGGCGCGTGTTCCCGTGGCGGATTCATCTTTAGCACCGACATTCGGATGAGGGGCATCCATCGTAGGGGCAAGGGCTATGAGGTCATAGAGGGAGCACGCGCGCACGCGTCGGGCGAAATTGGGGAAATTGGGGAAATTGGGGAAATTGGGGAAATTGGTAAAACAAATAGCGCCCCGTGGGGCGCTTAGTTGTGAACGTCACGGACTTCTGTCTTGAGCGCCTTTCCTGTTTGGCAGCGAGCTATGAGCCTGAACTTCAGTGCGCCATCCCTCTTCCCACGCATCAACCTTCGCTTTCCAGCCGCTGAGCGAGCCTCCGGTGTGGCCAGGCATCGCCTCGGCCTTCAAGTATGGGCAATCCCACAAGGTCAATCCTTGGCGGGCAGCTAGGGCACCCTGCTTTCGGATTTCACTATGCATGTCGGCACCCTCCACAAGTAGACGATCAGGCGGACAGTATGAAATATATTGAGATTGATATGCAATAGTGTGTCGGCACTAGAAGACTTAATGTGGAACCTTCCCGCTACTTACGCGATTCCTCATCCGATTGACCTCCACTTGACCGCGCTTTCACCCACACTCCAGTAGCTAAATCACGCAACAAGCGCCCCGATCGGGTAACGGCACGGAAAGCCACCTGGTTGAGGTGGCCTTCCGCAGCCTCCTCCTGCAATGCCGCAACGAATTCCACTACTGGGAAATCGGCCTCCACGCACTGTCGTTTGGAACTGACTGCTTTATTTCGCGTTCGCCGACCGCACGTCCGAAATCCCGCTCGCGAACAATCTTGTCCGGCCCGATGAAGAAGCTATGCAGCCCCGAGCGCGAATGGGCGGCAGGCCATGCAGCGAACGAGCATCCAGAGACGTCTTTGGTCGCCAGGTACGCATAGCGATAGCCGTGCAAGGCGGCGTCGGCCGGCACGTCGGGTCCCATTACTAGCGCGTCGTCATTGAGCGGGCTAGCCGAAGCTGTCGAGGCTGGATCCCAATAGAGACCGTCCCGCTCGCCATCGCGGCTGATGATCCGCCGCGCCGGGTGCCCATTGCCGGCCGTCTGGCGGTAACGGTCCTGGGCGGCGCACAACAGCCGCAAGGTTTCGATGGCGGCGCCCTCGTTGCGCGCTATCTGGCGATGCTGCATTTCCTGCACGCCGGTGCGCAGGTCGAAGCGCCAGCCGCCGTTCCCCTTGACCAAGGGCGCGGGGAACGACCAATCATGCTCGCCCACGACGAACTCGGCCGTGGTCGCGCTGGTGTCGACGATTTTGTGCTGCCTGGACCAGGCTGCGAGAAAGGCGTAGATATCGTCCCGGCCTATGCTGTCGCGCGGGACGAAGTGGCGGAAGTCGCTGCCCAGCACTCGTTTCAGGCCGTCGTCGTCGCCAGTCGCCACCGCCTCCACAAGCGCGTCGGCAGCCGCTTGCGGCGTGCTGAAAGCGGCCTGGGCCGCGTAGCCTTGCGATGCGGCCGAGACAAGAATCACAGCCAGTGCGAGGCCGCCTAGAGTATGTCGCGTCTGTTTCATCTTCTTCCATGCCCCCTCTCGATGTGTCCACCGCCCGCGCGGCCGCCGGAGCGCGCGCCGGCGCCCGGCGATGGCCGGCGTGTTTCCGTATGCGCCGCCGGCCTGTTGGCGCTCCTACCCGAGGCGTGGCGTGCCGGACTCGGACTGTCCACGCCGCGCAGCGCGTTGTCACGGTTGGCGCTGCGCGAGCGTTCGATGGCGGCATTGCGCGCGTCGTTGCGTTGCGGAGTCGCATCGCGGTGAGCCGCGGGCCGATTGGCTTCGGGACGCTGCGCGGAGGCGGAACGTCCCGCATTGCCTTGACGCTGGCCTGCCGCCCTGCCACCTGTCGGCTCGCGGTCCCGCATGACTTGTTGTGCATGGTCGCGGCGCGCCTGCTGGTCGCCCGCGGACCGGCGGGCGCCCTGTCCTTGCGTGGCGCCGACGCGGCGCTGCTGGTCAAAGCGCTGTTGTGTCGCCGAGTTGCGGTAAGGCGTATTGCCGCGCCGCGCAGGATCGTGGTTCCAGGTCACGTTACGGCGGCTGGCGTCCAGCTTGCGATTGACGTTGATGTTGTTGTACCGGTTGACGTCAATGTCCACGTCATTGTGGCCCCAGTCGAAGCCGCCCCACAACGAGTCCGCGATGGCGATGCCGGTGCCGAACGCCAGGCCGCTGACCATGGCGGTCGCGAACGCGGATCCTGGCGGCGGCGGATAGTAGGCGGGCGGGTAAGAGGGATAGGCCCAGGTGCCGTAGGCGGTGGTCGGGTTGTAGGACGGCACGTATACAACGCTGGGAGACGCGGGCGCTATGGTCACCACGGTAGTTCCGCCCTCGGTCTGCGTCGAGACCTTCTGCTGCTCGTTGCTGGCCAGCGTGCCGGCGGCCTGGGCCTGGGTCCGCAAGCGCTGGACCGAAGACATCACGTCATCGGGCTGATCCAGGAACGCGTCGCCCACCGACCGTACCCAGTCCGGCTGGCGGCCCATCATGTCCAGCACCGAAGGAAAGGCCGCCAGAGACATAACGCTGGGATCCCAGGGCTGGTCCTGGACGGCCTTGACGGCGGCGTCGCCGCTGAGGCTGGCGTTCTTCGCCGACCATGCCGCTGCCGCCGCGACGTCGTCGGGATAGGTCGACGCCATCAATAACTGCGACAACAACGCATCCGGATAAAGCGCCACCGGCGCCAGCATCTGGTCGAGCTGTTCTTTGCTGAACGACGATTGCGCCTGGGTTGCCGAGCTTGCGAACAACAGCGCCATCATGATGAGGAAATGCCTTAATGCCCGTCTCATGGACCTCTCCTGCAGGGAAACCCTGGCACTATGGGGAGCCTCCATTGGGCCCTTTCCCGTGCCGGGAAATGCTTCTGGCGCTACCGGCTGCGAGCATCCGGCGCACAAGAGCGCTCAACGATTCCGTTCATGTCCTCCTACAGAAGCGTGAAGAGAAGCTTGGAAAGCGTGCTTTTCAATGGCCATTGCGTCGCGATCAATATCAGCAGGGGCAAGGCCGACGGCAACGCGATCTTGAACAAGATGGATTTGCTGATTACCGCGGGCCGCATCGCCGCCACAGCTTGGTACATCGCCTGGACATCCGCGACCGGCCCGAGTTCCGGCGCATCCAGGATGGGACTCTCCGGAATCCGTTCTTTGTGTATCCAGCGCGTGTCGACCAGCCGTCCGTGCTCGGAAAGCAAGGCGCCGTAATCCAGCAGCGCTTGACGCTTGGCGCGGGCCAGCATCGAGGAGAACACCAGCAGCGGAGCCAGCCCGATCAGGATCAGTACCAGCAGCAAGGTCGCGACCTGCACGTAAAGCGACGGAACGGTGACACCGTGGTAGAAAACCGTGTGAGCCCATGCCCCGGCGACTACAGCAGACACGGAAAACAAGAACGGCGCATAGACCATCGGCAGCCGATCGAGGAATCCCAAGCCTCCCATGCGGTCCGGATGCATCACCACCAGCTTGAGCGGCAGCCGCGCGATGCGCAGCAACAGGATGCCGACCAGTGTCAGCCGCCAGACCCAAGCCAGCAAAAGCACCGAAAAGATCGGCCGGGTGACGAGCAGGAACCACCACGCGCCGAAGGCCAGGCCGTCGGCCCCGGGCCCCGCCCATCGCACCTCGTCCGGATTCGGCGAAACCAGGAAGGCGGCGGTCCAGGCGATAGCCACCGTCCCTACGATGACCCACGGAAACACGCGCTTCTTGAGCTGCGCAACGCCGGCGATGACCTCGTCGAAACGCGGAGCCAGCTCCTGGTCGACCAGCCCCGAGCGCTTGAACTCGCGCAGGCAAAGCGGGAGGATTTTCCGGGCTATGCCCTCGGCCAGAACCAGCAATGGAATGGCGACGAGGCAACGGATGTGGATTCCAAAATGCCCCAGCAGCGTCTCGGCCGTGCCCGTGCCATGCTCGGGCGGCGTGCCGGTCAGCCACGAGGCCACGACCAGCGGCAGCCAGGCTACGAGCGCATAGATCAGCGCGCGCCGCTTGATCCCTCCTCCCTTGGCCGGAATCAGGCCGACCTGCTCCTGCAGGCGCGAAAGCCCGTCATTCTCGACCAGGAGAAAGGGTTCGTCACGGGTGGAAGGCGATGAATCCTGGATCATGGCGCACCTCGAAGAGGGTCAGAAGCCGCTTTCGCGGATGGCCAGGCTGGCCAGGTACCGCAGGCCGGCCATCAGACGGCTACGCTCGGCCCCGGTGAAGTAGGCTTTGCCGCGCTGCTCGCGCAAGAGCGGCAAGGGTTCGTCCAGCGTGACGCGCACTGCATACAGTGAATACTCGGGAATCAGGGCATCCTGCTTCTGGAACGCCGGAATCGGGCCGTCATGCACGGTAGCCAGCATGGCCGAAGGCAATTGCTGCAGTCGGGCGGGCGCGATGGTGTCGATGCGGCCGCAGAGCCGCCGGGGAGCCAGCTCGAAGTAAAAGCACCCGCCGTCGCCCGGCCGCAAGGCGTGGACGTCGTCTTCCGCCACATAGGCTTCCACGATCCAGTTCTCAGGGTTCACCAGGCGCCCCAGCCGCTGCCGCTGGCTGACCCAGGTGCCCGCGCGCACGTCCGGCGCAACGTCCAGCCATATGCCGTCAAAGGGAGCTCGCAGCGTCAGGCGTGCCTTTTCCGCGGCCACCGAGGCGGCGTTCGCGCGACTGAGCGCCAGCGATTCGATCGTGGCGGCCTGCTGGTCCAGGCCGCCCGACTGGTCCAGCAGGCCGGACAGGCGGGCGGCGCCGCCCCGTATTCCCGCCCGGGCCGCGTCGGCCTGGCTGGCCAGCTCTGGATTGTCCAGGCTGATGAGAACGGTGCCGGCTGCTACGTGGCCGGGCTCGACGCGCATGTCCACGCGCGCCGGCGTCGGGGCGAAGGCGATCCATTGCTGGATGGGGCGCGCCAGCGCGGGCGCGCGCACTGGCGTCGCGGCGGGCACGGCCAGCCAGGCGAGAATCAGTATCGGCACCAGCAGGAGCAGGCGGCGGCGCCAGCCCCGCGTCTCACGTCGACGCTGGGACCAGGTGCGCAGTTCGCGCCAGCAGGGGCGCACGATGAAAAATCCCACTTCCACCGCGAACAGCAGCACACCCAGCGCCTTGAAGAAGAAGTGATAGACCGCCACCGCGATCCCTAGGTAGACGGTCAGGCGATAGATCCAGGTCACCCAGGCGAAGACGATGAGCCGCCGCCGCAGCGGCGCAGCAAAGGGTTCCGGCCAGGGTTCCTGCCAGCCCAGCAGCCCGCGGCGTAGCGCAGTGCGCGCCAGGGCCGCCGCGCGCTCGTGCAAGTTGGGCATGTCCAGCAGGTCCGACAGGATGAAGTAGCCGTCGAAGCGCATGAACGGACTGGCGTTCAGCAAAAGCGACAGGACCCAGCTGGTGGTGGCAAGGTAAAAGCACGCCTGCCGCAGGATGCCGGGCGGCAGCAAGGCCCATGACAACGTGGCAAGGCCGGCGATCGCCAGCTCGGTGCAGATACCGGCAGCGGCGATCATCAACCGCTTGCGCGACGACGCCAGACGCCAGGATTCGCTGGTATCGGTATACAGCATCGGCCACATCACCAGGAAGGCCACGCCCATGTGTCCGACACGCACACCGAAATGCGTGGCCACCAAGGCGTGGCCGAATTCGTGCAAGGTCTTGGCGACCAGCAGCGCCAGCGCGAAGCCCATCGCTCCCTGCCACGACACCGATTCGAACAGGGTGTGCTGAAACGTATCCCACTGCCTCAGGGTCAGGGCGATTCCCACGAGCGACAGCGCGGCGACGACCCTGGGCGTGGCCGGATGGAACAGGAACCGCAAGCCGCGGTACAGCTTGCCCAACCAATAAGTGGGATGAATGAGCGGAATGCGGAAGAACAGATAGTTGTGCAGCCACCACTTCGGCTTGCTCCAAGGCCTGCGAGGCTCTGCCCACGCCATGGCCTGGCTTTGCGAGGGCGCCGGCCGCAGCAGGTCATTGGCGCGCAGGAAGTCGGCGAATTCGCGCAGTTGGTCCTCGCCGGGCTGCAATGCGGTCCGGCGAACGATGTCAGCCAGCAGTTCGGCGGGCGCCAGGCGCCAGCGCGACAGGAACTCGAACTCCAGCCAGCCGATCCGAAAATGGCGGTTGCGCACCGGATCTTCGATGACCCAGGCCGGGCTGCCGTCGGCGTGTGGGGCCGCGGCAAACAGGCGCAGGTCTTCCCGCAGGCTGGGCAGGGATTCCAGGGCGGCGGCGAGCATCATGGCGTTCTCACAGGCCCAGGAACGCGCGCAGGGCCGCCAGCGGCCGCCGTATGAGCTCGAATCCCAGCACGGACTGGCCGCCCGAGAGCCTGGCCGTGCCCTTTAACCCGATGCGGGCGCCTTCGCCCTCCTCGACGCTCGCCCGCAGCCGGTAGCTGGGCACTCCCTCCGGCGTGAGCGCGGCCTGGTAGCTGGTCTCGATGACCTTGCCGCGCAGTGGGTGCATGGGTCTGACGGTGAGGTACAGATCCACCGGCGCTCCAACGTCCAGCGCGATCGCGTCGGAAGCCGGCAACTGGACCAGCATCGCGGGTTTGGCCGGATCGGCCAGCTGCATGATGCGCTCGCCCGTTACGACCGGCTTTCCGATCCAGTCATTGGCGTCGCTGAACACGGCCACGCCCGCCCGCGGCGCGCGGGTTTCCAGTCGCTGCAGCTGCGAGCGTATGGAGGCCAGCTCGGCGCGCCGCTCTTCGGCACGGCTCTGCAGCAGCGTCAGCCTGGAGCGGCTGTCCTCGCTGCGAAACGCCGTCTGGCTGGCCGCCAGATATTCCGCGTCGGCCACCGCAACGGCGCGGGAGGCAACCTCCTGCTGATGGCTGAGCGTCGTGTCGTCCAGCGAGAACAGGACCTGGCCCGCCTGCACTTCCTGGTTGGGCCGTACATGGATCGCCTTGACCACGCCGTCCAGCGGAGCGCTGATCATTTCCAGATCCAGGGAAGTCACTTCGCCAGGTGCCAGCGCCCGCTGGCGCACCGGCAGAAAGCACAATGCGACCAGCAGGATCAGCGCCAGCCTGACCAGCCAGGCCCTGCGCCGCCGCGGCCGACGGCCCGCCCGCCGCGCCAACAACTCCCAGCTGTAGGCCCACGACTGGGCCAGCCGCCCCATCACCGCAGAATGCGCCGCGGTCGGTGGCTGGTCGAGCAGGTAGACAGCCCAGCCCAGCGCCGTGCCGGCACGGCTCTTCAGCGGTAAAAGCCAAGCGCCCGCCGGCCACCACTCCCGCCACCCTTGGGCGACCAGCTCGGCCCCTGGCGAGCCGGCTGGCGGCGGCTCCAGCCATTCCTTGCCCTGGCCCGCCTGTTCGCGCAGCCATTTACGCGCCTGGCCCAGCCACACCAGATACGGCGAGTCGTGGTCGACGGATACCAGCCCCGAAATATTCAGCAAACGCCAATCCGCCCCCGTGTCCTCGAAGACCAAGGCTTGCCGATAGTTCAGGAGCGGATGCGCGTCGTTAGCGACATGGAAACTCAGTTGCTGGACGTCGTCGGCCTGTCGCGCCAGGCCTTCCATTTCCGCCAACTGCAGCAACAGGAGAATGTCGTCCTGCATGGCTCTCACCGGGGGAAACCGAAATCGGCTATGCCGCTCATGCCGGGCAGCAACTCGTGCGCGGGATCCTCCGCCCTGCCCTCCAGTTCGATGGATTGCGCCACGGCGTCCACGCGCGCGTTGACGGCCGTGACGCGCGCCTGATATTGCTTGCCCGTCTCGATCACGTCCAGCTTGAAGGTGCTGCCCACCTTGACGCTGCCCAATTGGCGCGACGGCAGGTTCAGCCTGAGCCTGGGCGGCCCATCGCTGACCAGGTCGATCAGCGGCGCGCCGGCGTTGACGGTTTCGTAGGGACGCACGTAGACCTTGGCGATGCGCCCCGCAAATGGCGCGGCGACCGTGCAGTAATCCACTTGCGCCTGCGCCAGCGCCTGGGCGGCGGCGGCCCGGTCGGTGGCGGCCCGCGCCAGCGCGACTTCGGTATCGCCGGCGGCGTCCAGCTTGCGCAGTCCCACCTTGGCCCTCAGATTCTCGCGCGCCCCGGCCAGTTCGGCCGCGGCCATCTTCAGCCGCGCCTCCGGCTCGCCGCAGTCCAATCGGAGCACGACGTCGCCTTTTTCCACGCGGCGGCCCAATTGCACCTCCATGGACTGCAGCCGGCCTGCCATCGGCGCGGCGAGCGTGCTCTCGGGATCGGCCGCCAGCAATACCCGTATGGCGTTCGGATCGCTGGACATGTCGGTAGGAGGAGGCAGCGCCTGAAGCTGGGCATGCGCCGACAGGCTTGCGCCCGCCAGCAAAATCGAAAGCCACGCCCCCATACCCTGCGAGTGGCGGCTCATTTTGCCTCGCTTTGGGCCAGCAGCGTGGTGCGCTCCCAGTTCGTCATGGTCTTCTGGATCTCGGCGGCCAAGGTTGCCACGTCATGGTTGGCGATCACGTCCGGCATCACGTCCAGGCCGACGGAGTTATAGAGCCGGCCCCAGGCCGCCTGAGCGTCCGAATAGGCGGCATAGCGCTGGTACTGGGACAGCAGCCAGCGAGCATCCGCGCGGATGAATTCCAGCCTGGAATCCGCCGAAATGCTGGCGCTCGCCTCGGCATAGTCGCGCAATCTGCCGTCGACCTGCGTGCTCTGATCGGCGAATTGGTATTGCTCGCGCGCCAGGTAATAGCGTTGGGCGGCCACCCGGACCTGGGTCAGCACCGCCATGGAAAGCGCCAGGCGGCGCAGATCCGCTACTTTGCTCTGGTTCTCCCCCGCTGCCTGCAGCGCCGGCGCCTTGAGCAAGTTCAGGAGGTTCCACGACACCCGCACCCCGACGGAAGACCAGCTGTTGTTATAGAGATATTCATTGGAGTCGTAATGGGCGCCCGCATTGATGCTGATGTGCGGCCAGAGCTCGGCCTTGGCGATCCGGATGTCGTTGTCCGTGACCCGCTTGCGATACCACTCCTCCATGATCTCCGGGCGGTTCTCAAGCGCCAGCTGCTCCAGCGCCGGAACGTTCATGTTCGGCATGGGAATGGGCGGAGGGTTCTCATCCGCCACCTGGAAGTCGGTGCCCGGCGGCAGGGACATCAGGGCCGCCAGCTCGGCGCGCGCCAGTTCCAGGTCCTGCCGCCGCGTCGAAAGCAGGCTCACCGCGTCCAGCAGCGCCCGCTGGTATGCAAGCGCCTCCTGGCGCGGCAGCAGCCCGCGCCGCTCGGCTTCGCGTGCGTTGTCCAGGCCCGTGCGCACGCGCACCAGCAGGTCGTCGACCGAAGCGATCAGGCGCTGCGCGCCCACGGCCCGCCAGTAGGCATTGCGCACGTCCTGCAAGACGTTCTGGACGACCTTGCGGCGGCGCTCCTCGGCCATCAGCACCTGGTCCATCTTCTGCTGCGAGCGCTCGTAGGCGACGACGAAATCCAGGGTGCTCCAGCTGAGTTCCAGGTCGGCCAGCCGGTGATATCGCTGCTCGGACGTGGACGGCCGCAGGCTGACCTCGCCATCCTCGATGCCGATCGAGGTGCCGCCCGAGTCATTGGACCGGTCGGTGTAGCCGGCCGAGGCGATCAGCTTGGGCAGCATCTCGTGGCGGGTGACGTCCACCAGGTTGCGCGCCAGCGCGCCTTCCATCAGCTTGAGGCGGTAATCCAGGTTGTATTTCAGCGCGCGGGCCGACGCCTCGTAGAACGTGATTGGATGCGTGATGGGTTCCTGGTCCGAGTACATCATCTTCCGGTCCTGGTCGATGCGTTGCAGGACCTCTTCATGCGTGTACGGACTGGCCAATTGGTTGGAAGAACAAGCGCTCAGGCCCATCACGGCCAGCGCCAGGAAATTCGCGCGCATCACGAGCTTTCGCTTCATACCTCTCCCCTTTCCGTCTTCACCACATTTTCTTCATCCCCGGGCGCCCACTGCTCGCGCCATGCGTCGCTGGCGCTGACGCGAATCTGGTCGCTGAAAGATCCCGCGCCATGCCTGGGCGGCTCGCCGCGCCCATTCGCCGCGTGAGCGCGGCCGGTCTCCGGCAGGCGCAGCTCCTTGTACGTGAACACCGAATCGTCCCGCAGCAGGCCGTCGGCCGACAGGAAGACATTGGCATAGCGGGTCTGCATGCAGGCATCCTGGTAACGCGCCTGCCATTGCAGCGCTTGGATGGTGCGGGTCAATGGCGTCTCGTGATCCTCGCCCAGGCCGGCGGCCAGCGACTCCAAGGTAATCTCGGGAGGCATGGCAAGCTGGGGCCGCTGTCCACGCACGCCCGCGTCGAGATACCGTTCGAACGCGAGCGTGTCCCGCACGGCGGGCGTGACGTAGACCACGGGATCCACCGTCAGGTCCGATCTGAATGCGGGCGGCGTGTCCTGTCCAAACAGGGCATAGGGGTTGGGAGGCGCCACGTAATCCGCGTCGAGTTTGAGGACGATGGTGAGAAGCGCCTCGGATTGGCGGCCCGCCAGGTCCGAGATCGTGTAGACGAATACATCCTGCAGAATCGGCCCCCGGCCGCGCGCGGCCTGGACATCCGGATTGCTCAGGTCGATTTCGTATCGGTAGCTGCCATCGGCGTTCATGACGATGAATCCGTAGCGGCCCGCGAGGCGTTCGCCCACCTGCCCCGCCGCTGCTACGTCCTGCTGCGGCCGTATGCCGGTCACCGCGATCGCGTCGCCGCCATCCACGTCGCTATCGTTGGGCAGGACATTGCCCTGGACGATGGGCGGCCCCGATACGTCGTCGACATATGCGCTGTCGTCGCGCGCCTGCGGCGTGTCGTCGCGTCCTGAAATCGTGATGATCAGGCGAGCTTGAGCAACGGCGCCCGCGGTATCGCGCATGGCGTAGGTAAATACCTCCGTGAGCGTCTCGCCGGGGGTTCTCAGGGCCTGCACCAAGGGATTGTCATTGTCCACGACGTACTGGTAGGCGCCGTTGGCGTCCATGACCAAGGTCCCATACAACCCTGCAATCCGTCCCACCGTGCCGCTCGCGGACTCTCCCAGGCCGACGGCAAGAACGGTCTTGCCGTCGCCTGCGTCGACGTCGGTATCGTTGGCGAGTACATTGCCGCTCGGGTCGATGCCGGGCTCGGTGTTGTTCAGGCCACCCGCTTCCACTGCCTCGGCCACATCGTCATGGGCAACCGGCGCATCGTTCTGCCCGAGGATAAGGATGACCATCGTGGCGCTGTCCTGCTGGCCCTCATCGTCGGCGATGGTATAGGTGAATACGTCGAGCAAGGTATCGGTAGGCAATCGCAGCCGGTTCACCGCGTCCAGGGAGTTGTCCAGCACGTAGGAATAGGTGCCGTCGGCATTGATGATCAAGTCGCCGTAGGCGCCGCGCAAGACGGATCCCACCGTCCCGCTGGTGCCGGTTCCCGCCTCCGTCCCGGTCCGGATTGCCACGACGGTCAGCGGACGGCCCTCGGCGTCGAAGTCGCGCAGCGTCACATCCCCGCTGGGATTCCTGCCCTGGAACGGCTCGTTGTCGCGCACGCCCTGTTCGATGGCGATCCCCACCACCGGCGTGGCGACCGGCGGATCGTTGACGCCCTGGATCGTAATGCGCAGTTCGGCCTGGTCGGTCAGGCCGCCACCGTCCACCGCCCGGTAAGTGAACACCTCCAGCAAGGACTCGCCCACGGCCAGCGCGGCGACCGCCTCGTTGGTTTCATCGGCGTGATAGGTATAGCTGCCGTCGGCCGAGATCTCCAGCCAGCCATACATGCCATCCACTCGCAGCGGCGCCGTGCCCGTGACGGACGTGAATCCATGGGTTCCCGCGCCCGCGCGTATACCGATGACGGCCTTGGTGTCGCCGGCGTCGACATCGCCGTCATTGGCCAGCACATTGCCTTGGGCGTCGACGGCAGGCGATATCGAGGTGGCCGGAACGGCCGTATCCGTATCGTCATCCGCCACGGGGGCATCGTAGCTGCCCGCGATGGTAATGGTCAGCGTCGCCGTGTGCGTCAGGCCGGCAAGGTCCCGCACGGTATAGGTGTATGTCTCCTGCAAGGACTGGCCCGCGCGCAATTGCTGCACCGCGGCCAGCGTATCGTCGACTTCATAGCGGTACGAGCCGTCGGCCTGCAGATACAGCGTTCCGTACAAGCCGGCTGCGGCGCCGCCCACAACGCCCGCCTGGGCCTGGGAGTTCTGTACCGCCGAGACGGCGCTCTGGTCGCGAGCGTCCACGTCCCGATCATTGCTCAGAACGTTGCCGATGGCGGGACTGCCGGGCGTCTGGTTGTCCGTGCCGCCTGCCTCCACCGCGCTGCCGGTGTCGTCGCGCGCGACCGGCGCATCGTCGGCGCCACGGATGGTTACCGTCAGCAGGCCATCGCTGTTCAAGCCGGCGGCATCGCTGAGGCGGAAGGTGAAATGCTCGACCAGGATATCGGTCGGCAAGCGCAGCGCCTGAACCGCAGCGAGCGTATTGTCGACGGTATAGACATAGCTGCCGTCGCTGTCGATGCGCAAAGTGCCGAAGCGCCCCTGCACCGTCGTGCCGGCGGCCTGCATGGCCGTGCCGTCGCCCGGCTGCCCGGCGCGCAATCCGACGATGTGCAGGGTGTCGCCGGTATCCGGGTCGGACCCTGCTCCTGGCAGCAGGTTGCCGGAAGGATCCAGGCCGCCCGTGTCGTTGCCGGTGCCGCCCTTCTCTACCGCGATGATCGCTTGCGCTTGCGCCTCGGGAGCGTCGTTCGCGCCGGCGATGGTGATCCGCAGCGTCGCGGTGTCTTCCAGGCCGCCCACGTCGCGCACCTTGTAGGTAAAGTCCTCGAATATCGAAGCGCCCGCGGGCAATGCCTGGACCGCGGGATTGGCGTTGTCCACGCGGTAGACGTATGCGCCGTTGGCCAAAAGGGTCAAGGTGCCGTACGAGCCGGTGATGACCATGGCGGGACCCGTTGCATCCGGCACCGCGCCGCCGCTTGCGTCGCCCGCGCGGACGCCGGCGACGGTCAACGCTTCGCCGTTGGCCGCGCTGTCCACGTCTTTGTCATTGGCCAGCACATTGCCTTGCGCAGGCCGGCCGCCCGACGTGTTTCCGGTGCCTCCCGCCTCCACCGCGGAGCCCGCGTCATCGGCAGCCTCCGGCGCATCGTTTTGTCCCAGGATGCGCACTCGCAGCTCGGCCTGGTCGGTCAGGCCGCCCGTATCGGACAGCGTATACGTGAACACGTCAACCAGCGTGTTGCCTGCCGTACGCAAGGCCTGGACAGTTTCGTCGGTTTCATTCAAGGCATACGAAAACGTCCCATCGCTCATCAGCGTCAGGGTTCCGTACTTGCCGAGGATGGGCGCGCCTATCGGCTGCATGCTGCCGCCCTCGGCCTCGGCGCCGCTGCGGGCGCCGGTGACGGTCAGATCGTCGCCATCGGGATCGATGTCGTTGACCGTGACGTCGCCGGTCGCGGTGCGGCCCGGCGTGGCGTTGCCGACGCCGCCGCGTTCCTGCGCGATGGCGACTATGTTGCTGGCCACCGGCTGGTCGGACACGCCATGGATGCGTATGGTAAGCACCGCCGTGCTGCGGCCTCCGTCCGCGTCCTCCAGCCCGTAGACGAAACGCTCATCGACCGTGCCGTCGGGCCCCAGCGCGACCAAGGTGGGGTTCAGGCTATCGATCTCGTAGACATAACTGCCGTCGCTGTTCATGCGCAGCACGCCGTACAGGCCCGCCACGGTCTGTTCGACCCCGGGCGTCACGTCGGCCTGGCTGCCGCCCTCGGGCCCGATACTGTGGACGACCGCGTCCGCCATATCGTTGTCCACGTCGCTGTCGACCGCGCCGGGATCGTCGTCAGGATACGCGTCGGTAATGACGTTGCCCTGCGGATTGCGCGGCACGCCGATAACCGTGCCGGTGCCTGCGTCGACGCTGGCGGTATAGCCTTCGCCCAGGTTGTCGACCGCGACCGGATTGTCGTTCGCGCCCTCGATGGAGATGACCAGCGACGCGATCGCGTTCAAGCCGCCTGCGTCCGTGACGGCGTAGTCGAAGGTCTCCAGCAACACGTCGCCTTGGTTCAAGGCCTGCACGGTGGCGTTGTTGTCGTCCACCGTGTAGACGTAGCTGCCGTCCGCGCCCAGGCGCAGGGTGCCGTAGCGCCCCTCGATAATCGCGCCGTCGGCCGCCGTGCTGCCCGCCGGAACGCCCAGCGCCGGGCCGGGCCGCGTATCCGTGGCATTGCGCGCCAACGTGACGCTGCGCGTGTCGCCGCCGTCCACATCGCTGTCGTTGTCCAATACATTGCCGCTGGCCGGGCTGCCGCCGCTGGCATTGGCCGTTCCGCCTTTTTCCTGGGCGATGCCGGCGTCATCGACCGCCGTCGGCGCGTCGTTCGCGCCAGTCAAGGTGACGACGAGCCGAGCGGAGCTGCTTACCAGGGCGGAATCGCGCAAGGTATAGGTGAACGTATCCTGCAGCGGCGTGCTGCTGGCCAGCAGTTCCTGTACGTCCGGATCGGTATTGTTCACCACATACCGGTATCCCCCCTGCGCGTTGATGAACAGGGTTCCGTACTGGCCGGCGACCATGGCTTCGCCGCTCAGCGGATCCACGGTGACGGGACCTGCAATGCCGCTGGCCTGCGTAACAGTCAGCACGTCGCCGTTGGTCTCGATATCCACGTCGATATCGTTGTCCAGCACGTTGCCCGCCGGATCAATGCCGGGCACGTCATTGCCGACGCCGCCCGCTTCCACGGCATGCGCGGTATCGTCCACGCCCTGCGGCGCATCGTTGACCGGCCGCACGGTGATGTCCACCGCATCCGTGTCGGTCAGGTTGTCGTCCACGGGTTCAAAAGGCGTGCCGTCTCCGTCGGCATCCCCGCGCTGGCCCAGATCCTCCGTCAGTATGGTCAAACGGTCGTTGCCGTTGTAGTTCGCGCCGGGGCTATAGACCAGCGTGGCGAGCGCCGCGTTCAGGGCGTCCCGGCTGCCGCGCAGTTGCAGCATCCCCGACCCCAGGGCGCCCGCGGCCAGCTCGACGCTGCCCAAGGTCAGCGTCAGGCCGCCGTGCAGGACGTTGAGCGTGACCTGCATCGTCGCGGCGCCTGAATCGGGATCGGCGATGGAAATCCCCGTTATGGCGAGCGATGTGTCCTCGTCCAGCGCCTGCGCGCCGGGCACGGTATTGACCGGTCCGTCGTTGCGTTCCACATAGCCCACATTGCCGGCAGCCGCCGCGCCCAGGTCGCCGAACTGGGCCTGCACCTGGCCCACGGCGGAGGCGCCGTCGCTGTCGATGCGTGCGTTCACGACGCCGGTGGGGCCGGCGACGGTGACCGTCGGCGGCGCATCTATGCGGAAAACGCCGGGTCCAAGCACGCCGAAGTAGTAATACCCATTGACGTCGGTGGTTACCGTCCAGCTGCGATTATCGGTCGCCGTCGACAGGTCGTTGTCGGCGCCTCCCCAGGTCAGGGTCACGGTCTGGCCAGCCAGGCCGGGGCCGTCCGGCGTGGCGGAGCCTGTTGCGCTATCGGTGTCGTTCCACAGCGTGCCATCGATGCGGCTGAGTCCCGCGGCGTCGCCGTCACGATAGGTATTGGGTCCGGTGCCGCTGCCGGTGCGCTCGCCGCCGACTGTGCCTGCCGCGCCCACCTGAGTGCCTGCGAAACTCTGGAAGCTGGTGGGCAGGCTCGTGTACGTCACCGTAGCCGACGTGTCGGCCAGCGGCGTATTGTTGGGCAGGTCGGCGCTATAGGCCAGGCTGACGCTCGCCCCCGCCACCAGCGTGTCCAGCGAGACAGTGACGGTTCCGCCGCTGACCACGACCGACACGCCTGGCGGGTAGCCTCCGGGCGCGTACGTCGTGCCGTCGATGGTCAAGCCGGTGACGGTCAGATTCTGGCCTCCCGTGGGCAACGTATCGGTAAGGACCACGTCGTACGCCGTGGCCGTACCCGCGTTGCCGAAAGCCACCTCATAGCCGGCCTGGCCCACCGTGCCGCCGGCGCCGGGGTCGAAGCTGACGACGGACTTCTGCACGTCGTCTATCTTCGGTTCCACGACACGCTCGGTGACCGTTTCCGTGCCGAACCGCACCTCCGAGCCGCTCAGGAACTCGGCCCGCACGGCGAGCTGGCCGCCCGCCGCCACGCCGGCGGCGTTGTCCACGCGGGCGTTGAACTCGAAATACAGCCCTTCGAAATCCGAGTCCTGGTTGGCATTCACGAGGTTGCCCAACCGCAGCACGATGACGCGCGGATCGGCGGTGTCGATGGCGGCGGTATTCAGCACACCCTCGGCACGCACGCCTGACAGATCCGGATTGAGCAACGTGCTCTCCTTGTCCGTCACCCCGCCGTCGATATTGGGGTCGCCCGAGACGATCAGGCCGGCCATATCGGTCCACAGTCCGGGCGATCCGTTGGCAAGTGCATTGGCCAGGTAGGCCAGCATGGCCGAACCGTCGTTCATGAAGGTCAATCCGGGCGGCAAATACACCCGGATCGCCGCGTCGGGCTGGGTGCCCTCGGGCACCAGCAGCGCGACTCGGTAATGCACGATCTCGCCGATCGCGACGTCTTGCGGGTCGGCTGTCGTGGGACTGCCGCCCGCCGTGTCGGTCAGGCCGCCGACGTGGCTGATGGTTCCCGAAGCCGCGACGTCCTCGCTGTGGACGCTGACCAGCCGATAATCGTTGAGGGCGCCCGACCCGAGGCTGCCGTCTGCGCCGGTGCGCTCGCCGCCGTTGACGCCGTTCAGGCTCGTCCACTGCACGGTGACCTCGTTGTCGACTTTTCCGGACGTGCCGGTCGAGTCGTTCAGCGTGCCGCGGAACTGCAGGACCAGGCTTCCGCCCTTCGGGATGTCCAGCTTGGCATTCGGGTCCAGTTGAAGAACGCCGTTCTGGATGATGAAGTCGCCGCCGGTCAGGGTCGCCCCGCCATACAGCGTCACGCCGACGATCTCCACCCCGCTCAGTTCGGAGGGCAACACGTCCGAGAGGCGGACATCGAAGGCATCGACGTCGCTTGCCGCCGAGCCGTTACCGACCGTGATGGTGTACGTGATGTGGTCGCCCCGGTCCACTCCCACCGACGAACCGTCGGTGACCGCGGTATGCGAGACGGTCAGCGTGGGTTCGACGATGGTGACCGACGGCAGGCCGCCGGTCGCCGCGACGCTCCGATCCACCGAGGTGGCTCCATTGGGCGTATCGCCATCGGGATCGGTGTACGTCAGCGACGCATCGTTGGTCAGCGTCTGGCCCGCCTGGTTGCCCGTCACGTTCGTGGCGATCAGTCCCAGGCGAATGACGAAGCTGTTGTCCGCCTGGTTGTTGTTGGCCAGCGCGCTGCTGGCGCTGAAAGTAAGCACCATGTCCACGCCGTTCGCGCCCAGCGTGCCGCCCGACCCCGTCAGGCTGGCAATGGAGACCATGCCGCCGAAGTCGGCCGCGAGGCTGCCGCTCAGCGCAGCCTGCGTGATCAATTGGTAGCCTCCCAGGCCGAAGGCCGTGTCCAGCGCGAACCCCTCGGGAATCAGGTCGCTCAAGCGCAGGTTCTGCGTTGTGCCTTCGGGCAGGGTCACCACAATGTCGTAGAGCATGCGCTCGCCGATGACCAGGTTGCTGCCACTGGTATGGCTGGCGCTGGAGTCCGTCGGATCCAGGCTGCCGTCGGCGTAGCCCTTGGTGATGACCGGCGCAGCAGACTGCGCGTCCGCCGTATCGGCCAGATCGGTGGGCGTAAAGTCCGACCCGCCTTCCACACTGGCGTAGTGGGTCAGGATCGCCGTGCTTTGCAGGGTGCTGGACGCGGCCAGGTTGCTGCTGGCCACGACGTCGTAGGTAATCACGACCATGTTCTGGCCGCTGTCATCGGCAGCGGTGCCGGGACGTCCCGCCAGCAGGCTGGCCTGGCCGCCCGCATCCAGGAAGGTGATCGTGGTGCCCGATACGCTGTAGTCCTGTTCCAGCACCAGCACGGTGCCGTCTCCACGGGCAATGCGCAGGTTCGCGGTGTCGAGCGAACCGCCCAGGAACGCCAGACCGGCAGGCACCTGGAGGTTCACCGTCACGTCGTAGGCCCCGCCTCCGCCGCGGTTCTCGATACCGGTGGCAAGGCGCAGAATATCGCCGGCGTCCATCCCGGTGACCGCGCCTTCGAGGGCGGCCAGATCCGTAACGGAACCATTGAAACCAGCGCCCGTGCTGCCCGGCGGATTCCAGTCGCCCGTTGCCCCACTGACCGTCCCGCCAGAGGCTCCCACCACGCCATGGCCAATGGTGAGCACGGGCTCCGCCACCGACTGGATCAGCACGTTGTCGGTATCCACCACAGGCGCGTGGCCCACGGTAGTCTGCTGGGAGGACTGGCCCAGCACGGTTATGGAGCGCTGGTCCGCGAAGGGTTGGCCGCTGACGCGCAGCGTGAACAGCACCTCGATGCGGTTCTGCCCCGAGGGGTCGCCCTGCATGGCGTAGTCGCCAAAATCGAAAACCAGCGCCCCGCCGGCTTGCGAGCTCACACCGACCACCGTGCCCGGATGGGTGTCGCCCGGACCGTAGGACCAGCGATGGTCGCCGATGCCCACGGACCATGACCCGGCCGGCTCGAACACCGGAGCCGGCAGATACGCCGTCAGCTTCAGGTTTTCGTAGTCGCCAGTCTGCAGGTCGTAACGCAGCACGAAGGTAACGATATCTCCCGGCTGCAGCTCATAGGACGGCGGCACCGTGCTGCCGTTGACCTGGAAGACGGCGATGTCGACGTTGCCTGTCGGAACGGTAACCGTCACCTCGGAGCCGTCGGACTGCACCGCCCCGACGTTGAGCCGGCTTTGTATGATGGTGCCCGCCAACAGCGCGCTATTGCTCAGCGAGTCGCCTTCGTTGATCTCCGCTTGCGCATAGGAGCCCTGGTAGGCCTCGTCGACCCTGGCGTCGTAATTGATCGTCGCCCGCGTTGCCGATTGGCGCGTGCCGTCACTGGCGATGTCTCCGATCAGCGCGTCCATGCTCAGGCCCGCCTGGGCGATCGAGGCGGCCAGGTCGAAGACGATCTGCGTACCGGTCGCCGTCTTCTCTCCCAGGGTATAGATCAGCGCGACGGTGTATTGCTGGCCATCCTGGGTAAACGTCAGCATGGGCGTGCCGGCGAACGTCAGCCCGTCGCCCAGCGTGTCCGTGATGGTCAGGCTGCCCTGCCCCAGCATCGACTTGCCGATGGCGAAGTAATCGGACAGCGTCACATCGTACTGGTAGCTCAGCACGTCGCCGGGCGACAGGCCCGCCACACCGCTGTCGGTGTCTATTTCCACGGTTTTGTGCAGCGCGACCGCCTTGGCGGTGAACGCGACGTCCTCGCCGCGCCCGATCACCGGCACCCATGGCAAAAGGTCGGGCACATCGCGCGGGTCCAGCGGCGTCCATTGGCCAGTGGAGAACGCCTGCGCGACCTCGATCTGACGCGGCGCTCCGCTAGCGGGGTCCAATACCTGCTGGCCGCCGGATGTCGTCTCCGCGACGAAAAAACGCACTAGCGTATCCGCGGGGCCGCTCAGGCTCGCGTAGCTGATTTCATACGAGGTCACATAAGGCTTGAGCGCCAACGCGGCATTGATCGCCGCGGTGTCGGAGAGCACCCTGCCGTCGGCCAGCGTCAATCGCGTCAGGATTCCGCCGCTGCCAGGGGTAATGCCCAGTACCCGGATGCTGTCGGGCAACTGCTGCACGACCGCCACGTTCTGCAAGGTCTGTCCCGGCGCCGGGGTGGCGGTGACGGTCAAGGTATGGGGATAGTTCTCACCGGTGGCGGTCTCGCCTTCGGTCATGTCCAGCGATTGCGTCACCTCGAAGGGGGTGGAGCGCAGCGCATAGGTCTGCCAGTCGGCCTCGAACAGCGCCGGGTCCTGCTCCGGGTTGTCCAGCGCATCGTTGCCGTACTGGAAGCCCGCGCGCAGGCTGACGGTATGGTCCTTGTTCACGTCGGCCAGGGGGCTGAGGCCCAGGACGATGTCCACGGCAATCGTGGGTTGATCTTTGCCGAAGCCCGCGTAAGGCAGCGCCAGCACCACCAGTTGGTCGCCGGGGCGATAGCCATACTGAGACGCCTGCAGCACCACAGGATTGCCGGTGGCGTCTTTTGCCAAAGGGTGCTCTGCCGTGCCATCGGCGCCGAAGGTAATCACATAGCCGTTGAGCGTAATGCCCATCGTGCTGGCGGACACGAAACTGACACCGTCGTCGCCGTCATACCCCGTCGCCGGAATCAAGATGTCGATGAACGGCGCGTAGCCTTCCTGGGCCGAGGGATTGCTGACGATGGCCTGGATCTGGGCGGTGTCGCCCAACAGGATGTCGGCGCTGCTGCCGCCCAGCGCGAGGGTGGGCAGCGCATCGGCGAGCAGGCCGTCGTATGCCGCCAGGGCCGCCGCGCCGATCTGCAGTTGGCTTTCTATGCTGCCGGTGGCGACTTCCAGATCCCAGTCGCCGCCGACGGATGGGTTGCCGGTGTCGTTGGTCGATGCCGCGACGTCCGCGCCGGTGGCGCTTGCCAGCGCGCCCATCAGTTCCTGCCCGCTGGCCGAGCTGCCCGTGCCGCATCCGTAGAGCAGGATGTCGGCGTTGGTACTGAGGTGCGCGCCCCAGTCAGCCGCGCGCTGCGTGTCGGCCGATTGCGCGGTCAACACACTGTTGCCCAGGGTCATTTGCCCGGGCGTGCCGTGGCTGAGGATCTGGATCGAGTCGACCGTACCCAGCGCTTCCAGCGCCTGGCGCACCGCCGCTACGCCGTCCTGGCTGGGATTGACGACCAGCACCTTGGTGCCGGGCGTGGCGCTGTCCGCCAGCGCCTGGGCGCCGGCCAGGCGGCCATCGATGACCAGCAGGTTCTTGCCCTGCGCGGGTGCCGCGTTGTCAGCCTGGCCCGTGTCGTGGGCCGACGAATCGGTTTGCTGGCGGTCGGCCGCCACGGCGGCCGCAGCGTCATACAGCAGCCGTGGCTCGAGTGCCAGCGCCCTGGCTACTGGGCGGAAAATCGGCGTCGTACTCATGGTGCTGCACCTCCGGTGGAGATCGGCCTGCTTGACCTACACAACATCATCTGGCTGCCATGCTCGGGTTTGCGCGCCGCAACGGTGCCCCCCCGGTCCAAGGGCGATTTAAATCCCCCAAAAGGATGACGTCTATCCGAATTGCGAAAAGGCGGTTGCTCCGTTGCCACGGCAGCGCTCCCGCGCATGCCGCAAGGTCTCGCTGGGCGATTCTCCGAATGCCGCCCGGTAAGCGCCGGCAAACCTGGACATGTGACGGAAGCCCCATTTCATGGCGACCGACGCGACGGTGCAGGCCTCGTCGCCCGATAGCAGATCGCGCAATGCGCGGTTGAGACGGGCAGTCAGGAACCAGCGCCCCGGCGTCATTCCCACCCCGCGCCGGAAAATGAGTTCCAACGAGCGCTGACTGTAGCCGCTGCGCCGCGCCACCTCGCGCAAGGCGATATCGGTTTCATCCCCGCTCAGCACCAGTCTTTCGCAGGCTGTGATCAGGTGGTGATGCCGGCCAGCGGTGGATTGCGCCCAATTGGCGGACGGCGCCGTCTGTACAGCCAGGGCATCGACGTACCCGAGCAATAGCGATGCCTGGACTTCATCGGCCAGCGCCCGGGACATGCCGCCCAGAGGTTCCAGGCGGCGTGCCACCGCCATGGCATCGTCTGTAAGACAGGTCAATCTTTGCCGGTCACCCCGCGCGACCTGCACGGACTGGGCGAACCGCTGCGCTAGCTTGAGCGGACGCCCTACCCGCGCCAAGGCTGCGCGCTGCAGGGTCTCCAGCCCGATAGTGAGGGTCACCCAGCGTGACGGACCCGCTGCGTGGTAGAGCAATTCGGCGCCCGCGGGATATACCTGGATTTCGTCGAGAGCGAAGGGCACGGTGTTGTAGCGCGCAGTCTCGATGCCCTCGGCCACGAAGCCGATGCAAATGGCATCCCTGGGCATCGAGCCCAGCGCCACCACGGGAAAGTCATAGTTGCCGGTCTCCAGGCGCATCGCGCCCAGGCCCAGGCGCTGGTGCTCCATCGTTGCACGCTGGGAGGACAGCAGGCGATGCTCGAAGCTTCCCCCCGTGATGACGTCGAAAGCCTGGGAAGGCTCGAATCCGGAATAGACATGTCGGAAGTAGGCTAGCTCCATCGTCACCCCACCTGCGCTTGAGAATTTCGTTTTCTGGATAGCGCTTGTTTCGGCTTGCCATTACTTTTCACCGTAGACCCCTGTGTTCAATGGATGAGTCCATGCGCAACGAGATCGAGTCGAATGCAAGGTCATCACCGAGGAATGGCGCTCGGCGAGTCCAGACTATGTGCAGTGGAAAAGCAGGGAAACGCCAGCCGCGGAGTTCGCGGCCGATGGCGGTGGGATTCCGCAGTCAAGAAGAGGACCGGGATAAATGTTGTTGCCGTATACGAATATTGTTGCCACATACTTCACCTCTAAAGATTCGTAGAGAGTAGGCAAAACGTCGAATGCGGCCCTGGTCGGTGCTTCAAATAACGATTTCCCAGCAAGGGATCAGCAAGTGGCAACTGACACAGGACGGCACAATCTTGTCAAACGGGGTCGCCGCTGTACAGCTTTTTTAATAATTCCGCACAAATATTGCTAAATATATTTTCGCGAATCTTTATGTATCAAAGCCACATAATCCCAGAAAAATCACGCAAGTCAGGTATATCCGCGATTGATTTGTCGCCATTTCCAAGTAGGCTTTAAAGCGGCCAGAATTCTCCAAGCCGTTTTCTTGCAAAGATCCGACAGCGGTGTGTCGTATCTTTACTAATCTCCATAGGTGGAGCAAGGAATGAAGCACGAGTTGCAACAACTTGCCTGGGCGCTGCTTCTGGCCGTTCCCTGGTCGATTGCATCCGGGCAGGAGGACGATGCGGCTGCGCAGGCCAACAATCCCTTGGCCAACATGACGGCCTTCAATATCCAGAATTACTACGTAGGCAGGCAGACCGAGACGGGAAAGAACGCCAACCAGTTTTGGATGCGTTATGCCCAGCCATTCTCCGGAGGTGAAAGCAACTGGCTCATGCGCGCCTCGCTACCCGTGAATTCCTTTCCGGTGGATAGTCATCATGAAACCGGAATCGGCGATCTGAATATTTTCTCCGCTTATCTGATCGACACGGGAAATCCGTCGGTCAGTTTTGGCATCGGTCCGCAGATTACCGCCCCAACGGCAAGCAAGAAAACCGTGGGCAGCGAGAAATGGTCCGCTGGATTGGTAAATGTGCTGTTCGATGCCAGCTCGCCCAAATTCCAGTACGGCTATCTGTTGTCGTGGCAAAGCAGCTTTGCCGGATCTGGCCGCCGCGAGGACGCCGACATTGTGGCGCTGCAGCCGTTTGCCATGTACCAACTGGGCGGCGGCACTTATCTGCGTGCCGCTCCCATCTGGACCTACAACCTGGAGAACGACGGCTATAGCGTGCCCGTGGGATTGGGCATCGGCCAGGTCTTCAAACGCCAAAAAACGGTCTACAACCTTTTTATCGAACCCCAATTTTCCGCAGCCAGCCGGGGGCCGGGGCAACCCGATTGGCAGATTTACTTGGGGCTGAATATGCAGTTCCTGAACTGAAGTCCCGGGCCCTGCAAGGCCCTGCTGTTTGGCGACCATACCGTGCTCACGGCTGGTTTTTTTTGGTTTTGTCTGGAGTCGACATCATGATGCAAGTTGCTCGTGCCGTACCGTCCCCTACTCCGTTGTCCGCTCAGCGGCGGCGCTTCGCGCCGGCCGTGACGGCGTTGACATTGGCGCTGGCGTTTGCCCTCCCTGGTTGGGCCGCGACCACTCCAAAGCCGGCGGAACCCGCAACCAAGGACGCCAATGCGGCGCTTCTCAAGGAGCTTCCATTCTCCGACAAGACTTCCTTCGAACTCGCCCACAAGGGTTTCATCGCTCCGCTGCCGGCGGGCATGATCAAGGGCGCCGAGGGCAACCTGGTATGGGACCCCACCAAGTACGACTTCATCAAGGAGGGCGCGCCGGCCCCGGACACCGTCAATCCCAGCCTGTGGCGGCAGTCCCAGTTGCTGAACATTTCGGGTCTGTTCCAGGTCACGGACGGCATCTATCAGGTGCGCAACTATGATCTGTCCAACATGACGATCGTCGAAGGCAGGGAAGGCCTTACGATCATGGACCCGCTGATTTCGACGGAGACGGCCAAGGCCGCGCTGGATCTCTATTACCAGCACCGTCCCAAGAAGCCGGTGGTGGCGGTGATCTATACGCACAGTCACGTAGACCATTACGGCGGCGTGCGCGGAGTGGTGGATGAAGCGGACGTCAAGGCGGGTAAGGTGAAAATCTATGCGCCGTTGGGCTTTCTGGAGCACGCGGTCGCGGAAAACGTCATGGCCGGCACGGCGATGAGCCGCCGCGCCAGCTACATGTACGGCAATCTCCTGCCCCCCAGCCCGACCGGCCAGGTCGGCGCCGGCCTGGGCACCACGACCTCCGCCGGGACGGTCACCCTCATTCCGCCCACCGATATCATCGAAAAGACCGGAGAGAAGCGCACGATCGACGGACTGACGTACGAATTCCTGTACGCGCCGGGCAGCGAGGCGCCCGCCGAGATGCTGTACTACATCAAGGAGAAGAAGGCGCTGAACACCGCCGAGGACTCCACTCACACGCTGCACAACACTTATTCGCTGCGCGGAGCCAAGATTCGCGACCCGCTGGCATGGTCCAAGTACCTGAACGAGGCGCTGGCGCTGTGGGGCGACGATGTGGAGGTGATGTACGCCATGCACCATTGGCCGGTGTGGGGCAAGAAGGAAGTCCAGGAGCAGCTGGGCATGCAGCGGGACATGTACCGCTACATCAACGACGAGACCTTGCGGCTGGCCAACATGGGCTACAACAAGGAAGAGATCGCCGAGCAGGTCAAGCTGCCGGAGGCCATCGCCACCAAGTTCTCGAACCGGGGCTACTACGGTTCCGTCAACCACGACGTGCGCGCCACCTACGTGCTCTATCTCGGCTGGTTCAATGGCAATCCCGCAACCTTGCACACGCTGCCAATCCAGGATGCGTCCAAGCGTTATGTGGACATGATGGGCGGCATCCCCGCCATCCTGGAAAAGGCGCGCGAGTATTACAAGAAAGGGGAGTACCGCTGGGTGGCCGAAGTCGTGAACTACGCGGTGTTCGCCGACCCGAACAACCAGGAAGCCAAGAACCTGCAGGCTGACGCGCTGGAGCAGATGGGATACCAGGCCGAAAGCGGGCCGTGGCGCAACTTCTATCTGACCGGGGCCAAAGAACTGCGCGAAGGCGTGCAGAAACTGCCTGTTCCGGACACGGCAAGTCCCGACACGGTGCGGGCGATGACGCTGGACATGCTCTTCGATTATTTCGCGGTGCGGTTGAACCGGGAGAAAGCCGCGGGTAAGCACGTCATTCTCAACCTGGACTTCACCGATACCAACCAGAAGTACACGCTGGAAATGGTGAACAGCGTGCTCAACCATACCGAAGGCAAGCAGTCCAAGGAGCCGACGGCCAGCATGACGCTCAGCCGCGAAACGCTCAACCGCATGATGCTCAAGGAAACGACGCTCAAAGACGCCCTGGCAAAGGGCGAAGTGAAGGTCAGCGGCGATCAGCAGAAGATCACGGACATGTTCGCCTCGCTCGACAACTTCGAGTTCTGGTTCAACATCGTGACGCCGTAAGCAGGGAGGGGCCGGCGCCAATGCCGGCCCCTCGGGCGAGAATTCCGCCGCACTCTACGCATAAAGCGCCTTCAATCCACGAGGAAACGGCTGCGGTCTTCGCCCCTGATCCAGTTCGGCGGCCGTCCGATGCCATTCCAGGTTTGCCCAGTGTCCGGATGACGATACCGCACCAGATCGGAAAGATCGGGACCGAACAATTGTTCCGGTGTGATCTTGTACTCTCGGATTTTCTGGCGCATGTCGGCCAGCACCCGCTGCAACTCCTGACGACGCAAGCGCTCCGCCTCGACCTCGAGGCTGCGTATGCGCGCCTTGACCTGCCGGTAGTTTTGCGTCATAGATTCAATCCGGTCTGGACCTTGCGATAAGCAAAATAATCCGCGCGTGGCCGGCGCGCTATCCGAAAAACGCAAAATCCTGGCGCGTGCCTCTTCGCATCGATGACGGCACGTGCGGCCCGCCTCAGAAACTTACCGCGAGCCCCACCGAGAAGCCGGATACGTTGTTGCCGAACACGTAGCGTCCAACCAGGCGAGTCCGCGTGATGAATACGTTGTAGGCGCTTGAATCCAGTTCCAGCCCCGCGCCCACGGAAGTCAGCCGGTCGAAGCCGAGGATCCCCTTCTGGTCGCCCAGGAACTCGGAATGCGTCAGCTCAAGTACATAGCGCAACGGCCGTTGCAGCATGACGATGCCCGTGGGCGCGCGATAACGTGCCCAAAGATTGGCGGACTGGGCGACGGCATTGCCGCTTACCGCCGCCGAGCTGTCGAAACTCTGCAGCCGGATATCGGAATAGCGGAGTTCCACATCCACCTCGTAACCCGGACGGTAATGCTCGTAGTCCAGCATGATCGAACCGCCCAGGCCGTAGGCATTCAGGGAGCCCCGGTCCAGGAAGTCGATGTCCTTTCCAGTGCGTTGCCCCACGTACCAGCTGGCCGCGCGCAGATCGCTGGTCACATTGCCCAGCGCAAAGTTGAAGATGGGACGCAACTTGAGTTCGTCGGTCAGCTTGAAATCCCAGCCTATGCCGCCAGTGGCGGACACGCTGTTCCATTTCGTCGGAATGCGGCGCGTTTCCGCGCCCTGGGTGGCGATGAATGTGGGGTCGTAGCGGCTGGCCGCCAGCACGCCCTCCAGATAGATTGGAACGGAATCGGAAATCGTGTCGCCGCCGCCCAGCTGCGTCATGAAGAACTCGTTCGAACCCGTGGTCGAGCCGCCGCCGCTGCCTATGTTCAGCGAACTCGTCGTGATGTCGGGAACAATGGAAAACGACATCAGCGCCAGCACGCCGTTAGCGCGCTTTTGCAGGTCGTCCTTGCTTAACCGCAGGCCCTGCTGGCCCCACGCCGCCGCGGGCACGCTGCAGGCAGCGGCGAACACGCAAGCGCCGAGGCGGACGGCGATCTTCCTCGGCAATCGCGGGATTCCCGGTTCCATGAGATCTCCTACTTGGCATCACCTGCGGGATCGGCCATGGATTGTCGCTGCGCCACCAGCAAGGCATCGCTCTGATCAATGCGTATGGTTCCGATCCGCGGGAACTCGAAATCGATGATGATGTAAAGCGCCGCTGTCATGACGACCGCGTATATCACCTGGTGCAGCAAGGTCCCACGCTTGGAGGACGCCAGGTTCAATCCCACCAGGCCGGCCGCAACGAGCGTCAGGAAACCCAGGAAGACATAGGTCGCGACGGGCGGATGCACCTTCTGCGCCACGGTCTGAGCGGATGCGACGTCGAACATATCGTTGACCGCTCCGACGTAGGACACGGCAAAAGGCGGCACACTCACGCGTGCCGCCTGCATCGACGTGCTCCATATTTCCTTTTGCAATGTCCCGATGCTCGCGGCGAGCGTATCGCGCTGCTCCAGGTCGGCCACATTGCGATAGTAGTCAATGCGCAGATCCACATACTGCCGGAACTGATCGCGCAGCCGGGGTTGGTCGCCCGCATTGACCATGTCGATGCGCAGCCAGGCGGTTCCGATCGCATTGACCTCCTGGACCAATAGATCGCGGCGTTCCGCCATGCGCTGGGCGGCGCCGGAGAACGTAAAGGCCACCAGCAACCCTAGTAGAGCGAAGACCGAGCCTTCAATGACTGTGGCACCTGCGCCGCTTTTCTCATCGGCATCGCGTCCCAACCTCTTTCCAAGTTGAATCGCAATCAACAGAAGGCTAAAGAAGACGACAGCCAGCCCAGCAAGGAGAAAAGAGTAATTCATTCAATCACCCTGTGCATCATTTCATTTGAAGGCCGTCTTCACTTCATTAGGACACCTTACCCCGCTTTACCCCTTCACCGAGCTCACCTGGTCGAGGTTGTCACGGTCATGGTCCCGACCCAGGCTCGGGAAGGACTGGAGCCAGCGCTCTCGGTTCGAGCACAGAAAATAGTTCCAAACTCGAAATCGTGCTATCCAAAAAACGAAATCTCATAAAGCGGTTCCTACTGTTGGCCCGCTGCTAAGCCCCCGGATGCGCCGTTCGGAGCTATTGCTCGCATGCCAGGCAGTGAGCTGCGCCGAGGGGCAATCAATGAGTAATCTCGGCACTTCAGAACGGCTCCTGCCTACCCACGTACCCTGAGACGGCGGCGAGCCAGAGCATTAAGCGAGCGACTGCTTTCGGCCGATTCTGTTGAAAAACTCGATTGCGCGTCGCGATTTGTCGCGCTTACAAGGCCGATGACCTGGCGGCTTTCGCCATTTTTTCGATTGGAACCGGGTACTGATGCCCGGTTGCCTTGTTAATCGGTGGGTTTCGCCTCAACTGGGCGCACCTGTGCCCTGAACCGGTGGCCCCGGCGAGGTAAGCATCGCGAGACGACGTAGGTTTTGAACGGCTGCTGCAAGCGTGAATTCGTCTGCTGCACCAGTAAGTCCGCGTAGCCGCAAGCGGTTGATCTTCAAAATACGTTTGAGGTGTGCAAACAGCACCTCGACTTTCTTTCGTTCGTGACGTGAGCGCTGGTACTGCACGGTGGCGCCGATACGCCTGGCTACATCGCGTGCATCCTCGTGAATGCTGCGAGCGATCTTGCGCATCGGCGTATTGGGGCAGCATCGGGGCTTCATCGCGCACTTACCGCAGTCCGTGTTGCTGGCCCGGTAGATTACGGTGCCCGCCTTGGTGACGTGAGTGCGTTCTATCTTGAACATGCGCCGCTCGCTGCGCAGTGCATGGCCCTCGGGGCAACGGTATTCGTTGGCCTCGCCATCCCATTCGAAGTCGCTGCTCGATAGACTGTCGTCCTTGCGCTGGGTTCTGTCCCAGACGGGGACGTGCGGCTCTATCCCCTTGTCTTGCACCATCCACGCCAGCATCGGCGCCGTGCCGTAAGCGGTATCGCCGATGAGTCGATCAGGGATGATGTCGAATCGTTCCTCGACACGATCCACCATCGTCTTGGTAGAGTCCACTTCTGCGGTGCGATGTGCAGGGGTGGCTTCGACATCGAGGATCACGCCATGCTCGGTATCGATCAGATAGTTTGTCGAATAAGCGAAGAATGCGGGACCGCCAGGGGCGGCCGTCCACCGTGACTGCGGATCGGTCAGCGAGATTCGCCGGGGAACGGATTGTTCGAACGCTTCGTCGTCGAGCGCTTCGAGATACTCGCGCACGGCACGCGTGCTGAGTGCGGGGTTCGACCAGTCGGTGGCCTCACTGGCAGGAACACCGCGCTGGCGGCTAGCATCAGCAGCCACGACGCTGGCATCGACAGCGAAGCCTTCGCCTTTGACTAGGCCCGCAGCCATGCAACGGCGGACCACTTCATCGAACAACCAGCGGAAAATATCGCTGGCGCGGAAACGTCCATGTCGGTTCTTGGAGAAGGTCGAGTGATCGGGCACTGCATCCTCGAGGCCGAGACGACAGAACAATCGATATGCAAGATTCAGTTGAACTTCTTCGCACAGACGACGCTCGGAGCGGATGCCGTAGCAATACCCAACGATCAGCATACGGATCATAAGTTCGGGGTCTATGGACGGACGGCCCGTATGGCTGTAGTGCTTCGCCAGGTGTTGGTGGAGTTCCTTCAGATCCAGACAGCGATCGATGGCTCTAAGAAGATGGGTCGGCGGAACGACGTCTTCAAGGTTGAAAGCGTAGAACAACCGCTCTTGCCCGCTCGCTTGATGACCCATCATGTCGATGCTCTCCGAACTCGTTGGCGCTTTGCAAATTCTGCCAGACGACAGAGACGGCCGCGAGTTTTTCAACAGAATCGGCCAGAAGCGGACATTCCCTCCCGTACGCCGAGCCGGCGCCCTCGGCTGGGGTTTCCATGCAACTCGGTGCGCCGGAATGGTACTTGCTGACTGAAAAGTACTCGCAAGGGCTCGTACGCCTGCAAGCCAGCGCCAAAATCACCAGAAATCGCCGGTTTCACGCCTCTTGACCCCTCTTTCATCACGTTAATTTTACGAAGCAGGGATAAAGAAATGACCGACACCGAATCGGCGATTACCGGCACGCCTAATACGGTTCTAGTGGTCGACGACAATGCAACAGCGCGATGGCTCCTATCAGAGATCCTCTCGACTGAAGGCTACGTCGTGGTCGAAGCAGCGTCCGCAGATCAGGCGCTGATCATTCTGAACGAACGCCCGGAAATCCGCGCGGTAGTGACCGACATTGAGATGCCCGGCACGTTAAATGGTCTCGAGCTAGCTCGGCGGATAGTGGCAGGAATGCCAGGAATTGCGGTGCTGCTTACATCCGGACGCTATCTGCCGGTGACGGAGACACTGCCCCCTTCGACGAGGTTCATGCCGAAGCCCTGGCAAGCCGGAGAAATCCTTCAGCATCTAGAAATCTTGTTCGCTTCATCAAAAAGTGCGCCCGGGATGGCCACAGACTGCGAGGCCGAACGCCGCTCACAAAAAAACCTTAGGGAAAAATAGGGTGAACGTCGTGCCCTTGTTGGGAGCGCTGGTCACATCAAGATAGCCGCCCGACTGGTTAACGTACCCAAACACCTGGCTGAGTCCGAGGCCCGTCCCCTTTCCGACCGGCTTAGTTGTGAAAAACGGTTCAAAGATATGCTCTAACACGGGAGCTGGGATACCCTCGCCATCGTCCGCGACTGAAATTGCTACAAGCGGGCTGCTTATCGCTCCGCCTCGACCATCGGGATGGGAGTCGGCGCTGCCCACAGATATCTTCAAGTTTCCGCCGAGTGGCATGGCGTCACGGGCATTGATCACCAAATTCAATAGTGCATTTTCCAGTTGGCTCATGTCGGCACATACAACACATGGCTCGGACGATATCTCATATTGCAACCGAATCGACGAACCCAGCGTGGATTCAAAAAGCTTCTTCATCCCCTCGACGCATGAACGCGTGTCGAAATTCGCCGGTTTCAGAGGCTGACGTCGCGCGTATGCCAACATCTGTTTGGTGAGCTGGGACGCGCGCTGGGCGGTATCAGCGATCGTCCTGACGTAGCGTTGGCGATTTTCCGGCGTCAGCGCCGGGTTCTCTAACAGGTTCGCCGCACCGCTAATGATGGTCAAGAAGTTGTTGAAGTCGTGCGCTAGCCCCCCCGCCACGCGTCCCAACGCTTCCATCTTTTGAGCGCGATACAGGGCTTGCTGTGCGGTGTGAAGTTGACTCTCGCCAAGATGTTTTTCAGTGATGTCTCGCGTGATCTTTGCAAAGCCGATCAGATGACCCTCGTTAGTTCGGATAGGGTCTATAACAACGCTTGCCCAGAAGCGCGTGCCGTCCTTTCGGACTCGCCATCCCTCAGCTTCGAAACGCCCCGCCGTAGCGGCAGTTGCTAACGCGCGCTCCGGGATGGAAGCGGCACGATCTTCCTTAGTGTAAAAACGCGAGAAATGCTTCCCTACGATCTCCGATGCATCGTAGCCTTTGAAGCGCTGTGCGCCTGCATTCCACGTCGCCACGAACCCGTCCGGATCGAGGAGAAAGATCGCATAGTCCAGCACCGCTTCTACGAGAAGTTTGTAGCGGCGCGCCTCGTCCACGTCGATCAAGCTGTGTGGGTGAGAAGCTCCATTTGGAGTCGGCTCAACGGCGCTCATGGGACAGCCCCTCCTATGCGGTGTTGGGCGTTTTATTATTGTGCTTCGAGCGGAAAAGCGCAAAGCGCCGCATGCACGCCCGGACGCGGGCCGGCCACTGGCAAGCTTGAGCGCGCAGCGCCGACAGCCGCGAAGGCGTGAGCCGACCGCAGTGAGGGACGGACGGACGGAAGCCCCGCAATAGAAGGGGAGAGTGGCGCCTTTTTGCCAGGCTCAACGCGAAGCGCGATGGCCCGACCCGCAGCCGAAGGCGCAAGGGCACGCCCAGGTTTGAACGCATTGTCTGAAAACGACCAGCGCCGGCGTCCTGACCGGTATTTCTGTGCGGGATTCAGTGCTGAGAATCTGTCGAAGGCGGCATCGAGATGCTCAGCAGATCCATGGCCTTATTTGCCCGATCCCTCGCCTGGTAATGCCCCATTCTTAGCGCACTGTTGCGGTAAAAGGTGGTGCCATGATTCTTTCCTGTTGGGAGCAAAGACCCCATAGTCTGCCGACAGGGCCTGCTTAACAATCAGGTTGCGTGAAGCACACTGCTTTGCCAGACGAAGCAATCCAAATGTGGAGATCGGAGTGCCGCAACTTGCATGCGGCCTTGCTTGAGCGCCCGCTACTTGAATTCTAGAATGACCTCTACGGGTCGAAATCGGCCTGTCGCCAACGCAGTCCAAGCCCGGGGAGGCCATGCAGCCAAGCGTATTGGGCGTGGCCGCATGGCCGATACCAGACCACGCCAGCAGTGTGCCGGACAAGCTCAGGTCGCCTGCCACGAGCAAGGGCTCCATGCCGAACAAATAGCGGCCCCGTTTGAAGTTGAGACACAAAATCAAATCTCCACAGGCAGAACGCCTGCGATAGGCCACGCGGGGAATGACGCAAGTCACCAGGCAGCGGATCGAGGCCGGTTTTACGTGCGCTCACCCGCCTGAAGTTCCGAAATTCTCCCAGAAAATCACCTACATACGCGGACTGTTGCCATCGCAAGCTGTGATCCCTCCGTACCGTACCTACATGAAGGAATGTACGGTACGCGATTTCGAGCGGTACGGCCGTACCTCCCCGCACGTGAATCCAGAGCGCTCGGCGGCGGCAGAAAACCTCTTCCCGGTCGGCATGCCGCCACCGGCTTTCCGCGGCGACGTTTCTGCTTGCGCCATATCCACGGCGCTGCGGACGCAGAAGCGCCGGCACGATACGCAGGAATGACGACGGCCTTGCAAAATAAGGTGGCATACATAAGGTTTATTTGCACCCACCACAAAATGAGTTCGTGCTAGGGTTTCGTCTTCATAGACATCATGCGAGGACGACAACCGTGACCCAGCTCCTTCCCCATACCAAAAGGAAGCCATATCACCCCGTGGTGATCGATATCCTGAAGGAGCGGTCGGCGCGGGTCGTGCTTGACGCTCCGTGCGGCCACGGCTGGCTGGGCAACGAACTACCTCGTGTTGAACCGGCCGCGCTTATCGACGGTCTTGGCCTTTGGGAGTATCCGGACGCTGTGCCTGCCTACAGGTGCGTCCAAGAGCACGACCTGGATGAGCCGCTGCCAGCTGCGCTCCAGGGGTATGACGCCGTAGTCTGCGGCGAAGCAATACACCTGCTGAAGAGCCCCGGTACGGCCCTGGCCGGCTTTAGGGCAGCGCTGCGGCCTGGCGGTACCCTTGTCATCACCACGCCCAACACTTGGCACGCCCGATCGCGAGGCCAATTTTTTCTGCGGGGGTTCCACTCAGGCTTTAGCCCCATGTACGGAAAAAGGCGCGGTGAATACATCACCTATTTCCCCTTCTCGTTCCCACAGCTGCACTTGATCCTGACTCAAAGCGGCTTCCGCAATGTGCAACTGCATGACGTGGACGAGCCAAAGCCGAAACGACCGCTCGAACGGCTGCTAGGATGGCCAGGCGAAGTGTATTGCCGCCGAAAGGCGGCGGCTGCCGATACCGCGGAGGAGCGCGATTACTGGACTCAGGCGGGCAGCAAGCAATCGCTCTATGGACGCTGGCTGGTTGTCACCGCGCAAAGATGACAACCGTGGCTGGCCAGCAGCGGGCCCAGCCCGCCCCTAAGAAGTTGAGCGCTCCGGAACCTCAACTGTTCCAGGCTCCAAGCCGCGAGCCATATCGAAGAAATCGAGCTCCGTGTAAATCATTGTGGATCTTATATCACGCTGGCGGAGCAGCTTCTGCACAAATCTCACGTCTCGGCCCGCCAGCAGTTGCGTCTTACCGAATGTATGGCGTAGCCAATGAGTGGACGCCCGCCGCAATAACTCGGCGTCGGCAGTATTTCCTAATCCATCAAGATACTCTGCACACTCGGCGAACTCCTTCTTCACGATGTCCCAGAGCGTCGCGCGACGCCGTACCTCGCCCCACTGAAGCGCACCTCGACGCCCTCGGACCGATGGTCGAACGCCATTGTCCGACCGGCGCGTTCGCCCAGACAACACGAGCGCTGTCGTCTCGCCAGGTTGCGGTGCGGGCGGCAGTCCGAAGGCTTGCCTATACGCTCCAAGCTGCTCGATGAGTGCATAGGGCACCGGCACACGGTCGACGTATCCTCCTTTGCCATGACGCACAAGAAGCGACCAGTACGTTTTCATGGATCGAGGATCGGACATGAGCTCGAAGTCGCCCATATTCGCCAGCACGACCTCCGAGGCACGCAAGCCGACCCCTTCGATAAGCTGGATCAAAAATCGGTTTCTGGCATACGTTAGTCGCGCCACGAGGGTTACATAATCCCGCTTATCCATGAGCCCGATGACTGTGTCTATTAGGTCAGGCGGAACCGCGTGGCGTGTCGGGGCTGCACGCTGTGCACCGCCGCCCAGTCCAGCCATCGGATTCTGCTTCACATGTCCGGTCTGGAACCAGAACACGAAGAGCGCATGCAACACCTTCTGCGCATGCGACACCGACGTCGGTCCTAAAGGCTTTCGAAAGGGCGTCCATGCACTGTCGTGCTGAGGCAAACGGCGACGGCAGATGTGCTGTGATGCGCGAGTCCGGAGGAAATCGAGGTATGCCAGCACATCCTGAAGTGTCCAGCGGCCCGGCTGAACCACACTGAACTTCTCGCAGTACCATCTCAGCCGAACCATCTCGGAACGATATGAGCTCAACGTACGGGGACTCACGGGCGGGTTGCGCGCTTTCAGAGTCGCGAGCCAGACCTCAGCTGCCGCCCAGTCATCGGTCACCACACCCAGGACAGAGTGACCGTCCGATCCCCCAACAACGATATCTGCGCTCATTCGGCAGCCCTACCACTGGTGGCCGCACGACGATAGGCTTCAAGCATTTCGCGCTCCTTCACTCTTTTGGCCTGCACTGAATCCAGTGTTTCCTTCAGCAGGCGAGCCTCTCCTCTGGACTGCTCAATTGCGTAGAGCGCGAACAACCTATTCCCTTCTGAGAATCGCGCATTCTGAGCCAAGGCCGCCCCAAGCTCGCCGTTCCTCATAAGCAGCTGATCGGCAACTTCCCTGACCGCGAGCAGCGCTGCCTCGGCTGCGCGTCGCTCCTGGATTGCGATCGCCAACTCTGACCTCATCCGTGCGCAGTCCGTCTCCAAGTGCTGTATACGCGCTCGTTGGTGAGACAGTTGCACCGCGAGCGCGGATATAGCCGGATCTCGTGCTTCGCCCGCATCAGGGCGTGCAACACGAGCAGCATAGGGCCGCGTATCGGCTTTGCCCTCAGTGGCAATCAGGCCTGAGTATCCACTTGCGATCTCGCTCTCCACCTTCAGCTTGGCCGCGTGTACCGTCGATTGCGAGGGAGAAAACGGGGCACCGAATGCCTTCAGCATTGATCGGTAGGTGCCAGCGCCATGCAGGCGGCCAGTGGCGCTGTAGGACAATCTTATGAACGCGACCAGGTAGGCTTCGTTTCCCTGCACCTGCGCATCGGGCAGTTGCCCGAGGCCCGAGGTAATGGCGCGAACCTGCTCATCTGAAAGCAGCGACTCTCTCCGACCGGACATGTTTCTAGCCAAACATGTTGCCCATTTGCGCCAGCGCCGCACGCTCGGCGTCGGACAGCGCGTCGCCTTCGTTCGGGTTTATGCGCTCGGACTCGCCAGCGCCTCCTTGTGCCGAGGCCACCGAGTCCTTCGCAGGCACCACCGCCGGAACGACGGATACTGGGGGTGCGGTGATGGAGTGAGACTCCGGCGCCACTGGCGTCGGCCTGGCGGGCGGTTGCGTCTTGGCAGCGGAGAAAGGACCTGTCGCCGCCCCCTTCTCCTCCGGTGGGAAAACAGCACCGACTTCCGCGCCCGACCGAAGCGCCTCGATGTCAAATGCCGGCGTTCCCAGCGGCTGCGGCGATCTGAGTGCCGGCCGTCGTGTCTCAGCTTGCAGACCGCCAGGCCCACTTAGGGCAGCCTGCACGGCGGCATCCAGCGTACCTTGTTCGAGATGGTGCAGGAACCATTGATACAACACCCCTCGAATGAGGGGCGTCTCCTGCCGGTAGGGCAACGCCGCCAGGAAGCGCAGCATGCCCGGGCATTGCGTTTCCCTCACGATAAGCGGCATGCGCCGCTCAGTCTCGTCCGGGTCGTAGATCTTCTGGTGGCGTGGCATAGTCAAGCCGCCTTGACAGACGTCCGAGCCGCACTTTGCTGCTTCAACTGGCCGACAGCAAATCGGCAGAAACCGTTGGCAACAGCCATGCGAGGCTCCTCCAGCAGGATCGTGTGCGGCCACTTCTCGCTCAGGGTTTCAGCCAGGAACACGGCGCCGCCGCCCGCCAGCAACACCCCGTCCAGCGTGGATACCTCGCGCGACAGGAGCGTATCCGCCTCTGCAAGGATAAGCTGCGCAACAGGACGGACCGCCTCAGCCACATCCTTCGTAACGTCGACCTTCTGTCCGAAGTGTTTCACGGAGCCGGCGATCAACGCAGCATGGCATTCTCGATCGCCAACGCGAATTCCCCGGTCGGCCAATATTGCCGCCAGCCGCTTGACCGAGGATCCCATGCCATCGCAGCTGCCGAAAGCTCCCGCGATATGGCGACCATTTCGAACGAGCAGAAAGTCCGTCGTGAAATGTCCGATCTCGATCACTGCCCAGGACAGCGGCTGACCGTCGTCACCCGAGAAGCGCTCCTTCACAGGGATGCCGCTCGGATTGAGGACATGTTGGAAATAGGCGCCGGCGGGCTGGGGGATTACCTTGACGTCGGTGCCGGCGACCGATTTAGTGATCTCCGCCAGCTTGTCCTTCTGATGGTCAAACACGTTGGAGGGGGATCCGATCACGATGTACGCATCCTCCAAGCCCTTTACGCCTCTGGCCTTCAGCCGCGCCAGGGCGGAGGCTACAAGCGCCTTGTAGCCAGGCTTCTCGATCCAGTCATCGTCCATTCCGATGTTCGTTCCGCGGCCGCCTTGAAGACGAGCGGTCTCGCCAGTGAAGTAGGTCCGCCCTTCGACAGCGACCGTCTCATTCGCAGCTTCGGCGGCCGTAGCCTCGTCGGCGATGTGGAATGCTTCGCACACATCAGACGGGAAGAGGAACCGATCAAACAGGCCGGAAGCGTGAGAAACAACTTTGACGGCGCTGCGGCCGATGTCCAATCCAATGCAAGTACGATTCATGCGCAAAATTTCCTCAGGTGGCATTGATCAATGGGCAGTACACACTGCACCAATGAGCGAATCCTAGGCATCGATGCAAGCGGCTACAAGAGCGCGCGCCAAAAAACGATTTGAGCGTCGAAATGGATTGCACAATCCAAAACGATGGCAGCCTCGCGAGGGCAGGCCGGCGGCTCGCGCCAGCACCGATGAAGTTGCGAATTGCGTCCTCCACCGCCTCATGATTACCACCCTTTCTCCACTTGGAAGCCGTCGCATTGCGACAAAACCTACTTTGGAGAGAGTTATGGACTTGGTGAAAAGCGTCAGCATTGGCAATCTGTTGAACCAGCGAGAAGCAGTACTGCAACGTCTGCGCTCAGCTCGCGACCTGATCGAAGAGGCACGCAAGATCGCGAGCGCTGCGCATCTTGGCTGCGTCGAGGACATGTTCTCCCCTGGCCGCTATGGTTTCTCGGGCAATTTCCTGACGGGTGACTTCGGGAATGTTGAACGATGGATCGATAAAGCCGGCTGGGAGTACCTGATGGCGGAAAGCGGAATCCGCACTTTTATGGACTCCGCAACCCGCCAGCGGTGGGCCGAGGCGATGAACAAAGAGGAGATCCCTCCTCTTACCGTGGATGTCATTGCCTCCACCTTTGGACAGCTGTACGACAATCGGCAACAGATGTTCGAGAATGGAGTAGTCGAGATCTTCCGGCGGCTGAGCTGGAACTACAAGACCAACGAGCCATTCAAGTTTGGGCGACGAATCGTCTTAAGCTACATCCTTCAGTCTGATCGTTGGGGTGGCGCATATCCTCGGAACTGCGATCAGCTCGATGACCTGGAACGTGCGCTCTATGTTTTGGACGGCAAGCCAGAGCCCGACCACCGGCAGTCGATCGGCACTATCGTTCGAAGCAAGATCTACGGAAAGGAATGGAGTGCGGAAACCGACTACTTCGCACTTCGCTGGTACAAGAAAGGATCGGCTCATGTCACTTTCAAGCGACCAGACTTGATTGGCAAGCTGAATTCAATTCTTGCGGCGCGCTATCCGAACGCCTTGGCGTCCGACACGCGCTGACACACCAACCCACGGCCTCGCCGTGGGTTTTTTTTCGGCAAAAAAAACCCGAACCGAATGGTTCGGGCGTTTTAGGCTTGCCTCCGGCTATCCCGCGCCGTTAGCCGCGGCCGAGCGCTTTCGTTCCTTCAGCGTGCTGCACGATGGCCGCAGATCACTACCACGATGCAAGTCGGGGTCGGCGTTATACACCTGGTACGGCGCCTGGCCAAACACTCCCGCCGGCATTTTTGCCACTACAACCTGGTCGCCGACATCGATGCAGTTAATGCGCAGCATCATTTCCAAATACTCTCCCGGGACCGGTACCTCAGCAACCGTCTTGCCAGCATCGGCCACCACAATCACGGGCGGCGCTCCACGTGTGCTTGCGGTGATCAGATCGGCGATGATGCCTACTGCCCCCAGGGCCAGCGAGCCCTGGCCCACCGACATTCCAGCATAGGCGGTCGCAGCTGCTCCAATACCGGCGTCACCGACCATATCACCAGCAGCTCTCGCAAGGCTGGTGACAGTGCCATCCTTCTCGGTCACGCGAATGTCGACCATGGTTCCCTTAGCAACCACAGGCGCCCCGGCGACATACTCCTTGCCGTCCTTCACCTGCACACTGGTGTTGGCGCATCCGACGAGTGTCAACCCCAGGAAAAACGAGAAAATAAACCGCTTCATAGCTCCTCCGAAAGTATGTCAAATCGTATCAAACTTTTCAGTACAGCAACCGATTGACATACGGTCGTTTACATTTGATGGTGGCTTAGGGAGCAACACCCAGGGCCTTCTTGCAGTCGCCGTCTGGCATACGGGTCCAATCTCCGCCGACCGCCTCCAGCGCTTTACGGCAACCGGCGGCGACCGCATCTTCCGTCCAGGTCCCGGACTTCGCCTTGTTCAGGTCGAACTGGGCGTATTGCGTTTCCACAGCGGCCATGACGTCTACCAAGAACTCGGACAGGTCGATCTGAGAAAAGTCGATTTTCTCCAGCTCGGCCGGCGTGAACCCATCGCAGGTCGGATCCTTTTCGTCGCCCCAGCCTTTCCCAAGCTGCGCCCGCCCCTGTTCATTGATGATCCGAGCAAGTTTGGAGTTGTAGCAGCAGTAAGACTGCTTGCGCGTCGCGCAGGCGCCCAGCACCTTTTTGGAGCACCAAGAACCAATTCGGTCAGTACAAAGCCCCGCGTCGCGTTTCAACGCCAGTTCCATTTCCTTCTGATCGCAGCTCATGACTTCCATGACGAACTGCATGGCGATGGCGAATGCAAGCGCATAGGGGTTGAAATACAACGCCGGGAAACCCGTGCCGGCGCCGCCGGCGAGCAGATAACCCTGAGTGCCCAAGAACGCTCCTGTACCTCCGATGGAGACCCCGTACATCCCAAAGCTGGGGCCACTGCCTAGCCAGTTGGCAATGCCCTCAGATGCGGCTTGGCTGGTATTGGTGACCATCGAGCCCATACCGCTTGAGAGCCAGCCTACCGCGTCCGATGAGCCATACAGCATGTCGAAAACATACTTCGAGCCCGATCGAAGCGCAGCGCCACCGGCGGCGGAGAACAGTTCAGTGGCGAAAGCGTTGTTCGACTTTGCGCCGCCCTTCTTCGTACAACAGTTCTTGAGACCGAACCCTCGCGCTGAGCGACACGACTCGCCCACGCCGCCGAAGATATCAAGGCCGTCGGGGTTATAGACACCAATTTGGCGCGCGATTTCCATGTCAGCTACGACTTGTGCGAAATCGCCGTCCGGCTCCCACCCCGACTCGAAGCAGATGCCGCCAATGCAGATCGTGTTATCGCCGCAGTATTCGTACTCGCGCTGCTGACCCCGCTTGACCAAGCACCGATACTCCATCTCGTATTCCACGCATCCGATGCCTGGCAAGTCCGTGATGCACTGACGCGTGTATGCGGTGCACTCAGACCTGTCGCGCAATGGTTGGCACGTATCGGCAATGTTGTCGGTGATGCACGTGTAGTCCCGCTGCCATTTCCAGCATCCACCCACCTCGGCTAAAGTCACCTCATAGCTGTTGATCACCTTGGAGGGCGAAGTGTCCACGCACACTCGACGGTTGAGCTCGCAGCTCTTCACGCCTGTCTGGCCCGCTTCTTTGCTTGGATCGACACAAGCGTCGATCCAACCGTCGGGGCTGCATACCGATACGCCGTCCTTGGTCATGTATCTGACGCACTGCCGCTCTGGGATGGTGTTACCTGGGCAAGAAGAAATGGGAGGACTGGCGGCCGCCGACGCAGCCATGGCAGTCGCCTTCGCCCGCATGGCCATCGGATAACATGCCTCCACCATTCCATCGGCGGTACAAACCGTCTGGCCCTGCTCGTTGGTCGTCGTTGCTTGACACCGCGACTCCCAGACTTCACCGACCTCGCATCTCAACGGGACCGTCGGGTGATCGAAGGGATGTTTGGCGGCCGTCGCGGCCGCCGGCAACAGCACCATGCATGCCGCGGCAATCCATACGGTCGAAATCAGACGCATAGAAGCCTCACTTCACTGCTGCGGCAAGGGCCGAGCAGTTGTTGTTCCACTGGACGGAAACTCGGCGCTCCGGCACGCAGAAGTTGTACTGAGAGTAATCATGGATGTCGGGATACCCCGCGCCGCCCCTGATGTGATAGTTGTTGAAGCGGAATGTGCACTGGTCAATGACCTGTGAATAAACGACAAACCACTCGCCGCAATTGCCGTTTGCACCGCACCGATACCCCTGCGTCATCGCCGTCTGAGCGCCGTAAATCGAGATGCGCTCGGTCTTCGTCCCGAAGTCGGTGACTTCGCATGGATAGTCCATGCCGGCATCTCCGCCGCTGTTGCACGTCTCCCAGTGCGTCCCGATCGGAACGTGGTAGCCCGTCACATCAGCCCAACCCTGCTTCGGATTGACGGTTATCGTCCAATCGGGGGCCTTCGAATTTGCCACCACTCGGACATACTCCGCATCCGGCAGGACCTGGTCATAGTAGATCTGGACCGTGGGTTCCTCGGTGCATGACTTCTCCGCGATCACGTTGGCTTCTGTGCAATTCTCTGTCGCGTATTCGTCGGGCTCCGTCACCACGCGCGTTTCGCAACCTTTTCCAGTCGAGTCGTCCGAGATGGGAGGCGGCCCGAAGTTGCACACCGGATCTAATGGATCATTGCAAGGCTCGACAGTTACGCGTCCGCGATACTCGCCGGCGAGAAAGTTGATTCCCTCGCACTCTTGGTCAAACACTTTCACTTGATCGGATACAGCTTTCTGTCGTTGCTCAGCACTCATTCGATCCCATTGGCCCGGAGCAAGATATGCCTTGGCACTCTCCACTGGATCGAACCCTTCTCGGTCACATGTTCCCCCCGAATACGTCTTGCTCTGGGTGATGCGCCCGACGCCAATGTTCATCATGTCGCCATAGCCTCCCTGGTAGTCGCTCTGCTGCTTGACGTCCTTCTTCGTGAATGGCAGCTGCGAAGCGGTTTCCTCGCTAATCGACGACGTTCCCTCCTGTTGCCGTTGCGCCTTTCCGAACGCAACACCTGCGTCATGAGCGGCTTGTCCGATCTGAGCATGCGCACCGCAGCTGGCCGCGAGCAAGCACGCACCCAGCACAACCTTTCGCATAACGGCCTTTGCTTCCATCACTTCCCCCCGATCGACGAGCTCATGAACGGGCCGCTCTCCATACCCCTGGGCCCATCGAGGGGAGGCTCGCCGTCAGCGCATATGTTCAGTTGAATACTCGGTAATTGCACATCGACGAGAGTCCCGGCCAAGGTCGGGACGCCACCTTGCCGAATGTCTACCTGGAGCCGTGCACACCCCTCCTGCGCCAACGGACGGACTACCCGGACTTGCACATTGACCGGCTGCGTTGAACGTGTCGCCGCCTTGATGGCAGCAGCGTGCGGGCCGCCCAGTTCGCCAAGCACCTCGCCGCTTGGCGCCTTCAAAGCGGAAATCAATAGTTCGGTATCGAGGCCCGGCAATACCTGCTGACTCAACACGGGCGCGTGTATAGCGACGAACGCGGACAACACGAAGGCTCGCGCACAAGTCTTCATCGCTGACCTCCCGGCGGTGCCGCGGCTTCCCTCTGCTTCAAGATCGCCGAGCGCCACGTCCTGGCCGCGTCCGCCACTGCCGGCGATGAGCTACGCCGTTGCATGACGTCGAGCGCTGCGACGATGGACAGATCACCTTCCACCTTACCGTACAGGCTGCGAGGTGAGCAGGAGGACGAAGCGCCTTCAGGGCAGCCCTCCTCCAGTGCGGAGGCTGCCCCAGTGAGCACGACAGTCGGCACGGCAGTCACATTAAACATAGAAAACAGATTGGGATTGATCTCCCATGTGGCGCCCGCGGGATTCACGCTGGCCGCCGCTGTCTGCGTCGCGGAGAGTCGGCTTTCCTTCATGCCCCGCAGCACGAGTGTCGCTCCCGCTTCCTTTGCCTGGGCAGCGAGATTTTCCAAAACGCTTTCGGGCATCGAGAACGACACAAAGACAATGAGGGCATTCTCGGGCACAGCACCATGGCCGCCTTCACCTTGTGCCATTCCCATCGCCCTGCCTTGGGCCCGTTCGAAATCTGCGATAGCTTTGTCGAGGCCCTGCACTCGCGCCCGCGCCTCCTCCACATCGGATCGGTAACGCTGACGTTCAGCTGCCGACGCAGGAGCATCGAAATTCTTCAAAGATGGTGCGAGCTTGGTCCCTTCCTGTCGAAGCGCTTCTTGCGTAGCGCGACGGAAGCTCTCTGTTGTGGCATTCATATCTGCCGCACCCGGCATTTCAAGTTGAATCGCCGGCATATCCTCTGGAACCGAGCCCAGAACCTGCGCTCCTGCACCTACGTGCAGCGATAGGGCTATAGCCATGCCGGCACGCGGCGCGAATTTGTGTCCAATCACTTTTTGACTCGCTCAAGAAAAATCGAATAGGTATGGCGGATCAGCCCTGCGCATCACGGCCAGGCGCCCGAGCAGCAGTCCCGTTTTCGAAAAATTCCATAACCGAAATCTCGGTACTTCCCGCTGGGCACTTCGACCCCCTCCTCGGCGAGGAGCGTGGATCGCCCGATGGGGCCGCAGCAAGTGCCATCGATCTTTTTCGTTTGCGGCACAGGCCATAGTCTCTGGAACTTGTATTGGCGCTTATCCATGATTGGCTGCCAGTACCCGGCCTGCGAGCAGGAGGCGTCCTCGCCATAGTGCGCGGCCATGGATTTGAACTCGTGCTGCCATGCCAGCATTCGGGTGCTCAACAGCCGCGACGTCGCGTCGTTGCTGACGTGCGGATAGACCCAGCCGGTATAGGGATATATGCTGCCCCATGCGCCAGCAGTCCAGAAAAGCTCCGGTCTCGGAAAGTCCACCAGTGCGGCGACCGCATCAACTGTGCCAGCGGCTATACCCGCCATATTCGCTACAGCGAAGGAGATCGGATTCATCGTGGTCGAAAGCTCCCAGTCGTCATAGGCTGGGTCCACTTCTGCCGGCCACGCCGGGCTGATGCTTCCTTTGGTGAGGCACCCCGCGTCAAGTAGGACATCGAGCACGTACATTAGCGGGTTGGTGTAGCCATGCACCCAACGGAACGTCGAGCGCGACAAGGGGCCGATTCCCGCGGTTTCCTTGTGGCTGGTCATACCAACTTTGTTGTCGTTGATGCCCGCGTTCAGTCTTACCCCTCCGAGCAGAGGAAAACACCAAGGAACGGTGGTGACGTCGGTCATGTAGACCATCTCCCAGAACGACGTTGGAACTCCCACCTGAGGCGGACTCTTGCAGAAGCAGAACGCGTTGTTGAAGCCCGTGTCGAAATCCTCACCGCCGCGCTTGAGAAGGTCCTGCCCAAAGAGCCGAATCGGGTACACGCACGACCAGCAGTAGGCGGTAATCGGATTTGGAAACTCCCCTTCGCAGGTCAGAGAGTCCGCGTTGGCGGACAAGGCGCTACAAGCGAGGGCTACCGCGAAAACGGCTCGCCTGAACGCCCTTCGGAATTGGCTACTCATTTGCCCACCTCATCGGCCTCGTCGGGTGGCATCCCGATTTCGCGAATCTCCAGCACCTTTCCTTGCTGCGACACCAATGCGGGAACGCGGTCGATTCCAAACCGCGTCGTGACAGCGCCGCCCAAATCGAAGTAGACGCGCGTACCCCATTTGCGCATCAGCTCCATGTACGAGCCCCCCACAAGAATCACCTTGTCAGCGGGCGCGGCATCGCGGTGAATACGCGCGAGCTCCACTTGCCGATCGTCCCGTGCGTCTATGAAAAGAAGCCGCTTGGACCACGTCGCGAAATCCAGCGGATTCACCGAGACGCCTGCCGGCACCATGATGGCCCCGTTCTCGTCGTAGACGGTTTCGGTGAATGTCTTCGTCGGATCGAATGTGCGCACTCGATCTTCGGCCGCCGTGGAGATGCCCGGGATTGGAGCCGGGTTCTCGATGCTATCGATGTACTCGTCTCGATACTGCTCTTGGCGCCGCTTCAACTCGCCAGTCCTTTCCATTTCGCGGAGCTTGTCTTTCATCTGCTCGACCCCGTCCTGCTCCTCGATTTCCCATGATCTGCCGTAGTTTCCGAGGTCGTCGGCAAATGCACTGCAAGCCATCGATAGCGTGAGAAGAGCCGCAATTGCATTTAGCGCTGGTGAACGCCGTCCCGGCGTCCCGATTCCGCTTAGTGCTGCGCTTTTGTGATCCATAACGGTCAGCTGCCTGTTAAAGGTTTTGTCGCGCTTCATCTTGAAGGCGGTCCACAGCTCTGCGTTATACCATTGTGTGCGTTTTTATTGCACCGCTCTATGTTGATTTTTGGCCGCGCTGCGTTTTGAAGAGTGACACCGCTGAATGAATGCCACCTGTCACTACTGGGTCGTATAGGGCGTACCTCGCCCACCCAGTACGGGAGAGTCGGCATGTCACAATCGAAATTGGTTCACAACGCGGTAAAAGGTCTGTTCACGCAGGCGCTGCCCGGCTTGGTTCAACAGGCCAGCAGCGACCCGCATTTGATGGACGACGCGATCGAGCTCGCTTTAATGCAGCTCGGTTATGTGGACATGGTGTCTGTGTTCACTTACGCGACGGCGTACGTCATGACGGAGGTCGAACCGTCCGACGTGTATCACCGCATTGCTGCGGAGTACCGGGACGAAGACGCTATGCGCGTCCTCGATCTCCACGTCAACCTGCTCCGGTTCGGAGATGCTCTTTCTTTTCAGGGTCGCCTGGTACACGCGCAGGGGGACTGGGAGGCGGTTGAAGGAATTCCGCTTCAACCGCACCTGGGGGTTTGGCTGAACAGGGCGAAGAACCTGCTTCTTTCTTACTCTGAAGGACGCCTTCAGCTTTTGCTTGCTCCACTGTCGCCCTATCTCGACCTGGTGGTGGACACGTACAAGAGCCATCTTGTGGCCAAAGCAGAGACCTTGCAATGAGAGCGATAGATCTATTCCATCGCCCCACCAATCGTCCTCGCGAGGTGATCATCGACGATCGCGGCTTTGTTCTTCCGATCAGCCGCACTCGGCGTCTTGTCGCCCGAGAGCGTCCAGATTGGGTACACGTTATGCACTCCGAGGACGACGCGAATTACATCGACAGCCTCGCACGGCTCATTCGCGAGAGTGCTTCAATCGCACGAAGCTCTGCATCTTCGGGCACCGCCCAGTGCTCCGCGACGCAGTACGAGTTGGATCTCCATTGATCCCGCTAGTTGAGGCCTCTTCATTACGAAGAGGCCTCTTTTTTTTGCCGGCAGGCGTACGACTGTAGAGCCCAAAAATGATTAACTCGATTGAGACTCCAGTGCGGCGTCTCGATCATCGGCCGCCGCACCCTCGAAATCCGCAATGTATCGGACCACGAACTCGGCAGCGGCGGAAACCGTGGACAGCTTTGTCGCCACGACACGTTGCTCCACATCCCGCGGCACTTCTCCCTCCAAGTACCGGCGATCCACAGATACAACGATGTAGGCATTGCCTAGCCAGCGAATCTCCAGCCTCGACCGCCATTCTAGGACGCCAAGCGAACCGTCCAAGCGAAGCGTGTTCGCCTGCCATCTTGATCCGAACTCACGAGAAGTGAGGACCAGACCTCCTAGCTTTATGCGTGCTAGTCGAAAAGCGGCCAGGACCCATGCGCCGTTTTCGGTCGCGCACGGGCCGGTAATAGCCAGCCCGAGGCTACCATTGTCCCTTACCCTATGCGCATAGAAACCAAATCCTTGCCCTGGAGTCGATATCGGATTTACCGCAACTCTGCACGTGCGCCGCCACTCCGCTATTGCCTGCGTTTGTGCGATCGTCAATCTTGCGAGCGGCGGGTCCCCGCTTAGTAGCAGTTCACATTCTTCTGTCATCTTGAATTCGGATCGATTCCGTTCGGACCTGTTTTGAATCAGTTAGCGCGTCTCGTCGGCACCACTTCGTCTGGCAGAGACCCATCAGGCCATCCCAGCGTGTCTAACGTAGGCCACGCCAACTGGACACACACGCGCAGGTCGGCAATCCGCATGGCCTCGTTCCGCGTCACTGGTCGACACAGCTCACCCATGATCTGTGCGTACGCCAGGATCAGCCGCATTGCTTTCTCCGAGTGAACCCTTCGGAGCCGGGCGATAATGTCCTCAGATTGACGCGTGCTCTTGATCAGCCACGCCGAGTACAGGAAAACAGCACGGTCTTCAGACAGTGGGTAGGCCATGCAGCAACTTCTGTCCCAGGGTCACCATCTCACGCCTTCCGACAGACGTAATCATGGTCTGAAAAACCATTTTCCGTTCGGACTGCAAGTAACGCTCCACGCGCCAGAACCATCCCCGGTGAAAGCCCTCCTCGGTAGGCCTGTTGTGACGGTATGGATCGGCGGATTCCATGAGAAGGCCGTGCGCTCTTAGCGTTGCAAACAACTCAAGTTGCTTCATCTGAAGCTCCGCCGCCACCTCCGCCACGGTAAAGCAATCCCGCTGCTCTTTTGGTGTGCGATCTCGCCGTCGCTTCCATTCTGCGACGGCTGATTCGGTCCAGTAGCGCGTTCCCTTTGCTTGATGCGTCGGCGCCGGAAAAGTTTCGTCCCGAAGTGCGTCTCCAAGCTCTTTGGCTTGGAGACCTGTCGCCTCGCAGACTTCTTGTTTTGAAAGTAGACGCTCCATCTGAATCACCCTCAGGAGAACTGCCACCATGCGCAACCGCCAACCGCGCGCATAAGTTGACGCGAGGAGCCCTGTACCACGATCACACCACTTCGCGTGATGAATGTGCGTCCTTTCGCGTAAGGCAACCAGAGAACCGGACGCGCATGACATGCGTCCGCGACCCCGACAACCTGCGCGATAGGATTTCGCTCAAAAAACCTGCCCGACGCGCGACGCACCTCAGGCCTACCGAAAATGCGTAGCAACCATGACGTGCGCCGAATGCTCTCGTATGACTTCACTTCCACGACCCACCGTTGGCCATGCGCATCGGTAAGAAGAATATCTGCATCGCCGTGGCCCGGTACGGGGACGTTCTTTGTCAGCGTCCAGCCAAGTGGCAACCTGATGGTGAGCCTGCGCGCGGCTGCCCGTTCGATTCTGCGGCCTCGCCAGCTGTAGTACCTACGTCGCACCGCGCGTACGATGACGACATAGCAGCAGACCAGAGCGGCAAAAGCCGCGAGAGCAGCCCAGGGGCCCGCCGGCAGGAGCTCAGTCATCGTGTTCCGCCATATTCCGCAGATCTCCAGCCGCTATCGGGCCCCGCATTGCTGATCGGACCGAAGCGCTCAACCTGGTGGGGTCGATCACGGTCGCTCTATTGAATATGGCTGCCCCGTAGATGTCAGCCAAAGCCCGGACTTCAGCCGAAAGCGTAACGCCGTCCGATTCGCCGGCTTCCCGCCACGCATTGATCACCGCTTCCAGTTCACTGATTCCAATCGAGCGCATCATCGCCTCTGCTAGTGGAGCTTGGACCCACTTGTAATTCGTTCCCATGAGGGGGAAAAGATCGTCTTAACTTCCACCTCCTGAAGCTGGTACTTTTCCGCAATGGCGTCTATCGCAGCTTGGTGGCCTGCAAATACTCTTGCGCGCAGCCGAAACAACGCTTCGCGCGAAAGCAGCCCGGCCTTTTCTAGCGCGTCGGTGTAACCCTCCAGCTGATATGTCGAGCAAATCACCCCATGCACGTTCTCCTCCTTTCCCTGCTCCGCCTGAGCTTCGTAGGCGTTCAGCCACGACAAGGCAAGTGAGATCGCAGCTTTGCAGGTCTCCCCCAAGGGTTCCTGCGCGATTGGATAGAAAGCATCCTTGACGCGTCGAATCGCGGTAGCGAGGTCGGCCTCGGATGGTCCCATCACCGCTTCCGCACATATGCCAGTCTTGCTCATTTTTCGGCTTTCCCAGCCCGAATACGCCATGCAAGAGAGGGATGAAGAAGCACTTCACGCGCTCGCTCGGCCGCATACCTTACCTGTGCGGTAAGTTGCAAAGGCCGCGTCGACGGCTCGATGAGCCGCCCAGGAGTCACGACAAGCTGAGCTCCCTCTTTTTGATCAGGCATCCTATTCTCCTTCTGTCCGTCAGCACGACTCGCCAGTTACCATGAACTTCCACCAGCCAAGGCTTTTCTCTGCGCCGCCCAACCAATCCACGACTAGCCCCTCCCGACCGAGCGCGCCCCGGTCCAACCGGCTCGCGGCGGTCTGCAACGGGTAAAGGCCAAGCTGTCGGGAAGCAGTGGCACTAAGATCCTGATCGTCCACATGCCAACAGAAGCCCTCCGCATTTGCGAGCACGATGGCCTGCGCTGCATCATCACTCGTGATGGGAAGCAGCTGTTCACTGCATGCAGGCCAGAGCCTGCGAAGAAGGTCACGGGAGACGATTGGGAGCAGCGAGCCGCTTCGAGTCATGAGTCTCATTGTCCGGAGCCTCCAGTCAGTGCCCGCAAGCGACGAAGCTCCGAGCTCAGCACCGCAAGAGCCGCGTACTTATCTGGCACCGACTGGGGAACCAAGAAAGTGGTCGCCACCAGTTCATCGGCGGCACACTCGGCCATCGCGACTTCGCTCGGCGCGAAAGTACCTTTCTGGATGTTCGCAGCCACCGGGGAATTTTCCAGCGCCCGAACCTCCCGGGCTAGTATCGAAAGGGCGCGGTACTTTTCACCTCCGCCGCCGAGTGCGCCAGTCCCGCCACCGACGGGGGGAAGTTGCTCGGCGAGCTCAAGCGCACGCTCAACCGACATTCCAAGCAAGTGACAAACGAGGTTGGCCCCTGCTTTCGAAGCCCTCGGGGTAAGCACTCGGCGAGGGCTAAGCACTTCCGGGCTCCCCAATCGGAACGCAGAACCCAGCCGCTTCGGCTTGAGCAGCGTGAGCACGCAAAATGGCCACTTCAACCGTCCCCCCCTTCCCGTACGCGGGATATTGGTTGTTGTCTCCAGCCAGATTGACCGGCCGAACCTCCCACTCTCCGCTCTCCATAGGCGCCAGAGTGACCCCACCCTGGAACCCGGCAAGAAAGGCGAGTGCCGCCAACACCTCGCAATCGGAGGTCTGCTGCCCTCCCGCCCGCCCGCATGTTGTGCGTTGGCTTTCCATGGTCATATGAGCGTCCTTTACCGCTATTGGCCCGAGCTGGTCACTACCGCGGCGCTGAGGATATGCGCGTCGGCGAAACGCTTGGTGAACGTCAGGCGCTCATGCTTGCCTTCGCGGCCCGTTTCCCCGTGGAACACTGCGACGGCCTCCCGGCGGAGATGGCAATTGTCCGGTTGGGTGGCCTGAGTTCCGTAACCCACGAACACGGCACGGCGTCCCGAAGGCAATGTGATTGGCAATTCAGCGTTCATAGCTCTCTCCAGTGCTGACAAAAAAACTGCTTTTCCGGTGCCGCAGCCGCGGGCGACGGCACGAAAAAAGCAGCTTTACTGTGCGGCCTTCACCCGGTTGCTCGCGTTTAGCCACGCGTCGAGGTCGGCCGGAGCCAAGGCGCCTGGCTTCGTGGATCCGTCCATTCCGATGAGATACGGGGTGCCCTGGATGTTCAGCTTGCGCCCCAGTTCCACGTTGCGCGCCACGGGGTTGTCGCACTGACCGGCGTTGTCAGGCTGAGCGCCACGAGCCATGTAGGCGTCATAGGCCGCCCCGCGCTCGGACTCTCCAGCACACCAGATCTTCCGGGCCACGAGGTTCGCATTGGGGTGAAGGGAGTCCAGGGGAAACAGGAAGGTGTAGATGGTGACGTTTCCAACCTGGGTGAACGCCTGTTCAAGGCGCTGGCAGTACGGGCAATCCGGATCGGTGAACAGTGCGACCTTTCTCTCGCCCTTCCCGATCACGCGAGCGAACGCATCCTGCATCGGCAGCGTATCCATCGCCACCTTCGTCAGCTCAGCCCGACGGGGCGACGTGAGATCCGCACGGCCCACCATGTCGTAGAGATTCCCGAATAGGAAGTAGCGGCCGGTCTGCTCCACGTACACGAGATTCTTGCCCCACACGACCTCGAATATTCCGGGCACGGGCGATTCCGCCACAGTGCCGAGCGGGGAACCCGGGTACTTGGCTTCCAGCGTCGCGCGCACCTGGTCAGCGGCGGGCGACGCAGCTGCGGCGCCCCCGAGTAGAGAAGCAACGAGCGTGATGCTCGCGCGAAGTCCAAATCGTTTTCCCACGTCCTGTTCCTATGGAGTAATAGACATTTAGCAATATTATTGCGATGAGCGTATTTTATCCATACCCCATCATGTCAATTTTTTGGATGCCACCGGACGATGTGCGTCACCTCGCCGCAATAGGTCATTACTCGCCAAGGCGAGCACATAGGAGTGGGAATCATGAGTGAAACAGTCGATTTCGACGGACTTAAGCAAAAGCTCCCTGTTGCCGCGTTCTTTGAACAGGTAATGGGACTGAAGGCGAAAGCGATGCACTCGGACTCCATTAGGTTCTCCGGGTGCCCTGCTTGCGGTCTAGGACCTCCAGAGTCGGTTAGGACGAGTGTCAAAACAACCGGTGGAAAAACCCGTTGGCATTGCTTTCGTTGTGAAGAGGGCGGCGACGTCATCGACGCCGCGGCCTTCTATTGGCAGCTTGAGGTGCCCGAAGCGGCGCGGCGACTCGCGGGTGGACTACCTTCGATGGGTAGCACCATTCGAAAGTGGCACATCCGCGCAACCGAGGCCAAATCCAAGGAGACTCCACGCGATGAAGCCGCCTTGCGCGAGGTATTCGCGCATATTCGGGGGAGCAAGTTGCCTCCGGACGGTCGAGTGATGGAGTACCTTGCCGGCCGCGGCATCACCGCTGATGTAGCAAAGGAAGCGATCAAGCGAGGTGTGCTGGCCACATTGCCGGGTAATCCGGCACGTGCAAAGGAATGGCTGTTCGACGTTGTCGGGCACGAACTCCTGGTCAAGAGCGGAATGTTGAGACCTGATTCCAAGGTGCCAGCAATCTGCTATCGGCCGCTGGCCTGCTTCACCCATAACGCGCGTTCCGCTGAGTTCCGATTGATTCGGAAGCCCCAGAGCGCAGAGGAGGTGAAGCTGCTTTTCTACGGCCCCATGTTTCCCTACTTTTGGGCGAACGAAGGCTCGAACGACTACACCATCGTTGAGGGTCCAATCGACTTGCTGTCGTCGATTGTTTTGGGCACGAAGAAGAACGTAATCGGCGTTCCTGGCGCGGGCCGTTGGCGTCCTGAGTGGTTCAAAAACCTTTCGGGGAAGTCAGTCCTTCTGGCTGTCGACGGTGATGAAGCTGGCCAGCGTGCTGTGCATAAGGCCAACGGCCTTCTGAAGGTCATGACTGACGTCGGGGCCAACGTGAGCGTGCTCACTTATCCCGAACCGTTCACGTCGGTCACACCGGAAGAAGACTGGGATGTAAATGGCTTTCTCCAATGGAAGTTGTCTCAGCTGCAACAGCAGCAAAGGAACTCATCATGCGGCGAACCCAGTACCCGATAGTGAGCAACATGCCAGCCGACTATGCCAAATTCCGATTTGACGTTAGGGTTGGCTATGCGGTCTACGTGCGGAAAGACCATCAGGCCGCAATCGCCTTCTCAGGGCGAAAGAGAAGGCCTGACTTTCACCGCGCGTACCAAAGCGCCGAAGCAATGCGTCTTGACGTCGACGCCTATGTCGAGGAAATGGAACGCAAGGCAAAGGCTTCCGCCGCAAAGCTGGAGCATGCGACTTCGAACCAAGTCGGAGACATCTACCAGGCTGTTTGGGGAAGATCGACGACAGACGTGGATTACTATCAGGTAGTGTCCATATCGGGAAAGTCGCTTTTGTGGCTTCGACCGCTGATCAAACGCCCAGGCAAACGAGGCACACATCCTTGGGTGCCTGTTCCTGGCATGTACGCTGCGCCCCCGGTACGGAGGCGTGTAAGTACTGACGGGAGGGTAAAGATCGACGACGTGACCATCGCGCACAAGCTTTGGCCGGCAGATAAGCCCCGATCCTCCGTAGTTCCGAGACCGGTGCTGTATCGCGTATAAGCCAGCAAACCCTATTCCTTTTGGAATAGGGTTTTTTTTTACCCGGGGCTTGCCACTCACCGCGCGGGAAGATCAGAAGAGGCGATACCTCGTCCTTTTAGCGGTGCCAACGCATCCGCCAGCTTCCGATCGAACCGTTCGGCGCCAAGGCGGAGCTCGCAGAGCACCTCTTCCAGTAGCAGGTCAAACTCGTCGACCTCCGGATGCGGTTCCTGCCAAGGCTCTTCAGGGTCGTCGTGGTCGATATCACCACATCCCAACGGGCAGCAGTTCGGATCAATTCCGTGTGTGCAATAGCCACACTCAGCCAGTTCAATTTGAACCTGTGCCAACTCCCCCGCCGCGAGGTAGCCGAAAGGCACGGCAACAGAAATCGCGAGCGACTTCATCTCGCCAGGAAGCCCAACAATGTGCTCTTCGACGGCGGCACTGAATCGTTGCTGGTACAGGTCATAGCTCAGTCCGCATCCGGCATGGGCCATCGCCTGGAGTGATTCACAACGCGCCTCCCATGTCGCGACGTCGAAGTTGACCATGTCCGTCATTGCGCCCCCTGACCGGCAATTCGACTTTCCGCCTCGAAAGCAAGGGCCCGCAGAGCGGCATGCTCCAGGTCTGAGTACGTGAGCTCTATCCCCATAAAGAGCGATCGAGTCGCGCCGCTCTGCGCCCCCAGGTCATGAAACACATCCCCAGGCCCGCGCATCGCAGCATCGCGAACCGCTAGACTAAACCCGTCGGCGCACTCTTCAAGCAGGCGGAGCCGGTCAAGGCTCGCCTGTTTAATCTCGCCGTCCAGAAGCATGAAAAAGTAGCCCTTTCCGCCCGTGCGAGCGAGACGCCCCCGCAACTGGTGCAGCTGTGTGACGCCGAATCGTTCGGGATGAACCACGACCATACAAACCAGCGACGGCAGCGTCACCCCGACTTCAATTAGCGTTGTACTGACGAGCAGATCGATCTCTTTCTCTCTCATCCGTTTGAGAACCTCATCTTTCTCCTCGTCCTTCATTCTCCCGTGCACGAATCCAACGCGGTCGCTGAAATGTGCGGGAAACCGACGAAACGCCGAGGTGCCGCTTGCCTGGTCGTCGTCTCCGTCCACCAATGGGTAGATCAACGCAGCCTGGCCGCCCTTCGCAATCAAGTCCTTCACAAACGCTGATAGCTGTTGGGCCTTTTCCCTATCCACCAATCGCGTCCGGACAAGCTTGGTGACTGGAACCTCTCGCAACTCCGACACGTCCATCCCGGCCAACCCTACCAGCGCCACGGTGCGAGGAATCGCCGTCGCAGTGACTTCCAGTAGATTCGTGGACGGACCGACCAAGGCGGCACGCTGAGCCGTCGAGAACTTCTGCTGTTCGTCAACAATCACGAGGTCGAACGCTCTGCCGCCCTTCTTTGCCCACGAGATGATCGCGGTCGTCCCAATCACCAACGCGTCATCTACGTCCTTGGGCTTGGCGCCAGCGATCATGCACACCGCCTTAATGTGCGGAAAGAATGCAACGCACTCGGAGTGGACCTGGGCGGCCAAAGGGCGACTCGGACACACTATTGCCACGCGGGCGCCAACCTCGCTGGCAGCTGCGGCGATAACCAGATACACCGCAGTCTTGCCTGTCCCAACATCACCCGACAGCAGCCGTGCCATGGCCAGGTTCGAACTCAAATCGTCCATGATGTGCTTTACCGCCCGCCGCTGGTCCTTCGTCATAGGATAGGGCACCATCTTTATCAACTCGGCCAGTCTTTCCACAGTCAAGACAATTCGAGATTTCGGCTGATTGGTGCGTTCACGGTTCGCGCCAACCTTCCAGGCAATCGCGGCGAGCGATAAGGCACGGGCTGCGGCCAGCGATTGGGTGGCGTCGGCGAGGGAATCGGGCCAGTGTAGTTGCCTGATCAGACTCTCCGCAGGCATGTCAATCGTCGCCCGTATGGCGTCGGCATCCATGCCTGTTCGCTGCGACAGAAGGGCGACCGCCCCCGGGATCCCGTCTGGGCCAACGCTATGCACCGCTAACCGGATCTTGTCACCTCCTAACACCCCCTGCTTTCCTCGATAGAACGGCCGTACGCCCCCTCTTGCGTCCGCAGCGATAAAAGACGGATTGACCATGGAAGCGCGCCCGTGCGACGACCTCAGTACACCTGCAACGAAGATATCGTCGCCCGGCATCACTGTCCGCCAATTCGCCATATCACCGTAGCAGTGGAAATCTGCCTCGCTACCGGCCGAGTCCGAAGCCCTTACGAACACTCGCCCAGCTTCCATGCTTTCCCGGTCGACCGGCCGCCCGCTCTGGGTCATGAAGACAATGGAAATGCAGGCCACCAAGACATATGACTCGCTGCCTTGGTTTGCCACGGGCAAGATGGTGGATGGCTGCCTGTAGTCGTGATATCCCGCCGGCGCGATGAGCAATGCTGCTTCTCGGGAATCGACCCCCGCTTTGGCCAAAGACTTCCAGAGAGCGTCAATGTGATTAACCGCAGTCGCGTTCATTCGGCCTCCTGTGTGGTTGAGCGTTTGCCCGCTTCGACGGCCGCCTTTTTGCGATGCTGCTGGGCTTCCAGGGCCTGCATCACGACTCGGCTCATCTCCGCCGACGCTGTCGGATCAAGCGCGGCCAGGCCAAGCGGGCGACGCCCAGGCTTAGATGCGCCACCTTTCTTGGGCTTCCCTGACGCCTCTTCTTCGGCGACAAACTGGAGCAACGCCTCTTCCTCCGCCTCCTCTTCGAGGTCGGCCATGGCATCGGCGAGCGCTCGCTGCGCGTCGCGATCACTTGGCCGCGCGTTCCCGGATTCGGACTCCTGCGGCGGTGTCAATTGGTCAGGTGCGCCATCCTCTGTTGGGCAGTCAGCGCTCAGGCCAGTCGGTGCCCCGAACGCAGCGGCGTTCTTCTCCTGGATCCAGGATTCCGATGGCGGCACAGGCAGGTGGTAGAACGACGCGGCCTTTATCACAGCTGTGGCGACGTGGTCGGCTAAGTAGGTCAATCGTCCCAGCTCGGCCATCGTCGGTGGCGGCGAATGCATGACAATGGCCGGCGCGAAATCTGTAATGTGCTTTGTTGTCTTCCCGTGGTAGAGCCCAACGCTATACATTGGGAGGTGCGGCGAGAAGGACACGCTCCGATGCTCGGCATACAACAGGCCACGGTCACAGAGGGCGGCCAGGATCGCGCAAGTGATTTTGTACCGATCAGGCCCGCTAGAGATGGTCTCACCAAGCCTTTTGAGAACCAGATTCCGTAAGTCATGTTCGCGGATGAAGATCTTTCCCTCGTGTTTCTGGCCAATCCGTACGGATGCATCTTTCTCCGGGTCTCCCGTGCCGTTGATTCGACCCGGCTCGCAAAGAACCGAGACCAGCGCCTCCCATACTTGGTCCGCGTCATAATCGTCGACCTCTTGATCTTGGCTTGCGCTGACGCCGGTCTCTTCGGCGCCCACGGCCCGATCGGCAGCTACCAGAATTCCCATTAGCGCGGCAGCACGGTCATCGACCGGAAGACCGTACTTGTCGATAGGAAAGTCACTCGGATGATGGTAATGAGCCAGCGCAACGCTCAGCGCCTCGCGATCGTGGTCTGGCAGTTCCCAGTACTCCGGCATCCTGGACAGTAACCGCGGTGCAAGCACGTCATGCACCACGCCTTTGTCATCATCATGGCTGGTGTTTCCAGCTTCCTCCGCGTTGGCGACGATATCGCCTTTCGCAGAGACTCGGTACACGAGAAGCTTGCCGATGTCATGCGCCATTCCTATAACAGCGATGAGCGGGTCTTGCGGCAAGAGCTTGTAGGCGGGGTCTTTCTTATCCAAGACTTTGAACGTCTTTCGACGACGCGCTTTCACATACACGCCGGAATACTCGAAGCCTGGCGCGAGTTCCAACGCCTTGACGGCTACTGCCGCGCAATGCTCGTGCAGCCGCCTGGATGCATGTCCGCCACGTCGATGCGATGCTGGGTAGTGCTTGTGCGCGCAGTATGTGTCCCATACCGCCAAAAGGAGGTTATGGTGTGCCGGCCAGGTGGCTTTCGCCTGCACCATCCACACATCCAGTGCCGGAGGCAGTGCCAACCGTTCTTTTCGCGGGTCTCGGATTCTCGGTAGAGCATTGAAAGAGGTTGGGACTTCACCAATCGAGCACTCAATTCCCAATAGTGCCGTGGGCTGGATACGAGACCGGGCCAGCTCCCGCTGGACGAAAATTACGGCGGCGACAGTCGCCGACGACGCGAGGATGACCAGCAGCGAAGTGCGCCAGTCAAATTCCTCTGTGGCGAGGTAGGAAAGCACTCCCAGGGGGTTGTCTCCGAACTCGACGATGGTGAGCAGGACCCACCAGAACAGGGTTACGCGCGCAATGCGCAAAGGTAGTTTGTTATTTGCGCCAAGGGCCATAGCCTCAACTCCCCTTTTTGCTTAGGTCCCCGGGTTCCAAAGTGCGGGAGAAGTCAAACGGCGTGTACTTCGCCCTGCCCAGTAGCCATCTGCGCGCGAATCTGACCGCCTTGAAATGCTCATGATCTGGCAGCCCAAATTGCTTCGCCAACTCGCTGGCCTGGTCCTCATTGGCGATCCCTTTACCGACTTGTCCAATGATCCAGTACCCGGCCGCCATAGCGTTATCAGGCTTCGTGCCAACGCCTCTCTGGTACAGGTACACAAGCGCATCAATAGCATCCGGATAGTTCATGGAGGCAGCCTTGCGCATCGCAATGAAGCCCTGTTTCTCACGGCCAGTGTCCAGAAGCAGACGAGCATGCAGGTATGTCCCGTACGAGCTCTTCCATTTCGCCGCGCGCTCCGACCATTCCAGTGCCTCGGCCGTGCGCCCTTGCGAAAACAACAGACTCGCAGCCATCGCGGCTGCGGGGCCGATCCCATCAGCTTGTTGATAGGCCGTCAGCGCTTCGCGCGGATCCGCCGGCACGCCGCGCCCTTCCTTGAGCAGGACACCGAGGTTGTAGGCCGCAAGCGGCACCTTCTTCTTGGCTTCCGAGAAATAGGAGGCCGCACGTGCGCTGTCACGGGGCACACCGATACCGTTGTCGAAGGCGTATCCGAGGATTGCCTTGGCTTCCGGATTGCCACGCCGAGCCATAAGGCCAAGGCGGTCCAGCGCCTCCCGGTCGCCCGACATGTGTGCGGACCAAAGCTTGGCCGCGTCTCCCCTCGCCCCAAGTCCGTCATTGCCTATGCGAAACGCGCTTTTCACGCCGTCCGTCAGCGCCTCCATCACCCCACTGGAGGCATGAACTGACGCCGGTGCCGATAAGCAGACCGTCACCAGGGCCATTGCAGCGAGTTTCTCTTTTCGGCACGACATTCAGGCTCTCACGCAGACGATTTTGACCCTGGCGATGTTAACATTTAGAGGTGTCAACTATCTGATTTATATAAATCTTATGATAAAAAATCGATCAGATCTCAACCCGATTGGTCGCGGGGCAGACCTCCGGTTGCTCTGCCGCCAGTACGTCCAACATCGAGGAACCGAGCAAGAAAAGCAGCTTTCTGACCAAATCGCGCGGCTCGTTCTGACCAACCCAGACATCCGGGCGATCGCCTGGAGCGCACTGCGGCGCTACGGGCACCTGGGAAGCGACCGACTGGAAGAGCTGTTGAGTGAACTCGCGGCGGTCGTCGTAATCCGGCTTCTACCTCGAATGCGGGATCCCGATGCCATATGGGGCGCGCTCAAGGGCTGCGCACGCAATCTCGTTCTTGACTACACGCGCAATCCCTACGATTCCGAGCTACCCTTCACTGCGGACCTGGACGACCCCAAGGTTGGGGCCGCGCTTGTCCCTGTAGAATCGGATACTCTCCGCCTCGATACGACCATGATGGCCAAGAAAGCCCACGCACAACTTGCCGCAGCGCTGGCGGCGCCCCCAGCTCGCGAAGATTGGATCCCGGTGCCGATTCCACCGCTGGACGGACAACTGCCCGGGGCGCCCGTCCCCCTGGCCGAGCTATCCACGCTGCCGGCAAAACCGGCACGCGCCCCCCGGACCGCAAAAATCGCGTCCGCGGGGCAGCTTGAGCTGCGCGAAATTAAGACCAAGCTCCAAATGACGATTCCCGAGCTGGCGGCAGCACTGAGCAGCAATCCCAATACCCTCAGCGCGTACATGAAGGGCATCGCCCCTCTGCCGGACGAAGTGCTGGAGCGTGCTCGACTGGTGTTCCGCGCAAAGTTCGACCAGGTCAAGCAGCAGAACGACCGTTGGAAACAGATCGCCGGCAAGAGCGGCAGCATGGCGAAGATGATCGCCGAATGGAAGGAGCGCGCAGGCGTCCGGACGAACCGTGAGCTCGCCCAGATACTCGACGTGTCCGAAACCACCATCACGCGTTGGAGCCAGGACCTCAACATTCCTCCGCCGCACCGTATGCGCAAGTACGACGGGCTGGTCGACGCCGCGGGCGGCGGCGCGGGAAAAACTTAGCTTGCGGGGCGCTGGCTTGCCCCAGCCAGCCCGCTACGATCTAGTACGCCCTGCATTTCGACCAACCTCCCCAATTCCTGGAGCTTGGCTGTTGGGGCAAACACGATATTAGTCCCGCCGCCGATCGCGCCCCCCGTGGCAGAGATCGATAGAAGTCCGGTACGGAGCAAAGCGCCTCTTGTCGCTTCGAAGGCACCCCAATGGTCCGTGTCCGACCCATAGATACCCTGATAGACTTCCGCCCCCAGCTCAACCAGGCGAACCGTGCGCAGATCTTCTGGCATATGGCGCAGGTAGCCTGCCAACACCACGACTTCTTCCGGGGTCAAGCCAGCTAAAACATCCGCCCAACGATAGAACTCGTCCGCATAGACCGCTTCACGAGCCAATTGTCCGGCCAATATAGAAGCGAGCAGCCGCAGGTTCAGTCGCCCGACGCCCTCATGAACCGCGCGGGCGTAGCGCAGCATGATGGCAGCAGGTTCTTCCAGTGGAATATCCTGAGGCCGGGCGGCACCGGATCGGATCTCCTCCAGGAGGATCTGACTCGCCTCTTGTGCACGGCGCTCAAAACGAGCTTGTAAGGCCTGTTTAGCGGCCGCCCCCAGTATCGAGGCGCCCGGCACACCAAAGGCGCTCAGTGCGTCCGCGACAGCAGCCGCGACATACTCCACGAAGCTGAGAGATGTGCGATCAGTCGCAGCCTTCATGATCTCTGCCTCATTGTTGACCGCCTGCAAAACTCTCGATTGATCCACAGCAAATACCTCCTTGAGCCTCACTCCTTCAGCCCGTTCTGAACTTTAACGACTTGCCAAGGCTCCAGGAAACTGAGCGCCTCCGGGATCGTATTGGTTCGGATTTTCTCGGCGTAGTCTTCACGTCCTCCCGGCAACGCGACGACGGACTGGAAGTCCTCGCCCGCTAGCGTTACCAGAAGACGTTCAAAGCCATAGTCGGACAGCCGGTAGGCTGATTCGGCGTCAATGAGAAGAAGCGTCAGCCGATGTTTGCACGTCTCCCGCGCCTTTGCGATTAACAGCTCCAAAATGACGCAGTTTTGCTCACTGCTGGAGAGACTTTCGAAACTGAGATAATTGCCGTCTTCGTCCATTTTGCAGCGCACTTCAAGGAATGGCTCACCGTTTTCCTTGTATTTCGGTACCACTGCTGTATCGGCTTCATCGCCGTCCGTCTCTTCGTCGTCGTAGTCGTAGTCGTCTTCTTGCTCTTGCTCCAATTCAACCTCGTGAACGTGCTGCCACTGGAACGGAAAAGGCACGAACTCTCTACGTTCATTTTCTAGCAATGCAAAGACCGTCGCGCGGTCGACGCACAACATCGTTGCCAACATGTCCACGTCGTCCTCCCCTTCTCCACGAGTCGGACCTCGAACCCATGACGCGGCGAATATCACCTCCAAATCTGCCGGCGGGAGCCGGGTGCGCGCCTCACCTTCGAACCGCGCCACACGCGTTCCCGCCACGTTGATTCGAACCACCTTGGCCGGTGTATCCACAGTCGAGTAGACCACCTTAACTCGCACATCGTCCTCGGCCTGTTGAACAGAGCTTCTTTCGTCCTTGAACCGCCATGCAAACTCTTCGTGGCTTACGCTTGCAGCTGCCTCCAGCAGGAGGGTCTTGCCGCTCCCGTTGCAACCCAATAAAAGCGAGTTCCGCGACAAGACTATTTTTGGGCCATCGGCATGCCCTCGGAACTGCGTGAATTCGATACTCTCGACCCAGCCTAACGGGGACGGCTGATCGTTCATCTCCTTGAGAGTTCGAGCTTCCGCAAGAGCCTTCCATTTAAACAGTATCTCAGCGGGGTAGTCGCCCCCGTCATTCTTGTCTATGAGGCTGCCATGCTTAGTGCAACACCATATACCATTCTGTGCGCTTTCTAGAAACGCCTCGTCTTTCCCGCCCTGTCCGCGAGGCCCGTTAGGAGAGGCGCTGTAAATGTGGCACGCGATCCCCATGTTCACCGCCCCCTCGTTATCGATGAAAGGCCCCATCGTTGGATTCTGGCACCGCGGGATGGAGCATCGACCGTTTGTTCTCCTGAACAAAATTGTTTTCACCGAGCGCGAAAACTCCACTCTCGTTTTCGCGTCTGCCGCAGCTTCTGTTGCTTTCGTCGCTTTCGTTGCTTTCGTTGCTTTCTTCGCCGACGTCTTCGGTTTGTTCGGGTTCCGCACTTTTGTCATGGACCTTCTGCGTTCTCTGAGAAATGGAGGTCGCCTTTCGAGCGGACCTCGAAGCGGGCGCTGCATTTTCTTACATTATGACACTAGGACAATGGCCATACGGACGCCACAACCTAAGCGTGGCTCGATCGCCCCGTTCTCCGAACGCCTCGGCCAAAAAAAAACCCGGCTAGCTAGCGCTTTGCCGGGGTTGTTGCTCTGTGCGAGCGTGGATCGAAATCCCGGTTAGAACGGAATGTCGTCGTCCATATCCGCCAGCGAGGAACCGGCGGTCTGCGGCTGCTGCGGGGCTGGGCGTGCGTTGCGGTGCGGCGCCGGCGCGGAGCTGGGCTGCTCGTCGCCCCCGTTTTCACCACCGCCTCGTCCGCCCAACATCTGCATTTGATCGCCGACGACTTCAGTGCTGTACCTGTCCGCCCCCGTGTCCTTGTCCTGCCATTTCCGCGTCTTGAGTCGGCCCTCGATGTAGACCTGGCGGCCTTTCTTGAGATACTCGCCTGCGACCTCCGCGAGGCGGTTGTACAGAACGACTCGATGCCACTCCGTCTCCTCGCGCCGTTCCCCGGAGGACTTGTCTTTCCACTGCGACGTCGTCGCGATAGACAGATTGCAGATTGCGGCGCCGTCCGGCGAGTAGCGCACCTCGGGATCTCGCCCCAGGTTCCCAACCAAAATCACTTTGTTGACCGATGCCATCTTGATTTCTCCTTCGGAAAATGACAGATTTCGCTAGATCGGCAGGGCGGAAGACCCTTGGCTTATCCGATCAACGGTAGGTAGACGACATCCACCGGTGGCTGGTAGCGGACTAAGTGGCAAGGTGGCGGATATGCGAATGCCGCCCCAGCACCGCAGGAATAATGGTCAATAGGCGGGCCGACTTCGGCTCAATGATGGCAACATTGTTGTCGTTGCCGCTGACCGCCAGCAACGCGCCTCCCCCAAGGAATGCGCATCCCCGGGGATCCGGCACGCCGAAGCGAAGGGATGACCGGATCTCCGGCCTGTCCCAGCCATCCCACTTCATCCACAAGGTTTGCGATGCGGCGAACGTCGCGACCGAAAGGCCCAGCGACTCGCTCCTCGCAAAGCTTTGGCCACGTCGCTGCATTGTTGCCGAGGTGTCGAACTTGGTCGTCACCCCCTTCAAGCGATCTACGCGGCACACGGGCAACGGCAACTCGAAGAGTCCGCTTTCGAGTTCTACCGGCAGGAGCGAGGCACTGTCACGGACCTGCGCCAGCGCGGGCGTAACTGGGTCAGCCTGAAAGCATGAGAGCCGCTGAGCTTGCATCTGCATAACCAGCACCGCTCCCTCTCCATCGGGGCAAAGGTGAGTGGCTACGCCGTCCGTGGGAAGCGCCCAGTTGCTTTCGACCGCCAACGTGCGTTTGTCGAGGAACGCCACGCTCGGCGACGCCACATCGAACAGGAGATTGCATGCGCTACTCGCCGAACCGGCATTCGGCCCCTGCGGTCGATTCCCATAGTGGGCAACGGCGATCCAATCGCCGCAGTTGACCACGTCATGCGGGCGTATGCCGCCCGTGGCAACGCGCGTGATTTCCTTCCCAGTGGCGTCCACGTACAACAACCACCCCCCCTCGATCGGGGACGTCGAGGATTCTGCGGCGATAAGCGCTCCCGCGCCGTAGGCCAATCCATGGCCGCGGAACGTCACCCCTGCGTATCGTCGCGACTCCCGACGCGTGAAGTCGTTCGAGAAGATCTCGATCAACTCCCGGGCCTCATGGCCGATCGCGAGAATGGTGCCCTCGGAATTGCTCGCCGGCACGACCAGGTCATGGAGGTTCGGAGAGTCGGACGGAACATAAACAGGATCTTCCCCGTTCACACCGAGGACTGCAATCGCGCCGCTCGCGCCGCCGACAGCGGCGGGCGGAAGCGGCGCGGTACTGTAGGAAAGGACACAAATGCGACCATCCGGCAGTCCATCCGCGACGCGGGGCGCAATTTGCGCCGCATTGGCTTTGCCGAACGCAGGAAGACCTGCGACCAGTGAAGCGCCGAGCATCTTGCTCATGGCGCGTCGACGGCCGGCGAGAGCGGGCCCCTCGCGGCCGCTCATGCTTGTTGCTCGGGCGCTTCAGGCATCGTCGACACGAGTTCCCTCGGCAGGTATTCCGTGAGCCAGGGATATAGCCCGGGCTCACCGATCAGTCCGGAATCGAAGTCAAGGCGCTCGATGTCGCCGATCGCCTTGATGATGGGCACGCGACGCACGTCGGGCTCTGCGTCTGCGTCCGGCGCCGGCGTGGTCTTCACCTTCACGTACAGCTCACCCATGGCGTGGATGGCCAAGGGCCCGTTGCGCTTGGCTTTACGAATGGCCGTATAGAACGGCCCCGCTTGACGGCCATAGATGCGTATCGGAATGCACTTATCAGCATTTTCGAATTGCCGCAGCAGCAGCACGAGCTTGTCGCCGGTGGGCTCCTGGGTTTCCGGATGGGGCTCGCCTCGTTCGAATTCCATCGCGTGCACGAAGCCCGCCAGCCGGATGACGTTCGATCGCTTACGCTGGGCGCGATCGATTTTGTATGTGAAGGCGTCCTGTCGTCCGGGTTCGGCACCGGCCGCGTTGAGGATGGCGCCGTTCATGCGCTTCGCATAGTCGCGCAAGTCATCCCCACGCAGGTCGCGAACGCTCGGTGCTTGGAAGTGCAGCGCCTTCAAGGTGAGGCTGTATTCGCCATCGATGAGGTCGGAGCGTACCAGCGCTGTGACGGCAATCACGTCGCCGGGCTTGAAGTACTTCGGCAGACCCACGCCCTTGGTCACGTCGAACTCGAACGAGACGCGATAGTGCGGGCTCTTGTTGGAGATCAGGATCTCGCACCGGCCCGCCTCACGGTCGACGGAGAAAAGCTCTCCGACCAGCCAGACGGCGTTCATCATCCCGTTCGTGTACGCGAACGAGCGCGGAGATACTGCGGCTTCGGCAGAAAGCATGTGGGCTCCTTTCTTTGCTCGGTTCCAAGTTAAACATTGCGCGGTGCCACGATACGCGCTGTTTTTATTTCATACAATGAGGAACGAACAAAAACCACTTTTAGGGGCCAAAAATTTGGTTTAGACGCTTGACTGATGCACAATGCGTGTCAATTAGCCCTGATGATATTTATTTCATCGATCGGAGACTGCGCATGGCACGCAAGGACCAAAATGCCCAATTCGAACTACCCGCCTCGTCTGGCACCAAAAGGCCGCAGCGTGGCCGCCCCCGGCGCTCTTCCGCCGACGATCCTCCCCGGTCCACGGGACCGGACCATTGGCCAGGGGTACCTCTCGTACAGCGGATCCGCGAAAAGCTTGCAGATCCGCGCTGCGAACTGAATCTCACCACCCTGGCGAGTCGACTGGGCCTCACACAAGGCGCTCTGACTGCGATTCTCACCGGCCAGCGGGCGACCCTTTCTCTCGTCCGCGATAAGGAACGGGGCGCCTGGCTGGCAGCTTGGCTTGGCATCCCTCAGTTCTGGCTGCGCGTGCTCGCCGGCGACATCGAGCATTCAGAACTGCGGTGTCAGATCGGGTTGGATGAGCAGCTGTGGCTCACCGCCCAGAAACTACAGGCCGACCCGAAATGGGTGGGATACGCGCCCCCGTCCAAGCAGTATTGGGATTCGCTCCCGCTCGCTCAACGTCTCTTGGTGGTGGAGCTATACGAGTGGGGATGCACGATGGAGCGCAAACTCCTGATGGCGGAGGCAGGCGTCGCGCCTGTCCACCCGGCAAAGACAAAGCAAGGCAAGTCCGACCGCGAGCCCGTAGTCCAGGAACTTTGAGACCCGCGCGAACCGCTGTAGGAGGAGCAGTCGGGGCCGCCCCGCGCCCCTCCCTACGGCGGACATTGCCTATACGGTCACGCTAGCGATTGTTGCTCCCCTTGAGTGCCAACGTCGCCGGCGTTCTCCGCCCCCGCAGTCGGCTGTTTGCGCGAACGCTTCTCCATGGCTTCCGTGACTTGCAAGTGCGTCTCGCGGAATGCCTCCAGCGCCGATTTGCTGATTTTCACCGTGACCAGGTCGGCTTCATCTTCCAAACCCGGAATTTCGGCGGTCTCGCCCGGCAGGAACCCTTGAAGATACGGCGCGACCTTCGTCATTGCGTCGTAGAGGTTCGGCACGTATCGCGGAGGGACCTTGGGCCCGGTCGAAAGAACCTTGCGGGTCACCCTCGTTTGACCCATGGAATCCGCGATCTTGAGCCCCTCCAGGAGGCGCTCCTCCGCTTTGTCGCCGTGTGACTTGAGGAACTGGACCGCCACGGCGGCCGACACCTTGTCCTCGATCACCATCTGTCGGATTCGGCTCGGGGCGCCCATCAGCGAGAGCAAATCATTGACGTACTGCTCGCTGTAGCCAAAACGACGGGCAATTTCGGATACCGACACCTGATATCCGATCATCCGCTTCATCAAAATGCCCAGCTCATAGGGTGCGAGCGGCGTGCCCTCTTGGGCATTAGCTTGAGCCACGGTGAGGTCAACCATGGTCGTGCCCTTGGGCAGCACGATCATGGGAATACGCTCGATCTTCGCTCCGTGCTCCCGCGCCCATCCGGTCGCATGATATCGGGTATGCCCCTCGGTCAGGTAGAGCACGTCCAGGCCACCTTCGCGCGCGACATAGCCCTGGACGGGCTTGTCCGGCGCATAGCCGTTGGCGAGGATCAGGCCACCGATGTAGGCGACCCGCTTCCGCCATTTTTCGTTGTTGATGCGGGGCTGCCATCCAGGAATCAGGCGGATCTGCTCATACGGCACGTTCCAGAGGTCCGAGCTCTTCGCGCCCGCGGCGTCCATGCTCGCTTTCACATTGCCCCGCACGAGTTCGCGCTCGACGGTCGTCGGCGGAAGTTGGTCATCGAGCACTTGGTCATTCATGGCGTTCTCCTTGGCCTACGTGAGGCGCTGATGCAGACAGCCTCCATAACTGATGGGCCCGCTGCGGATGGGTTGGCGATGCGCCCTAAAGGCGAGCAAAGCTACTTTTGGGCAATTATAAATTGATGCTTTATTTGGCGTAAAGTATCAATTAATATTACCGATACCAGAAGATGTATCCGCGCGCCCGATTGAAGCGGTATGACCAATAAAAAACGCCCCGAACCGTGGGGCGGCCGGGGCGTCAGTCTCGTCGAGTGAGGCGACTTGGAGAGAGTCGTTGACGATGCACAACGAGCGATGCATCGAGTGGAATTAAAGCATAGCTAAATTTTCTCCGTAAGGGGCGAGAACGCCAAATTTTGCGACATGACCATGCCAACCGCATTCTTCGAGCCGTCCGCGGATGGCCCAACCGCTGAGGCGTACGGCGAACTGTACGTAGCGTTCGAACACTTCAACCGGGCCATGTTCGACGCGCAGCTTCCGCCGTGCCTGATTACGCTGCAACGGCGCAAAGGCACCTATGGCTACTTCTCGAAAGGCCGATTCGTACGACGCGGCACGGGCGACATGGTCGATGAAATCGCATTGAACCCAGCGTACTTCGCAAGCCAGACCATCAAGAACACCCTCTCCACCCTGGTCCACGAACAAGTCCACCAGTGGCAGCGCCATTTCGGCAGCTTCAGCCGCCGCGGATACCACAACAAGGAATGGGCGGACAAGATGGAATCCATCGGACTCATCCCCTCCGATACGGGCAAGCCCGGCGGCCGCAAAACGGGACAGCAGATGGATCACTACATCGAGCCTGGCGGCGTTTTCGACTTGGCATGCGACTCGCTGCTCACCCGCGAATTCACGCTTTCCTGGCTCGACCGCTTTCCTGCTGAGCGGCTGCCCGTCGCCCCCATGCCTATCACGGCCGCACCGCCAGCCGCTCCAGATGCTCTGACGCCAGCGCCAGCGCCCGCTTCTACGGCATACCTTGGACTGGGCCGGGCCGAATCTGTGCTGGCGCTGCCGACTGGCGAGGCGGTCAACCGGTCCAACCGCGTCAAATACCGATGCGCGACTTGCCTCACCCAGGTTTGGGGGAAGCCCAATCTAAAGCTTAGGTGCGGTATCCCGATGTGTCGCAACGCCCCCTTCGAGGAGTGCGGTGCAATTACGCAATGCCCATAGCACATAACGCCAATCCCATCACTCAAAGCGCCTTACTGACATTCAACAGTAGACCTCCCAGAGGACTCTCTCATGAGCACCGAACCCACCACCCCTAAGCAGTTCACCGTCCGCGAACTTCAAGCCATCCTCAACGATTGCGATCCAGACGCGACGGTGGATTTGACCCTGCCGGGCTTCATCGACGCGAGCGATAAGCAAATAGTTGAAGATCCTGATCTGGCAAGCGATGCGTACGGCTTCGTGCCGCAGGTTGAGGTGTTCTACAAAACGGGCAAAGACATGCCCTATGAGCACTTTTTCGGCGACGACGGCGCCCCCCGTCCGGGCGTAAAGCCTAATGCAGTGTCCATCGCCATCTCCCGGGACGAAATCGAAAAACTGTACCGAGACCGCAAGCGTGCCATCGAGCTGGACGCTCTCGCGTTGGAGCCGGAGCCAGCCACCGCCGACGCCGACACCGTTATCGTGGACGTGCGACTCTCGCGAGAGCTTCACACCAACATCCGTCAGTTGTTGGGCCAGCTCAATGGCTCGCGCCAAGTCAAGATCGAGCAAGCCTGCACGCATGGCCTACTAACCGTTGCAGGTGCGCTGGCAATGCTTGCGGAAGACCTCGGCATGGTCCGGAGCCGGCCCGGTTCCTGGGAAGGCTCAAACATGGCCCAGGTGCTCGCTTCGCACGGCTACGACAATTGAGCGGCGTCCTCACCGGCTCGCCCGCGCATTCACGCCTGCCCCGCAGGCCTGCCTTCGTGGAGTACTGGCCGCGCCCCTATCGGTCGAGGGCAAAAAAAAACCCTCGAACGAATCGAGGGTTTTCCGGGCGACGTGTCACGCTGGATGGTGACCCGACTCGCGCTGTTTCTCACGGTCAGTCTTCACGACGTTGTTGGCGACGAACAGGCCGAAACCAACAACGACGGCGAGGACGCCAAGCATTACAGCGGTTCCGAGGTCCATATCAGTCTCCTTGCTTCGTGCCGTAGAACAAACTGGCCAGAGCCAATGATAGCACCATCCCAAGGGACAGCCCAACCAACTTCACGTACAACACCCATGTTGCCGCACCCCAGTTTGTTTCAAACGCCACAGTAGCGGCACCGACACAACTGGCGATCGCAACACCCACAAAGAACTGGCCGAAGGCCTCTCTTTGCTTGCCTACGGGGTAGGTCAACGAGCGCCAAAGAGGACCAAACAGGTTCCTTTTCAGGTTGCCGAACATCTCCCGCGTGGGCGGGTGGTAGAACTCCGCCACTAGCCACATTAGGGCCAGGGGGCTGAGAATCAAAAACGCAATAAGCATCACCCCTCCTAGATACAGATAGTAACAGCCGGCGCTAGCACGAGGCCCGTCCGGTGCCGGAATCTCTCTCAGTAGCCCCAGGTCGTCTTCATGCCCCGGTGGCTGGCGCTCGGCAATAAAAAACCCGGTTCCAGAGTGGAACCGGGTTGGGGTTAGTCAATCGCCTGGAGGATCTCGCGTGCCTCAGCATGGCCGCACGCGAAATCTCGCAGGGCCATGTACAGGTCGAGATGGTTTTCCTGTTGGCTTTGGCACGCAAGCGCGTAGAAGCCAAAAAGGCACGCAATGATGCCCGCCGCCTCCACCGATACCTCGCCGCTATAGCCGTTCATCGCCTGCACGACGCGAACGCGCTCCTTCTGCATGGAGGGCACCATGAAGAAGCCCCCATTCGACAGCTCGAAAAACTCCCAATAGCCGCCGCGGTATTCGCTGCACAGCGTTTCCATGTGGTTGTACACCTGCGCCTCGCCGATCATGAGGTACCGGAGGCCAGGCCCAAAGTACTTGGGTAGGATCGATAGTCGACGTTCCCCAGACACCTTGGTCGCCTGGATGACGTCCGTACCTTCTTCAACTGCTGCATTCATGCTCTCTCTCCAAAAGGTCCGGCGGAATGCCGGTTTGCCGAATGAAGGGATGTGGTCTGCATTCAGGGGTGGAGCCGCCGCCCATGGCTAATCCGCCCCCTAACAAACGCCTCGACGCGAGCGTTCCGGATGCACTGTATATTTATACAGTAATGGAGATCATAGTATGCCCCCCGACAAATACCCGCCCCCTCTGACGTTCGCCCAACTCCGGGCCTTCTTCGATAGCGCTCCGACAGAAGCCGCACGGGCGTATTGTTGGGAGATTGCGCGGCTTCACGCCCAGCTCCTGGAGGCCTTCCGGGTTTATGAATACTGCCAGGAGAAGTGGCTAGAGGCAGTGCGCAACGGCGATCAGATGGAAGTGATGCCGGGCTCGCTGCTGCTGATGGAGCACAAATCAGCGTTACTGCGGGAACCGTGCGTACAGGCCCGACTTGATGAGCAGTGGAAAGACCGGGACAAGCCGTTCACGAGGTACTACCCGGTCAGAGATTTGGACCAGCGGCCGGACCGCGCCTGACACCCATCCAGCGGTGTCGGGTTGCAGGCATATCGAGTTCTTCCGGCCCGCGATTAGGATTGTGATTTTCGGCCTGCCGCTGCGAGCGCTTCGAGTCCAAATTGCACCAGATAGGGTGCCGGCTTTCCGTCGTCCTCGGCCAAGTAGTAGCGCATCATCCGCACAGACACCCCGAGCCGTCGCGCTGCCTCCTGTTGGCTCAGGCCCGCCTCGTCCAACAATTGCCGCAAATAGTTGGGATCCGGATTGTGCCGCTCCAAGTTCGGGGGTGACACCAGCACGGCATCGTTAGCTTGCTTCATACACTTTTCCTCGCAATATCACAGGCCGGGATGGGCAAATGCTTGCCGCCCGCTCTGCCTTCAGTCTTCTATGTCGCAGCCGCCCAAGCAAGCCATCAATGCCGCGAGCAATCCGGCCAACTCGCCCGCCATTAGAGCAAAGCTCGTGTCGAACGTCTCCTCCTCATCCCGCACGTCACTGGGCAGGTCCTTTTGAAGTACGTCCAAGAACCGCAGGCGGCGCAGGGTCAGATCCTCGGTCAACGTGAACGAGATTTTATCGGCCCACGTCAGCGCGAGCCGGGTGCATTGCTTGCCCTGCTCGATGTGTCGTCTAGCGTCGACGGTCTCAATCGAATGCCGCACCCAGCGAATGGCGCCATGGCCACGTCCCCGCGATCGCAGCTCTGCGTCCTGGTCAATCGAGAATCCCTCGGATGCCTCGCCGTCAAGAACCCACTGCGTCATTACGCGGCCGGGCGCGGTCTGCACTTGCAACGGCTCGACCGAAAACGGGTCGACAGTCTTGCTGAGTAGCGACAACACCTCATCCGCGCGCTTCGATGAAGCGGTATCGACGACTATCCAGCCATTGTCACGATCAATCCACACATCGGTATCCCGCATCTGAAGGAACGCCTTCGGCAGGAGCTCCTCCAGCACACGATCCTTGATGTCTTTCAGCTGCCTCCGGCCTGGCTTGTAGCCCTGGCGGTGCTCGATCAATGCTGCGACCTCCTTTACACGCTGCCTCACTACGGCAGCAGGCAGGAGACGCCTGGCCGTTCTCATACGAATAAGCCAATGGGGTCCCACCTCACGCACGCATGTGTTGCCCACACCGGCGGGAAGCCAACCCCGCCCTTCTCGCCCGCTCTCCGGCATCGCGAAAGCCAAGCGACCGAGCTGCTCCTCCAACGCTTCGGACGAGCTGGCAATGTCTTCCTGCGCTCGGTAGAGATGGGCATTTTTGAAGAACGTGCGGCTCATCGAACGCGTCCGGGCTGCGATGCATGCTGAGTCGACCTCGTATCGCGCCAAACTGCGCCGACATACCAGAAGAGCGATTGCCCGCGCCCCCATACCCGGCCGGAGGCGCGGCTGCGCTGTCGCGATTGAGCCGCACAGACTCCGACGCCATGGAGTTCTGCCACCCTCGCCATCCATCCAAGCATGCGCCCAGGCCTGTCGTGCTCCCGGTATGCCACGTACATTGACTCCACTCCCGAGCGCTTCCACGCCACCAACAGCTCCGACAAATGGTCGTATGTCGATCGCGCAACGAAGCGGAAACGACGCGCTTCAACCTCGCGCATGCAATGGTCGAGCGACACGTGAAGCGCCCCTCGCAGCCGTCCGATCGACGCCGCATCGCAATCGCCATATATCAACCGCAAACTCCACATCAGAGCGAAGCCCTCGATGCGGGACAAGCGCTTTGTCGACGTCAGAACCTGCGATTGGCCTACGCCAATCAACTCCACCGCATGAATGAAATCGAAGGAGGTCCAACTTGCTTTGGTGAGTTTCACGCTTTTTCCTCCACGCACATAAAACAGCAGGTTTCGCCGGGGATGGCGCACGCGGCCCCTCAAACAGGCGAGACCCGGCAAAGAAAGGGTTGTCCCGGCCACTGAAGCGGCTCAGACCAGGGAGGCCAGCCTTCGACCAGCGCCCCCCGTGTATTTGCTCAGGCAGCCCTCCGCAGCGCGGATATCGCTTCGAACGCCATCGGCGGCGGGTTCGCATTGCCCAGCATGTGCAAGGCCACCGCTTGATTCGCTGGAAGGATGTAATCCTTCCTGAAGCCCATAGCCGCTCTGTTCTCGGCAATCGTGAGCATGCGCATCCTGTCCCCGTCCACGACCGCCCAACGTGCGCGGGTGGTAACGGTGCCCAAGGGGCGATCGAGCGCGCGCCCGGTCAATCCCGACCCGGAACCGTAGTAGGGCATCACGAATCGCTCGCCAAAAGCGCGTCTCGCGTTACGAACTCGGTCGAGAGTCTTTTCTGACCGGCCAGGACGCTGCACGAGTGACCAGTTTCCCGCCGCGAAGTCGATCACTTCACCGATCGCACGATGCTCGCGTTTCGGGGAGTCCAGCTGGATGGGATGTCGGCTGCGCGTCCCCACGATCAAAAGGCGCTTTCGATGCTGCGGCACACCGCAGTCCGCGGCGTCCCAAATCATCGGTGACAGCGTATAGCCCAGTGCGGCCATAGCGGCGCACCATGCAGGATACAGAGCCCATTGTGCGAAGGCCGGCACGTTCTCCACCAGAACGAAAGGCGGCCGATGGCATTCGACGGCCGACACTACTGCCCATGCTGTGGCTCGCGCCGCGTCGTGATGTGGCTTATCCTTACCCCGTGCAGGTGTGTGCCCCGTGCACGCGGGCGAGGCCATGAAAAGGTCGTGCGCCGGAGCCTTGGTCCAGTCGGCCTGGTGAACGTCCTGGCAGATATGCGCTGCGTCCGGGTGATTGGCTGCATGAGTATCCACAGCGGAACGCCAGTGGTTGGCGCACCACGTGACCTTGATGCCAGCCATCCGCGCCCCCTCCGTGTTTCCGCCCATTCCTGCGAAGCAATCGATCGCGGTCTCCATGATCGTCACCTCAAACAGCGACACGCACGGAACGCACGGCATAGCCCGCAGCCTGGACCACTTCGCGGGCGCGCTCAGCATCCTCAGCGGCCGCGTCGACCCAGATGCGATGACCGACCTCCACCCGAAAGAGTCCCTTGGAATCCGGCTCGCCAATTCGCGCCGCACAACCCGCGAACTCGGTCACCTTCTCGAACGGAAACAGCTGAAAAAAGGGGTCCGCCAAGGCACTGTCGCGATAGGCCATGACAGACTTCACTTGGTCGGTGTTCAAGCCCACCTCGGCCTGCAAGAACTGCGACATCTCCTCGTCGCTCGAAACGTCGTTATTGCAGAGTTGATCGTTCACCCATTGGCGCTGCACGTTCAGCAGGGAATCTAGGCAAGCAGGGATGGTCGTTGCGGATTCAAGCATTACTCTCTCCAGGGTCGCGGCACAGACTTTACATTCTTCGTGCCTTTATTTAAATCACCCTGGAATTATATAGGCAACGATTGCCTATCAAGACCATAGCCTGTAACAGGCATTGCGCGGCAATAGGGTCATCGCGAGCACTGTGTACCGAAATCGTTTACGCGTATGCGGCCCAATCAGCACACCGGAAGATGCGCAAGGTGCCATGCACAATCCCCGCCGCCTCGCAAGCCGCGATATACGCCTCCTGAGCCTGTTCAAGAAAATCGGCCCTGTAGACCACTTCGCGGCTCGGGGTGCCACCCGGACCAAGGTCGACGACCTTGAACCGGCAGGTGTGGCGCAGCCAGCCATTGGTGAGCGCCCCCGCGAAATGAACCGGGCCCAACTTGCGGTCACCCATGCCGCCCTCCATCCCCTTCCGCAGCTATGACGTACTCCAGGGCAGCTGTCGGTGGTGCATCGATGATGTCCTCCAGCCAGAGGTTCTGTTCAACGTACTCCAGCGCTCCACGTAGCGAAGCGAAATCCAGAACGCTGTCATCAGCTCCATACACGAGACGGGCAAGCCGCGCACGCCCGCTCTTCGGGGCATAACGCAGTTCCCACGCGCACGCCTCGGGCTGCGGGTGGCTCACCGAGAATCGCACCCACCCTCCCTTTATGCGCTTCATGGCGGGCGCGAAGTAATTGATAGCCTGTTCCACGCGCTCAATGGCCCCGTGCTGTGCACGGTTCAGCCCGAAGCTAAGGACGAGTTGTTTTGCGTCACTCCAAGTCCCGAAGACATGTAGCCCCCACGACTCTGCGATGGCGCTGAGTGCCTTGTAGAAGACCATGCCGCCTGTTCCATCCGACCGCATAAGCTCGGCCAGATCCGGCGTACTGCCCCATTGCCGCAGCTGCACCCACGCGATTTCTTCCTGCAACGCACGAACCACCTCGCTCGCTCGATCCTCTTTCCGCTGGGCTTGTGTCGCTTCCTTCTTTGCAATGGCCAGCTTCAGTTCCGCCTGCGCCAGACGCCGCCGAAGCGCAGACATCGAACTATCCAAACTCGTTTGCAAATCGCTCTCCCAAAGAGTTGATTCCGAAAGGCGGCGAAGCGCCCCCAGTTCTCCGGCATCCCAGCTTTACGCGGCTAGTCCTGCACAGGACGCCATTGGATTTCCGAGATCGGATCGTCTCCGCGCAGGAGAGCCCGCGCGTCCCGCAGCTTTGCAAGGATCGCCCCAGTGTTGTCGTTCTCATCACGCACAAAGGCAACGCTATTGAGCAAATCGATAGCTGCGCTTATGGCGTTGTCCACTGTTACATCAGAGCGTTTACGGACATCCGAATACGCGTGAGGCGCACCGCTCATAATCTCGGCCACTGCCCTTCCTGCACCGTTGTGCTTCGGTCCATAGCCTTGTTCGCGTGCAATTCGCAGGGCGGCAGGCGCAGCCAGCACGCGCGCTGCGAGCTCGAAGCTGCTGTCGGCATGCCGCAGGTCACCAGCGAGCAACAGGAGCGCTCGTTCGTCGGTGAGGTTGAACCCGTCCGCAACCCATTCGGGGGCCACATCAAAACGGACGATCCAGGTATATGGTTTGATCTTGTTCATGTATGAAGCTCCTGAGCTAAGCCGAAGGCTGGGAAGCGCGATAGTCGGCCCAATCCTGATACTCGCCGGAGGGCAACTCATCGGTGACGTCGCGATCGGCCCACGCCTCGAACGCCGCGCGGCTGACGATGGGGTATCGACTGCCGCGCCGCACGGCAGGCCCGTCGTACTGCACTTGCCCAACGGATCCGATCCACTGAACCGTGCGATCGTTTACCAGTCCGCCACTTTCGGCGGGCCGCTTTGCGCGGTAGGTGCGCCCAACTTTTACGTCCATGGTCATTCCTTCTCTGTCAGGCCTGGTTGTCCAGGCCGGGGGCCCTTTGCATGGCAACCTTGCGGTCGTAATGTCCGGCCAACTCGCCACAATGGCCGTGCCAGGAAGACTCGCCTTCGCTGGCAGCATTGCGCAGATGATGAGCCGCTTCTTTCCATTCACCGGCCGCGACGGCCTTCCATACCAACTTCATTCGCGTGATCTGGTCGTCGGGGCAGGACATCAAAAGCTCGTATGCGGTAGACACGGCCTTTCCTTTAAAGCTGAGCTTGACGACGAGGCGACGGGACGGGCACGAGCGAGCCGAAGTCGTCCATGATTCCAGGCAGACAATCGCCTTGAGTTTCCCGGGACACTGTCGCCCATGCCAGCCAATACCGGCGATCGCGATTGAGACGGTCGCCGAACATCCCGCCGGGCACGTCCTCGCGGTAGGTGCCGCCTATACGGTCCTCGGTCTCGATCCTGCTCCCTCCATCGTCCTGCTGCTCACCTTCGTCCTCTACCAACAATGACCAGCCGTCCATGTCAAACGAAAGCTCCACGCGCTCGCCATGCTGATTTTGGACGCCCACGAAGGTATGCATTTTGATGAGCGCCTCTACATCCTCGTCCGGGATGTTCGCACTTTGGTACATCAGTCCGTCTGGATAACGGGTGGTCTGTACCACTACCGGCTCCCCATCGACGAACCAGCGACCGTTACTGCCTTTTTCAATCACCATGATTTTTCCTTTCTGCCTATACCGCTAGAAGCGATCACAAACACCTTGGCGCCCGAAGGCCGTGCTATTTGTCGTAAACGCTACTCAGGTGGCCCGCGTACTCGCGCATGTTCTGCGCGAGCAGACGACGGCCGTCGTCGTCTCCACGGGGGGAGGACGCATCGGCGCACATCGCGCACGCCAGCGCGAAAGCACTGACCGCATCCGCCGCCGCATCGAGCTTCTTGGCAGCGACTAAGGCCGCCTTCTTGCGCGCCGCGACGGCGCGGCCTTCGGCTTTGTCTGAGTTCATAGTCAGCCCTGCGGATTTCGGATGTTGCTGCGAATGGAGTCATAGACCCCGACGACGAGCTCGGCGCGGAAAGCCTTGGCGCGATCGCTCTGGCCGTCGCGCAGCTCCTCTAGAAGCGCGCTGGTGTGATCTCGCCACGCGACCACGCCCGCACGGATGTACGCCTCTTGCTCCGCAGCGCTCATCGCGTCCGGGATCTCTCCGCTTTCCCTATGGCGAGCGTGACTTGCGCGGAGGAAAGCCACAAGGTGATGAAGGGCGTTCGCATCGAGGCCAAACTGCGACGCCATCTTCTGGACTTCTGCGTTCCGGTCCATCAGGCTTCCTCTCGTTCGTCGTAGGCTGCGCGCAGCGCGTCGTAGCAAACAGCGAACCGGGACGCGGCACGACCGCATGCGTCCGGAAACTCTTCCCCGCTTGCCACACGCTCGATCAGCTCGGCCAGCGCGGCGTCCAAGCCGCCGCCCATGGCGGTTCCCGGGAGCGGCAAGCCGCAGCTGGCAGCGTATTCATGAGCCGGCATGCGCGCGACCACCGGAAACTCAGCCGCCCCCCACTGGCGCGGGTCGTTATCCGAAGCGAACTTATCGGCTTGGCTCTTCGTAGCGAAACCATCGCGGACCTTTGCAACATTGACCGGCGGGAGGCTGCCGACCTGGCGGGTATGCGCCGGGACGGTCACCACAAACACGGGCTTGTTTCGCATCTTGCGAAGTGTCGAGATAAGGATCATGGCGGATGCTCCTGTGGGCGGGATGCCAGCGGGCGACCTACAGGCAACCCGCCGAAAAATTAACATTTGACGATGGTTTATTTAAACCTCTCAAACATTATATAGGCATCTATTGCCTACCATGACCGCAAAGTGTTACTTACCCCGGCACGCGGTCGCAGCTGGCCGCTGCCTTTCCTTTTGCGCGGTGCCGTACCCGTGGCGACCATGGGGCGAATTTGCTCGTGGGCACGTTAGGGCGCACACGTACCCACCGGGCAAGAGGAAAAGGGGTCGACGGCGGCAGGCTCGGTCGTGGGCACCTCAGCCCCCGCGCCATCACGTCAAGCAGAGCAAGAGATCAGAGTTTTGCTCTTCTTCCTTGCGCGGCGCTGCGCAATCCTCGCGCGTGGCATCCTCCCCTTGGCGCGGAGAATCCTCTTCCTCCTCGTCGAAGTCGCCCTCTTCATCGTCGTCCGGATAGTCCTCACCGTCGTCCTCGTCGGATGCGCTCTCGGCGATAGCACGCGCTAGGCTGTAGGAGCCGGTGTCGTCAAAGAAGACCAAAGCTCCGTCGAGAACGCATTTGACGCCCCTTACGCTGACGACAAGGCCCCGCCGGTCTCCCCGCTCCAGCGCCCCAGAATCCCAGGCACGGCATTGCTCCTCATAGGTGAAGGTCTCGCCTTGCCATTGCGACAGCGGCACGAAGGACCATCCCTCGCATTCGCTGTATTCCCCGCAGTGGAACATCCCGTCGTTGACGTACCCTCGCCCGCCGTAATTGAAGGTCGCCACGCCCGCCGGCCCCTTAGGGCTGTAGGCGATCTTGTCCGCGCTATACGCGGGGGCCCATATCTGCATGGGCACTTTGTGGCGTTGCAGGTGGTCGCGGTAGCTATCAAGGAAGACCAAAGAGCGTCCCATGTGGAACACCAGTTCATGGCGAGTCTCGCCCCAGCGGGTCAGCACAAGGCTGCCGAATCCGTCGCAATGCAACGCCGTGGTGCTGTAGTGCCTTGCAAAGCGGCTTTTCGCGCACTGGCGGGGGTGCGCTCCCGGCTGCGCCATCACCGCGCGACAATGCTCTTCGAAGGTGGCTATCGCATCTTCTGCCGCGTCCAGGGGAATTGCGGGCGAGCGATCACGGCACAGGAGGCCGAACACAGCGTCTTCGCGGCGAAGCTCGCTTAGCAGGCCCTCCACCCCTTCTGCGTACATTGCGCGGACCGCCTGAGGAATGTCATCGAACCCCTGCGCGAGGACCTGCTCCAGCCGGACAATCGCGTCTTCCAGGGGCAGAACTTCCCCCAGCCACGTTCCGGGAGCGGCTGCGCGAAAGACTTCTTCGGCAGCACCAAGATCAAAACCCAATTGCGACATATGACCTCCAGGTGAGTTGCATCTGTTCGGCGTAGCACGCCGGTACAGTGAAATGATATAGGCAATGGTTGCCTACCTGGATACTCGTTTGTTTCGCTGCGCTTGGGCAATGTGCATAGCGCAAAGCGCATGTCGGTTTGCGCTGTGAATTGGCCCGCCGCTATGCACTAGGCCGGGATAGGAATGCATCCAGCGCTTGCACTGCGTTGACGGCAATGCCGCGATGGATTCGTCCGTCGTTCATACGAGCCGCGATCGCCTTCGCCATGTCCCGCGCGAACCGGGTGGCATAGGGAGGCGACACTTCACGCGGTCGGCAGACGCATTCATCGGTCACGTCGAATGCATACGAGCGCCCGGCGCATTGCACGATGTAGGCCAGCTGGGTGCCCGTACTGAGAATGTGGCGGCGCACGCGCAGCGCCTCCACCCGCGCGTCATCGAGAGAACATGCCTTTGCCATGATTCTTCCCACCGCATGAGCACTCGCAGCGCATGACCTTTCCTCGGGCGGTCATGCACCGCGCATCGCACTCATGGCGCGACGGGAAAGCCTTGTATTCGATCATGCGGGTTACCGGCAGCGGGTCACCGCCCCCGGCGACGGCATATGCAACCCGCATCGAAAAGCCGTCATAACGGATTCCCTTGACGCCCGGAAACTTGGCAGCGAACTCGGCATTGGGCATGCCGAACATTCCGCGTCCTTGCAACGCGACAGTATCTGCGCCGTGGTCGTAGAAATACCTGATATTGGCCATGAAAACACCCTCGCTATATATAGGCAACTATTGCCTATTATGAGGATCCTCATGGCCATTGTCCGCCAGCGCTTGTAACTACGCCCCTCGCGCGGGGAGACGCGTGAGCATGAGGGCATATACCCTCTGCTGGACCATCCTGGACACCGAAGCGCCCCCCGGCGCGAATCGACCAGACTCTTCTTTTGCCCAGGCCTTGATCTTCGCTCTCGCCGCGGCCTCGGTGCCAACTAAGCGGACAAGAACGTCAAAAAGCAGTTTGTCCATGGACACAAAGCTTGGCCTGGTGCCACCGCTGCCGCCCCCTGCGGCCACCGCAGCTGTGCGCTGGTACTTGATGCGCACGAAGCCTTCCGTCTCCTGTGCTGTCGTCGCGCTCATCAATGCCCTCCATTTCCAGTATTGACGCCCGCTCGTTCGAGATGGGCGCGAGCCTGCGCCAGGCTAGCACTCGCTTGATCGAGCGTTTGCCCGGGGTTTGAAGCAGAGGATTTGATCGGGGCTTTGGAACGGGCTTGAAGGAGCCCGTCGAGCTCCTCAAACAGGCTGCCCTGGCGCGGATTAGCGACCGCCCAGTTCACCGTGTGCATGGCACGCGTGATCGCAACGTAGACCAGCCTACGCGCTTCGTCTCGCTGCGATTGATCGTAATCACCCAATCCCGCCAGCTTGTACAACTGGGTGCGAATGGGATGCGGAGCAGGAGCGGAAACGTCGCCCAGTATCGCGGCATGCTCGGCCTCCAGGCCCTTGGCGCCATGAATGGTGAGGTACTGGCAACGTGGGGTGCGGGGCTTGACTTCATCGAGGACTGTGTTCGTTCTCGCCATCACCATACCGTCCGCACCCAGCCCAGCGAGAGCGCGATAATCCGCGGCGTCGTCGACCTTTGTCATGCTCACGGGCATGCCAAAGTCTTTGGCCGGGCCTTTGGCGACCGCCGGCGGCTTGCGAAGTTTGTAAGCAACGCGCTCAAGCATCATCTCGGCAGTCTGAACGATTTCAGAGGATGAACGATAGTTCGCCAACAAGACAAGCTGGCTCGGCTCGAACCCTGGCGAGAAGTACTTTGCGAAGTCGATGAAGAAGTTGGGCGACGCTCCACGCCAGCCATAAATCGATTGGTAGTCATCGCCCACGACCATAAACGAGCTGGGCAGCTTCGGATTCGAACTCCGGTCGGTCGCCAGCTGTCGATCGCGGAGAGCGCGGATCCACTTCACGAAATTCAAGGAGATGTCCTGAAACTCGTCGATCAAAAGATGACGGGAGTTACGCAAGGCGTCCGCTGGCAGCCGCGCCATGCCTGCGGCGCCCCCAAGCTGCGCAAACACCTCGCCCGTCGTCGTCATGCCGTTCGCATGAACTTCCTCCGTAAACGCGGGCCAGAAACGGGCCAGCCCGTCCACGAACAGCCTGTCCACGCCTTTGAGCGCGGGCGCAATTTTGACGCAGGTCTTTGCGACATCGAGCCCGAGGCATTGAATGAACTGAGCCTCTGCCCAGAATGCCTCCAACACCCAGCGAGGTTGGAACTCCCCTTCAAGCTGCACCTGAAACTGTGGGAAGCCGTGGAACGCTCCTAAGGAGTATCGGACTTGCTCGGCAAGGTGCGCCAGCTGAGCGGGCTCTGAGATCCAGATTATGGGCATCGTCGCCGGGATATCTTGCAGATATCCAACCTTAAAAGCGGAAGTCACGGCCATGGCCATCGTGTCGCCCCCGGTTGAGAATCGTCGGGGCGGCTTAAGCTCAGCCACTTCTCGTGGTATCCCGAGAATTACGAGCGGGGCCGGCTGGCCTGGGGCCGCCAGGCTGGGCACAGTCGCGTTGGAGTACCAGGGGCCTATGGCCGGATTTGCTCGGGCATATGCTGGGTTTCTACCCAAGTAAAACGGTTCGACCTTGAACGCAATTCCGCTTGCATCGAGCTCGGAGCGGTATTTCTCGCACCATAGTTCGTAAATTTCTTGCGTCCGGGCCTCATCGCGCGCTTGGTTGAGCTTGACACGCGGCACCCGCTTTTCAGCCTCCCCGGCTCTGGGCTGTGCGAACAGAAAGGCCCTTTCAAGCCCGATGACCGCCTGTTTGAAGGCCGGGTCAGCATCCAGCAACTTGCCGCCCACCTCACGCAAAATCTCGGGCAAAACCGGCAATTCATCGAGCTTGGCGATGGGCGCGAACGGCGTATCTGGCGAGTCCTCATCATCAGTAGGCGCCCCCGGTTCGCCGGCGCCGTCCAGCATGTGCGGGTCTTTGACAGGGGATTTTTTCGGTATCCGGTCCGCGGTGTTGACGTTCAGGCCTGCCGCCCGCGCCTGGCGGAACGCGAGCGAGTGAAAGGTGCGTACCCTCGCTTCGATCAGCCGCTTGCTGATGGTTGGCTCGAAAAGCTGGGCATTAGAAAGCAGCTTTTTGATGAAATCGTCTCGCGACTTGTTCGTGAACGTGACGACCGTGATCTCGTCCCAGGCCGCCCCCAGGTAATAGCGAAGCACGATGACGCGTAGCGCAAGCGTCGTCGACTTCCCAGAGCCAGCCCCGGCCGCCACGCGCACGCATGTCGATGGCGTAAGGATCATCTTCCATTGCTCATCCGAGGGGAGGGCTCGGCCTGCTCGTTCGAGTCGGTGACTGAGTTCAGCCCGTATTTCGCGCTGCCTTTCGGCTGCCAACAAGCTCGGGGGTGGCGGAGGAGGAGGAGGAGGCACCACAGGAGCGACGATCGGCGTAGGCGACTGTGCGCCCCGCTCCCCTCCCAAACTCCCCGCCAAAGGTTGCGCTCGCGGCGCAGTTCGCTTTTCGACCCGCTGAGGCTCTTTCCGGGTGCGATCCTTCCAGAAGTACGCGCCCCCGGCGCAAATAGCCACAAGGGCAAGCGCAGCTGCGCTGAGTTCCAACCAAATCAACATTGCCTCCTGTAAACCCGGCGGGTTATTGCTGGGTTGTTTTGATGTCCAAATGGGCCGCCTCGCCCACGTCCGATCCTTCAGGCGCTACGCGCGCCCCCTCGTAAAAAACCCGGTGGGTTTTGTTTGGGTTTCACCCGGGTATCCGTCTGGATACCTACTCCAAACCCGCAGGAACACCGGCTTCCCGCATTCCAATCACTACCTCCTCCAGCCTTGCGTAAAAAACCCAGTGGGTTTCGAAAACTATCCCAGCGGCTTTCACGAATGCGCCAGAGGCCAATCAAGCGCCCTCATCCATGCCTCTTCCCGCTCCAAATACCCGATCAAAAACCCAGCAAAAACCCAGCCGGTTTGTCCTGGGATAGCGGCAGGTTCAATCCGGGTTTTTGCTGAAATCCGAGCTCGAACCCGAGGCAAAGCTCCCAATCCCATTACCAATCCCAATCCCATATCTTGACTGGCTACGCCAGTGTCAACGCCGCTTCGCGCCGTCGACCTGCCCGTGATGCTGGTGGACCGCCAAACCCCGAGCCCCCTCCGCTCAAACGCCCGCCAAAGCGGATATCGCAAGCCTGGTGGGGCGTTCCGCGCACGCCCAAGGGGTTGCATACCCCCTTCCCCGACGACGCCTTAAATCGATTTCGATGCACAAACAATTGTCGCCAACCCGCGCAAGTGCAAAACAGGGAGCACCGGGCAAAAAAAGCAGGTCCAGGGCCGAGAGAAATCTTTTCCCCTTGCCGGGCAAGGGAAACCTGACTACAGGACGCCAAGAAGCGCATTTGCACAATGAGGTAGGTTGGCCCGGGGTAGGTATAACCTATTATCCCTATGAGGCCAAGACGAGCAGGCAAGAACCAGCTTTTGGAATGTGCAATCCAAAATGGGAACTTCTAGGGAAGACGGGAGAGAAGCAAGGGGCGGAAGGTATCGCCACTGCCGAGGCACGATCCAATCCAGCAACAGCGTATCCCACGTGCAGCGGGACGCATGCCCTGGGATGCCACTGTGACGCCTAGCCGCCTGAAAGCCGTTAACAGACGACAGTGATCAATGGTGGATAGCCAGATGACTGCTGGCACAGCATAACGTATAGGGCCGCCAAGCTGAAGGGGAAGCCAAGGCCCTTGGCTAGGCCAGTAGAGCCGTGACAGTAGGCTGTGGCCAAGCAGCGGTGTCCGCCTGCACCTGCCTACCCCCATCAAAGCGCTGCGCCGCTGAGTGGTGCCTTTGTGTGGGGGTATGGGTAGCTCTAGCGATCAGCATATGGGTAGAGAATGCCTGCGCTGTGTGTATGGACGTCGCGTAGTTGGGAGTCAGCGTAGCCAGGCATACGTACGTGCGCATGCTCTCCGCGGCAGAGACCACTGAAGAATCGCCCATAAGAGCCAAGGCCCTTTGACCGCCTCGCAGAGGCGGGCATTTGCCAGGGAATTTGCTAGGGGATTTGAAGTGGTGAAAGCTGGAGAGAACTCAGGCGCCGTTGACCAGCACGACGAGGGCAGGCCCGACCGGCTACTGATGCACCGTTGGCATCGCCTCAGACCTCGCCCTTTGACTGGGGATTTGCTGCGGGACGCTGGATCTTATCCAGCATGGACTCCATTTCGTCGAGCCAATGCAATGTGGCTGGCAACAACCCGCCAACCCCAGAGGAGAAGCGTTGCAACAATGTTCCTATCCTCGCGCGCTTGTCGAGCAATCGATCGACCTCCTGACATACCTTGGACACCGCTTCTGAATTGGCCTCGAAGTCCTTGGACCGGCGCCGGCTTCGGGAAGCAGTCCCTTTCCGCAACGCGACCGACCACCAAACGCTCTCGTTGTTCTTGCGCAGCCATTTAACAACCTGGGGCGTCAACGTCCTTCTATCCTCGCCCTCCCCCCTGACACCCACGAGTCGCCATTCGACGCGAAGCTTCCCGGGCAACGCCGGCTGCAAGGCGTCCAGCAGTTGGTCCAGCCTGCGCAGGGCATCATCTATGCGGACGATCACTTGTCTCATGTCTTCGACCCGCTGCGCAGCGTTGTCGGCGGCTGTTCGGTACGTATTCATCTGACGGACCCTCGGGTCCCTACTAGGTTAAGCAAACTGTGACCCCCTCGTTCCCGTACTAGGGCCTTTCCCAAGCAATATTTAGCCATCCTCACCGGGGTGTTGGGAACCCCCGGACCCGAAATTCCGGCCGCGAATTTGCCGCAGGAAATTCCCATTGCAGTATGACTAATGACCATTGGCCAATGTGATCGTCACCTTATGACTCGGCCTCAGCAGAACCCGACGGTCAACACCGCCAAAGGGGTGTCACCCCCTCCTGCTTCACCGGCGGGACGGGGTCCCCCCCCGGGGTCAACGACGCCATGATTACGCCCGAAACTCCCGCTCTCGGGCCACTGCGCTTGGCGCCCCGAGAGCGGAGCTCTAGGGAACTCAGACGCTCCACCGCGAGATGTCTTCGACTTGGCTGGGATCGGATTCCAACCCAACCCATTTTGTCGAGGTATCACTCATGTTCAAAACGTCCGTTTGCTCTTATCCGGACAGAGGAAGCTACGGCAATAGCCGTTATCGCGGAAACTGCTCAGGACACGTCATCAAGGATTTCGTTGAAACTTACCTTCCAAGGCTGGACGGACTGTTTGCCGATCCGAGCATCGGCAGCGGCACGAGCGCGCACGTGGCTGCCGAGTTGCGCGTGCGCTTCAAGGGCACCGACCTGCATCAAGGCTTTGATCTGCTCCGGGACGACTTCCGCGCCTTTCTGGGCGAAGATGCGGCAGCAGTGTGGTGGCATCCTCCGTACTGGGACATGATCCACTACAGCGGCTCGCAGTGGGGGAATGTGCCACACCCGAGCGATATGAGCCGAATGACTTTGCCGGATTTCACCGAAGCCCTGGCGGTATCGTTGATGAACATCCACGACGCATGCGCTCCAAATGGACACTACGGCGTGCTGATGGGAAATCTACGGCGAGAGGGACGCTACTACAACCTATCCTCGCTCGTTGAACGCATCGCACCAGGCCGGCTAGTGGACGAGATCATTAAGCTCCAGCACCAATGCAGCAGCGACCGAAAACACTACGCGAATTCCTTCGTGCGGATCGGCCACGAAAAACTGTTGGTGTTTAGGAAAGCCGGCGGCCGTGCGTTCAGTATGCTCGTCCGCATTCAACGACGGGTCGACAACATCGTTGCTGCGACGTGGCGATCCGCGGTCCGGCGCGCGCTCCACGGTCGCTCGCCCGTCCCACTGGATCAGATCTACGCGGCCATGGAGCCCTATGCGATGTCCCGCGAGAATGTCCACTGGAAGGCGAAGGTGCGCCAAGTTCTCCAGGACGAACGGTTTTTCGTCCGCGTCTCCCTCGGCGTATATCAGCTCGCCTAAATGGCAAATGCCTACTGACACTTGTCAGTAGGCATTTTTTTGTCCGTACCGGACCACAAAGGAACTACGAGCAAACTTACCTGAAAATATCGGCAGCGATAAGGTCGTCAACGAGCTTGTCGCCCGTCATGTGACGCAAGTCAGGAGGAAGAAGCCCCTCCGCTCGATCAGACTCAGGCGCACGAGCTGCGGCATCCCCTGCTCCAATGATGAGGTAGCCTACTTCGCCAGTTCCCAGGTCACTGTTCGGAAGGGGGACGACCGATACAGTCGCGTGCCGGCTTTCAAGGTCAGCCACCAATCGGTGCACCTCGCGCGCGACACCCTCCGACGTCGCACCGTTCCGCACGACGTACTTCAGCACGGTAGCCACATGGGCCTCCTAACAGAATTTTCACCGATTGTAGACCTTGCTGGCCGCTGGGCACACCAACAACTGTAACCCCGCTGCCACCTTCAGATGCCGATCACATAGGACCACTAGGATATCGCCGATGTAACATTCGACAATACAGGAGAGCCCAATGAGCGCGACAAAGGACGTGAGCATAGAGCGAGAGATCGACCCCCAGCGGGAGTTTGCCTTGGACGGATCCTTCGCTTCGTCCGAAGCCGAGGGATTCCATCACGGTTCAGTGACTGAAGTGGGCGCGGAGTCTGCGTTTGGCGGCAAGGCGCGTGCATCAACGCGGGCGTCAAAAGAACCGGAGGATGACGAGAGCGCACTCGCTCGGGCCCGCGCCCGAGAAGACCTCGTCGACGAAGCCAGGTCGTCCCTTGCTAAGAAGTACACCGCCGAGGCGAACAAACTGGTCGAGGAAGGCCAGAAGCACCGCGCAGACGCATCTCGTCTTGTAGCAGAAGTTCCGCGCATCGCCGCGGAGACCCAAAGGCTGCACGCTGATGCACAGCGGTTACATGCAGAGACCGCGAACACGAAGGTCGATACCTTGCAAAAGAAGTTTGGCATGGTAGTAGGACTCGTGCTTGTCGCAGTTTTTCTTGTCATTCTCGTCACCACCGCGCTTGGCCGCGACAAAGATATCGCAGCCAAGACTGGTCAGTTTCGAAGCGACGCGCAAGACAGCCGAAAGGCATTTCAAGAGGATCTTGCTAAACGCATGAGGCAATAAGCAGCACATACCGACATCCCCTGGATGTCGGTTTTTTTTTACCCACGCTCTCGAAGTGAACGCAACGGAGGCAAAAAAAAGCCCCGCAGTTTGCGGGGCATGCTTGCCGCGGTGAGTCAGTCGCGTTTGGGCCGAACATTACGACCTTGCTGACCGTCAAACAGCCGGCCTCCAGGCGCATCCTGTCTACTGGGCGAGCTACCTTCGGCATCCTGCGGATCAGAGGACCAGACAACCTCGCTTCTTTCGAACGATCGAGGCGCCGCAGCGGCCGCGCCAGCGCCCAGCCCACCAACGATTTCTGTTCCGGCGGTGAGATTACGTGCCATGGGCACTTGGCTTCCCCCCCCTTCGGAGGCCGACGATGGTCCCATTGCCGTCGTCTGAATGGGAGTGGCGCTGGCTGGAGCAGTCGGACGATCACCCGCGATAGGCGCAGCGTCACCACGAAGCTGCCCATCGAACACCGGCGCCGCTACCGGCGTCTGTACGGGACTGGCGCTGGACGGACCATTCTGACGATCACCCGCGATGGGCGCAGCGTCCCCACGAAGCTGCCCATCGGCCACCGGCACCGCTGCCGGCGTCTGTACGGGACTGGCGCTGGACTGACCATTCTGACGATCACCCGCGACAGGCGCAGCGTCCCCACGAAGCTGCACATCGGCCACCGGC
>NZ_FNYM01000005.1:0-199466 GCF_900108985.1 Achromobacter sp. NFACC18-2 | reverse complement strand
CCGCTACCGGCATCTGTACGGGACTGGCGCTGGATGGACCATTCTGACGATCGCCCGCGATAGGCGTGGCGTCCCCACGAAGCTGGCCGTCCACTGGCGGCGCATCAGCGAATGCCCGGCCCGAAAGGTATGCTTGAGCTCGTGCGACTGGATCGGAAGCAGGAACCCCCGAAAGAGTTTCAATGACCCGCCCCGTCAGGTCAACATCCGCTGCACGAGACCCAGGCGCCGCGTTCTGGCCTTCATACCGAGCGTGGTTAGCTTCCTCCAGCGTCTCACCGCGTCTCACGATAGTCGATCCTTGATTCGAACTTTGCAGCTGTTGTCGCAACTGGTCGCCGGTCATCGTGTCAGGCACTCCGGCGCTCCGGTAGCTGGCGTCGCCGCCAGGCCCAACGCGGCCGGTTACGTCAGGCGGGGCGAGCGCCTGCACGTCACCTGAGACGCCTCGCAACGCACCGGCATCGAAACCAGCGCCGATCCCAGTCGCACCTGCAATCACGTCGACCGCGCGGACGTACCCGCCCTGGTCATACTGCCGCAGCGTCTCCAGCTTTGCCCATTCCTCGGAGCCGGCACGATTGGAACCAGCCTGGTCGGTGAGTTGCCTATAGGTGGTGTTGGTCACCGACTGAAGCTCTGGACGAGCCTCGACCAGCTTGTTATGCAGGTCATCGATAGTTGACTTGACCGGGGCATACGAATCGTTCCTCTCCAGCAAATGCCCGTTCTGGCTGAGGCTCAACGTGAAGCCCGCACCGATTCGACTGCCAGCGGACTCCGTGCGCGCATAAGTCTCCATTTCAGAGCGCGCGCGCGACACGGTCTCAGTCACCGATCCGGTGGCCGACCTCACATCGCTTGATTCCCAGCCGTCGCTTCTTTGCACTTGATGAGCCGCGTCCGACAATGCTCCCATTCGTATCGTCGTGGCGGATGAATTTGCGGCCATGGCCGCGCGGTTTATTTTCTCCGACTCTTGCTGCGTGATAGTCTCGGTGTGCCGCTTCCCATCCGAATCGGTCCAGCTGACCGATCGACCTGCGCTCACACCGCCAACCATCGGAGCGCTGAATCCCAGCTTTCCGTCCACGCTGGTTCCAATGCTCTTGCTTTGCTCACGGAAGATCGCATCTGCCTTCTGCTCCGTCATCCCGCTCTCGATGAGTCGCTGCTTGAACGTCTGCTGAGCGGCCATCTGTGCGCTTTCCTCACCCGTGGCAACTGTGTCCCGTACAGCAGTCGATGTACTGCTGCCTGACTTGAGCCCGAAAGCAGTCGAGTGGACCTGGGCCATCGCATCAGCAACTGACGCTTGCGCCTGCTGAGTCTGCTGCCACGTACTCTGCTGCATGGCCGAAAGGTCGTTACCGACCTGAATCTGTCGGTCCGCCGCATAGGACGAAGCGCCGCCGGCGTGCATATTCTGTGTGTACGCCGGCGTCACTTGAATGGGAGCGGAGTTCTTAACGGAGTCGGGCGCAACCTTATCCTCGGACACGTAGTCCCGCCCGGACATGCGTTGGGCCATACCGGCCATTGCATACGGGGAGCCATAGATGATCGCCATCGTCAGCAACGGAACAGCCGCCATTAGATCGGAGGCATATGCAAGGTTGGTGCTCAACGTGTCGTACATCACCGCATCGAAATTCTGCAACGTTAACGCGTTGAGCGCGTACTGGCCCATCTTCTCGACCACGGTGAGCTGGATGAACCCATTAATCACGGCCGCGAACGGTAGCCAGCTGAAGACCCATGCACCGAACTGCATGAACTTCGCCATTGCTCCAAAACAACGGGCGCCCGCAATCAAGCCGTACAGGAAAACAATGACACCGAACGCGTAGTACAGCATCTGCATATACGTCATGCCGGTGAACATCGTCTTCTGAAAGCCGCTACCAGCCGCCGTCGCGTCCACCTTGTACTTCTCCATGGCGTCGCTTTGCATCATGGTGCACTCATTGAATGCAGATGGGCTTGTGGCAGCAAGTCGGCATCGATATGTGTCTGCGGTTGCATTGCGAAGCAGCGCGTTCAGCATAAACTGTTGCGCCGACTGGCCCCATCCTGCCCCAAGCTGCATCAGGGCGTTGTAGCTGTTCTCCACGTCCGCAACCGTATACGAAGATTGCCCGCCCGCTCCCAAACCGACCTTGGCAGTCTTCATGTTCTGATTAATGAGGGTGTTCAGAGGAGACGTGGACAGATTGGCATTGGCGAAAAGCAAATCGACGCGCGATCGCAGTGCTTCTGCCGCCTCAATGCACGACATTGCAACGCCAGCTTCGATATTTCCAGTGCCGTCGTAGTTGATGTATCCGATCAGCACGCCACCCCGTTTGGAGTTGTCCAAGAGATAGTTGAAATAGTCGGGAACCTGCTCCGTCTCTGTGCTGTTGACGGCAGAGTTTGGCGAACAATAAAGCACGAAATTCTTCCAGGTCGCGACCATCGCCGGGTCGGCCTTCTCCAAACCGCCACGCATGGTGAAGAGCAGCGCAAGCGGGGTAACGAAGCCATTCTGCGCCACAGTCATGTAGCTACCGCTCACCGTCGAGAACGAGGTATCCACGGTCTCCAGGACGCCGTAGCTAAGCTGACTATAGAGTGCCGCCGGAATGCCAAGCACCGCGGGCACGTTATCGACCGCACGAATACTGCCGTCATACACATTTACCAGCTGGTTGCGGATCGGCAATCCGGCAGCGGTTAGCGCCAACACGATGATCACAGCGCTCTCGAAGATGCTGTGCCCTCGATTGACAGTGCTTGGCATGTACTGGTTCATGTGGAACCAGGCACCAGAGGCGATCGCGAGCAACCCGCCAAGCACCGCTGCGCCGGTAATGAGGCCTGTATCGTTGAACGCCATGGCCACGCCATTGAGCGTGGCATAGAACATATCGAGCGGGCCGGTCAGGTAGGTAGTAAAGGTCGCCATAGTTCTCAATCCGCTTGGACGTCGTTCTTCGAAACGGCGCGCTTCACTGACGCCCCAAACCTCAGCCGCCGGAACAAGAGCGACGCGACGAGCACAGTTGAAAGCGACGTGTACACAATGAGCCAGACGGCCAGTGCGATAAAGCCAGCGAAGCCCGCCCACGGCAATACGCCTACCTTTCCTCCGGAAAGAGCGAACATTACGCAGCAAAAGATGCACGTCGCGACAGCAATGACGCCGGGCACTGGCGGGAGTACGACTGTCAGCACCCGAATCAGCCAATCGCTTGTCGCCGGCGCGTTCACGGCGATATCGAGGGAATTCCGCGGGATCATCGATAGTTCCTGAAAATGGCCGGGTTGAACTTGACCAGGATGTCCGAGTACTCCTTCGCCTTCATCACTCGGTCCCACTGGATAGCGTTTTCCTCGCGCATCTGACGGACTTGGTCGCTCAGTAACCGTTCGCGAGCCTCGATCACTGGCGGCATTGTCGTTTGGTCCTTACCCGAGAATGCTTGGCGGATGGCGCGCAACGCAGCGTCCCCATACGAAATCGTTATTTCGTTCACGATCAATGGCTCAAGTTGCTTTGCGACTTGAGTCATTGATGCCGTGTTCTGTTGGGTTGCGACCAGAAGGCCTAGGAGAGGCGCCGATACCGCGTTCAGTAGAGCTCGCTGCTGCGCCGTGAATCCGCACTCGTTCCGCGTGCTTTCGCAACTGTTGATCTTCGCGATAATGGAATCCGCATACACTTGGTCCTTCGCGCCAAGCGTTGAACCGTACAGCAGCTTCGCGACGTGTTCTTTCACTCCCGTGAAAGACGATGGAACCGCTTCAAGCGTCACCGTGGTGCACGGCCCATCTGGAACCCGGTCAGCCGTGCTGTCGTTGTATCCACTAGCTGGACAACGCAGCATTTCCAGCCGGCTCGCTTGGCCCTCCTTGGCTCCATCACGGATGTTGTAAAGGTCGACGGTGCCCGCCCGAACCTGGCCAATGGATTTTGCGCTATCGCTGTCAGAGGAGTCTGCTCCGACAACGACAGTACCGGAAAGCGACATGACGAATTCCTTCGACGCCTTTCGCGTGGACTCGCCCGTCAACAGATTGCCGAACTCGTCTGCCGCGCCAGAGTTACCCAGCGCTTTCCACACGAGATTTCCGGTCTCCGTAATGGCGTTCTTGTCCGCGGCCTCCTTCGACTGGCGATTCGCGCTGCTGAAAAAGCCTTTGACCGAATCGGTGATGCTCGCCACCCGGTCGACAAAGCCTCCGCTTCCTTCCGAGTTTTCCGCGGAGAGCGACTCCTCTGAAGCAAACAACGCCTGCTTTCCCCAATTCACGACGGTGTGGGCAAGAGCGCAGGTATTGCGAAGGTTCTGCATCAAGCTTTGCAATATCGACTGAAAGTCGCCCATGATCTTGCCGAGCGCAGGGTTGATATAGTCGATCGCCGCCTTGAATGCCACGCCGATTGCGTTCGCCGCGATTTGCCGAAGAAGGGCTTGCAGCTGTTCGCTATTGATGAACGAGAACGAGCCACCATAGAGATCTATGCCACCACATCCAGCAGCGAGCCTCGGCGGGTCAAACGCGATAAGGTTTATCGGACGAACCGGAGTTCGCACACCGATTCCCCCACCGACAAAACCATTGCGTAGCTGGCTGTTAAACGACCCAGGTGCGGTCGCATTCGCAAACATGCCATCCAGCTCAGAGCTCAGCGAGGCCGCCTTTAGCTCCGGTGACATGCTTAAAGCTACGGCTAGTGCCGTAAGAACGACGGACCTTCGCATGTGAAGTCTCAACCTCATAGTGTTTTCCTTTTAGTACTGGCCCGACAGCCGCTCTTTCAAATAGCGCACCCACTCACCTGGGTCGTCGCCCGCTCCCGCCTTCATGTCCTCGGTACTGAGCACACCGCGATCGAACACGCGTAGCTTCTTCAGGATTTCTTCTGGTAGCAGCCCGTTGTAGTCGGCAGCGACGATGAGACGGTCACGAAGCTGATCCTGAGACATCATCCCTTGCGACAGGATGTAGTAGTTGTCCGGTGGGACCACGAACACCGTAGTGGGAGTGAGCCGCAGACCTAGCCGCTGCGCCTGGCCACCATTCGGGACAAACTCATCCTGTCCAAGCCCGGGGACCGCCTCGCCGTTCATCGAAATGAATTTGGTTAGGAAACCGAATTCGCGGGCAAGATCCCTCACAGCCGAGACCTGCGGCGGACAAAAGGCGCACGTCGAGTCGAAGAACACCCAGAGGCCACCGATCTTGCTGAGATGCTCCATCGCCTCGGTTTGGCCTTCCCCTCGATATCGCAGGAAATCTTTCTTCGCAAAGCTGGACAGTGGAACGCGATTGTTTTCGTCTAGATACGGATCGTTTGCCACAACCATCTGAACCTGGTTTGCATACCGTTGCGCTTTGTCCATCGCCACCCGTTGAGCGTATAGATATGCCTCCACGTTTTCCTTTGTTGGGTCGTCAATTGCTCGACCTAGAAGCACCGGCATCTGCTTCTGTAACCACTCTACGGAAAAAGGCTCCACCTCCTGCCGCCTGTAGGATGGAGGCTCAACAGCCTTGGGCGATTTGGGATCGGCTGGTGGCGTGGTTGCCTGCTGCTTTACCTGGTTCTCGTCTACAGGTTCGGGCTCCAACTCCGGATCTTGGTACCAAAACCAACCTTCGCCCTTGCGGTCATAAAAGCTTGTGTTTTGTGCAGCCGCCGCGGTCGGCAAGATCGCAGCGCACAACCACAGCCCGGCAAATATCTTGAGAATCGGATTTGCACACATCTAACGGTGTCCCACAAATGATTTATTTAAATCATACTTTTTTGATTTAAAAAAGGGGCCATGCCTGTCCAATAATTTGGTCTTGGTCCAGGAATCCCCAGTACCGGCCATCGTAGGATCCGGGCATGGTGCCGAGCAGCAGCGCCTTGCCCCCTGGAACCGTTGCATCTCCCTGCATGCGTAACCCACTTACGTCGAGCCGACTGGACAGGCCTAGCGGGCCCCAGAATTTCCCGTTGATGGAGATGCCCGAATCGTCCACGCGAACCCTATCACCTGGCAGCGCGGCCACGATCTTAATGATCCGCTGTCCATCCAAGGCATGGCCCATCAGTCCACCATTGGCGATGTACTCGACGTACATGCCGCGAGTAAGCCCGCCTTCGGGACGCCCAAGCCTTACAAAGTAGAAGGTGTGAGGTAGGCAGCGGTTCTCCTCCACCTGCACGTCCAGAGCAAAGTGCATCTTCTGGCGCAATGCGTCGGTGATTACCGGACGGGCCGAGAGCGCCAGCACGGCGCCCACCAGCGTTAACAATATTGCCGTCCGGTTCTTGCTCAGCTGGCGGCAGTTGGCCGCGATTCTTCGCCAGGAGCTTTGCAGGTAAGTCATCTACTTCTCTGCCCCCAAGCCCAGGCGTTCGGCGACGACTGTGGTGACATCCCCCAGGGGCGGGACAGCGAGTGCGGCATTTTTTTTCAGCACAAGAATTCCTGCACCTTCGTAGTCGCGAAGGACGCGAGCTAGTTGCGCCGCGAAATCTTGAGCGACATCGACCGGAGAGTTCACCTCCCCGGCAAGCGACGCCCTCTCATAGAATCGCTCAGCTAACCCTGCCGCATCGAGCACTACGACGGGCGTGCCACCGTCCATTTCTTGAGACGTAGCGGTCGATCGTGTCCTTTGCGGGGAATCCGTCTCAGCACTCAGCGGGCCGTCCGAGTCAAGGTTCCATGCCGCAAGAGTTGACGCAATTACCACCGCGACGAACACCGCGATCGCAAATTCCGGCTTTATGGCCTTAGGCCGCACCAGCCACAATCCCAATAAACACAGCAACGCCGCGCCGGCGGCCACGTACAAAAACGAGAACAAATTCATTCCGATCACCTTGCAAAAGAAGAGTTGTCTTGGCTCAGCCCATAGTGAGAGTGGGTTCGTGACGGGAAACCACACCGCGCGCCTCTTCGTCGAGGAATCTGCGGATAGCAGCGTCAGCCGAAACACCCTGATCGATCATGCGAAGGATCTCCGTCCGTTCCCTTCCGCTGGTGGAGAACATCACATTCGAATAGCGGCTTCGCACGAGTCGGTAGATCTCGTATGCGGAGTCGACTTTGAACATGAACTCGGAGTAGACGTTGTCCACTTTGTGAATCGAGTTGATCTGCTCCGCGCCATAGGCGTCGATTGAAAAGTGGTCTTGATTAAGTGCCTTCTGCACCTGATCCGGCTTCTGCTTGAGAATCGCATGCCACGCCGTGTTCTGGAGGATCGAGTCTCCGCGGGGAGATTTGCCGATATCCAGCAGACCCTGGGTCACGCAAGCGATTGCGCCAAGGTCTTTACGCGCGCGGGCGTAGGACTCGTCAATGCCCTCCGCCATGATCGGATTCAGCAGCCATTGTTTCGCCTCTTCCACCAGCAAGAGATTTCGAATGCCCTGGGTTTTCAGCTTCTGTCGGCTGCGCGCGATCGCGGCAAACATCTGAAGCACAACCACGTCCCGCAGATGAGGAAGAAGCTTCAGGTCACCCATCTCCAGAATGATGAGTTGGGCGTCCATGTTGATGTTGAAGGGCTTGTTGAACCAATGGGCAAACTGGCCCGAGGCAAACGGGTATAGCTGCTTACCAATCGTCCGCGACAACTCGTCAGGCTGCGTCAACAGAAAATTGGCGACATCCTCGGGAATAGCCTCGTTCGTGTTGTTCATGTACGCAGCCGTAATCGCGCGCTCCAGAATCGGCCGCTTCACGTCGTCCAGCCCATCATTTGGCGCGGCCATCTTCGTGAAGATCGTCGAGAGCAGCGACATCTCTTCTTGAAGCCCCCCCAATGGAATTGATGTGAAAGGATTGAGCGACAGAAAGCTTTCCTTGGAGAAGGTGATGACCTGGCATTTATCGGGGCCCAGCGACCGACCAAGCTTCTCGTAGGATCGGCCGTCATCGATAATCCACACCTTCACCCCTGAGGCCAGCATGTCGGAGACGACCGCCTGCACCCAAAAGGACTTCCCACTGCCAGATTCGGCATACACGAGGCCGTTTGCATTACCGGGTGTAGCCAGCGGGTCTATCATCGCGGCTTCGCCACGTCGTGTTAGAACTAGGGTTCCTGACGAGGTCCGACTCCCCGTTCCGTCGCCATAGATCGGCAAAAATCGCACGGCTTGCGGAACTGACATGGAGCGCAGGCGGAAGGAACGGTGCAACCCGCCTTCACTCCCATTCAATGGGAGGGCCTGCTCGAATACGGTGCGCAGGATTCGCTTGTCCTCTCGGATATCGAACTTCTTTCCTTTACCGCCGATCGCACGGTAGTAAGTGCACAAGCTTTCGCTGTACGAGCGAAGTCGGTCCTTGCTCTTCGAATAGATGACAAGCGCCATGGACACTTGCACGCCAATTTCACCGCGGCCGTTCAACGCGTGGACGAGCGTGTCGATACGCTTTTTCTTATAGCCAATAACGGGCCAGAGCTTGATCGTCGGCCCGTACGCCTGGTTGTTGATCACCGTCGACATCAAGCCGACCTTACGCTTAAGCGCCTGCTGATCGGGGTAAAGCATGACGAAGGACAGGTAGAAGGGCTCCTGGATCTGATTGGTGAGCCCCTTGGCGTCGCCTATCACCTCATTCATGATCCATGAGTGCGCACGCTGGGGGAAGTTGTTCACGCTGAGCACCTTGGCGAAATGCTGCCCGTCATTGAACGATATCGACGCGTGATCTTGGGAATAGTCGACCGAGAACGAGTTGGGAAGAATCTGCTCGTTGAGTGGACGTTCTTCGTCCAACGGGGCCACACAATCATCGTCTGAAGCCCAGGGGTTGTGGACCTTCTTAACGATTCGCCGATACCCCGCCTCGTCGAGCAGACGAAAATGAAAGCCCGCGGTCTTCAGGCGGTCAAACAGCCCTGTGACGTGCTCGGTCGCGGGTGCGAGATCGTCGGCCGCGACGTCAGCCGCGGTCACTGGCACTTTAATTCCCACAAAAAGCCGTTTTTTGTGGACCCGGACTCCATTCGTCGGAATGAGCGGCTGCGTGGTCCCTGACGCTATGTATTCGGCATGCTCGCGAGCCATCGAGGCCAATATGCCGCCAGCACCGGCCTTCCCTGAGAGGTAGCCCTCCACAATGGCATCGATGTCGGGATCGGCGAGGATACCCCAATGAATGATGGACCCCGCGGGAAGGTTCGCAGACAAGGATACTGAAAGGCGCTCAACGAACTGGTTGTCGGTTCCCACCACCGGCGAGGTGACACCCACCGCGCCAATGAAACGCTCCTTCAACCGTTTGGATTCGAAGTAGAGGATATTGGAGGAGTCATCCCACGCAGTGACCGTGATGTTCTCGGCGGGATGGTTTTTCTTGAGCTTGCTCATTATCTGGCGTCCGGGGTGGGGATGATTGCGATCGCGAGGCTGCCGACTAGCGGGCATGCCAAGCTCAGCGAAGGGTGCACAGTAAAACTAAGGCAGCGGGTCCGGGCATCGAGCCGGACGTCGCTGCCTTCCTGCATTTGCTACTTGGTAGAGCAGATAGAGGGATCAGTTCGCCTCTGCGCAGGCACCCCTAGAGGGTGAGGCCGGGAATCCCGGTAGTTACGACGTGCGCGACGACCTCGGGCAACCCGGACGCACGCGCCTTCACGACAGCATCGACGAACGGACCGATAAGGAACGCCACGCCCACACCGATCGCGGCGGGCTTGAAAGTCATCATGACCGCCGTGGCCACAAGCCCGAACAGGACCGATACGAGGCCAATGGCCAGGCCAAGCGAGCCGTTGTACTCGTCTTCCAGGAAGTCGTTGAATTCGGTCAACGCGTCGCCGCCGCCACCAGCATGTGCTGATGCCAGCGACACAATGGCGATAATGATGAAGGCGGCGACCATGAGCAGCCATTTCGGAGGGTTCTGAATCGCACTCTCGCTGGAACCGGAAGCCATCGGCTTGAGGGAGATTTCCATGTTTTATTCCTTTAGTTTCTATCCTTGGTTGGTGAGATTTTCGTTCGCTACGGGTTGGTGATTTGTGGCATTCCTCCCATGTCCTTAATGCTGTTTTCCCTGGTGCTTGTTGCAGAGGATTCGGCGGGTTCCTGAGATCCGCCGGAGCGCGGCACACGCGGCGAACCGACAGCCTTCGCACCCGCCGGCCGCACCATCTTCGCCGGCGCCAGAATTCCTCGATTAACGAAACCAGCCGCCCCCATAGCCCAGCGGCGGGGCTGGACTTCGGTGAAGACGTACGAGGGGTAATGCAGGTCGTCACGTGCGTCGATCCACGGTGCCACCCAAATGCGCATCACCACGGCGGGCTCGCGAACGGGCTTACCGTAGATGTCGCTTCCAGCGCCCGGGCCAGCCCCGGCACCGACGGCCGTGACCAGGTCATAGGAGCCTGCAACCGTAGCTCCTTGCGTCCGCTGCCGATCGCTCTTGCCAGCCGGAAAGCTTCCGATCTGCACATTGCCTGCGACCGCCCCGGATTCAACGTCCTTCATGGTCACCCCGAAGGGCAAATCGCTCTCCCTCAGAGGCATCGGTTGATCGGTCGACTTGATGACGGCCATCGGCGTTTTGCACGTAATTCCGTCTTGCAGCGAATCCGGATTGTTCGGATCCATGCACGTGAACGAAGAGCGGCCGCCCGCGGGATCCAAGATCGACGCGCAACCGCTGAGGGCCACGGTTAACGAACACACCAATAGGAGCTTCTTCATTTCAGTACAAATCCTTTCTTAAGTGCCACGGTCACCTTCCTGCCGGCGTCAACTTCGAGCACCGGCATCATTTGATCTGCCAACTTCAGGTAGTACTCGCTCACGCTCTTGGCGGCGTCGGAGAGGCCTGTTGCAAGCCCGGTCTTTCCGATCGTGCTGGCGTCGACGGACTGAGTCTGGACGCTTCCCGAAGGGTTGAGATCCAAGCCCTGTACGCGGGTCGGCTTTAACGCGTCGCCGAATCCGGACAGCACGCCGGCCATCAACGTCTTTGCGATCAGCTGCCCCTGCTTGGAAACGAGCCGTCCCCGCACACCCACGCGCCCGTCTTCGCCTAGCACAAACCCATCCAGCGGAGCCTCTACGACGCGAGGCTCTTTGGTCGGATCGTCATTGGGAATGATGCAAGCGATACTCTCGGTGCGCAGCTGGGCACGCTCGTCGGAAAGTCCCCCGTAGCCTGCGACCAGCACGCGGCAATCATTCAGCGACTGCGACGTATGTCCATTGGGCATTGACGAAATGCCCTTAACGCGGAGGATTCCGGGTACCGCGTTCACTTTTGCCTTGGCGGACTGGTCCGTCGGAGCGTCCATACCCGTGATGAGGTGCCCTTCAAACACCGTGGTCATCGGGACGTATTCACCAGGAGCCTCGGAATCTGTCCGTGGCTCTTCGGGCTTTGGCGTGGCGTTCTCGGTAACCCGGATGCGAATGGCCTTCACCTCCGGACTGGCCGTGGGTGCGGCCATCGGAGCTCCGGAAGGCAAAGAAGAGGCTGGGGCATTCGGAAGCTGATATCCCGCACCCAACTCCTTCTTCCCTTCCAGCGAGTCCAGGCGTGTGCTCAGCTTCTGGACCTCAGAAAGAATGTCCTTGGAGACGCCGTCCGCGCCTGGCGCCGATTTGATCTTGTCAATCGCGTCCTCCAAACGACCGAGGATTTGCTTCCGGGCCTCTCGCTCCTGCTTGATCTGGTCTCCAAGATCCTTCAACTGCTTTGATTGCGCCGTAAGGTCGCCAGCGAGCATCTCGACCGTGCGATCCTTCGGCTTTGGCAGCAGCATGTTTGCCGACACCGGGGGCTCGGGATTCTTCGGGACGCGCTTCTTGGGCGCGGGCTTCAGAAGAATGAAGAGCAGCACCACGACGACGATGAAGCTGACGCCGACGATCCCCAGACGAACACCCGAGCCTTGCTCGTTCCACCAGTCCTTCAGACCTTTCTTCTCGCTCATTGCGCTCCTCCCTGCCCCGTGGCGGACTTGTCCGCGACCACGAAGAGATCGGTCTCCGCTCCACCTCCCACGACGGAGGTTGGGAAGAATGCAACCCCGCGAACACCTTCCGCCCAGAAGGAGGGCTCTTGCAACTCCACCGTCCGATCAGCCGGTCCAGATACCCGGTACCGGTAGATGTCGTAGTGCGCCCCAGAATGCCGCGACAGGGGCCGGATGCTCACCTCACCGATAGCTGCAACCGCAGAAGGCATGTATCCCTCAGCGTAGCCCTGCAATCGCCCTCCCGACGCAAGGGTCCGCAACGCGTAGACAAGTTGATCGGTGTACACATCAGACTTTGCACGCGCATCGAATCCGGACGTCGATGAACCACCAGCGTTAGACCCGCCGTTCAACTGAAGAGGAATCACCTGGTTGGGTATCGATTTCGGAATGAGGAGAAGCGAGATGACGGGATCCCCCGGCTGGTCGCCCGTGATGTAAATCGCCTGCGCATCAGTCGCACCATTGGCGTGCACGTACACAGACGAGCCGTTGGCCGTGATAACCATCTCCCCAAGTTGAGGCTTTTTGTCTTCGCCGCTCGTAGCGTCGATTACCTTCGCTCGCGCAAAAGGCGTCGCGATGCGGTTCATGTACGTGGCCGAGATGTCGACAGGCACGGTCTCCTCCCCCGTCACAGGGACCACGTTGCTCCGCTGGACGGCTTCGCCAGGCATGGTGCCGACACCAGGCATCGCCTGGCGTTGCACGGGAGTCTGTCCTGGGGGGGGCAACTTGTACTGGTCCACCGCGAAGGCGTTCGACGCGGCGCATGACGCCAGAAGTAGGCTATAAACGACTCGCTTCACTTACTCTCTCCTTGCTCATTGTTCTGACGCCGCTCGTCGCTCATCAGATCTCTGGTTTCGACGCTGCCGCCGGCCGCGCCGAAGCGAACAGCGTCGTCGAACCAAGGATCCTTTGCGGCGTCTTCCGCACGTTGATCCGCCGCGTGCTCAGCCGCCTCGCGCTCCAACGCGCGACGGTTTCTTGATTGCCAATGCTGGCTTTTCTCTTGCTTGCCTGGGTAGTGATCGAACTTGGAGATCTGCGGCCAGCCGTTCTCGATGGCGACTTGGATTTCGTAAACGTACGGAGTTCCTTTCCCGATCGGGCCGGCCGTAGTCGTAGACTGGAGCTCGCCCTTGATGAATACCGTCTTGGTGCGCGCCTCGTAGTCCATTCCGGTCGCAGTGAACGTCACGCTGCCTCCGCGGTCCTTGAACACAGGATCCATCGCAAGCGCGAAGAGTCGGCGCCTGACTTCCGGATAAATCGCCGGCGACGTGATGAGCCCCATCGCGTCTGCCACAAACGTCACGTTCTTGGGGCTCACGTTCCCCGTAAGGGTCGCCGCAGTTAATGCAACGCTGATCAGGTAGTCCTTGGACGCACTATCCGCACTGATCTCTGCCTCTACTGTCATGCGAGGCGGCACCAGGCGAGTCACGACGTCCTTCTTCAGCCAGCCGTACAGCGCTCCCAAGGTGACCACGCTCTCAATCAGAAGAATCACGAGCAAAAACTGGACGCTTCGCTCGGCGCTTCGCCAGGACTTCGTCAGAAAGTTGAGCTTCATGACCACAGCACCCCATGCTTCGCGTTCCGATACAGCTTGTTGATACCCGCCCAACCTGCTGCAAATACGATGTGTGGGATAGCTCCCATCATCTCGTTCTGCTTCCAGCGGCGCATCCGCGCCGTGAACCAAAGTCCGATGGCGGCGCCAACGAACGGCCACATGCCGCGAGCGATGTAGCCGCCCAGGAAGCACAGCATCAAGACCAGGAACTCGTCCATTTCCCATAGAAGAAATGAAGGCATGTCGTCCGTGTGCGCAGGAATATCAATTTCGTCGATCATTGGTTGCACTCCTTGTTGTTCGAAGCAGGAACAATCCTTCCGCCCACGACTTGCGCTCCAGGCACGTGGCATGCGGCAGATCCTGGCGAGACGGCCCCAGGGGATGGTTGTGGTTGACGGGCCGCGGATTCCGCGATGCCCGGATTGCTACGCGGCGTAGCTCCCACCGCCTTAGCTCCGCGCCTAAGTTGAGCCGGACGATCGCCGCTGACCAAGATCTCCACCCGGCGGTTCAGACTCTGATCCGCGAAGCTCACCGGTAGCCTCTTTCCGTACCAGCGCGCTTCGATTGATTTGGCGGGCACACCAGCGACCTCCAGCGCGCGTTTCACCCCCTCCGCCCTGCGCTTCGACAGGGCGAGGTTGTAGGCGTCGGTACCACGCTCGTCCGCATGCCCCACCACCAGATACGAGACGCCCTGCCCTGCAACTTGCGCGGCAACCAGCGCCGCAGCGTTCGTGGACGCCGACTCCGACAAATCAAAATCGAATCGAACGACTTGGCTCAATATGAGTCTCGGATCCTTCCGGTAACTCGTATCGATCCACGTTCCGGGACGGTACGTAGACGGCCCTTGAACCGACCACACCGGTTTGAGCTTCTCTGGGCCCACCCGTTTCGGTGTCGCGACCGCATGCTCAGAGTGCTCAGGGACGGTTACGAGGGCGGACGTCTCGGGCACGATCCACTCGCGCATATCGAACTGACCCTGGCCCTCACGTGCTGCCGCCATGCTCGACGTCAGAACAAGAGCACTTCCTACCAAGCCAATAAAACGCCGCATTCGGACGCCTCCCACTATTTGCATTGCGTGGTATTTTAGCGATGAATGTTTATATCTCAACCTGTGAATGTTGATTTTTTGGGCGTCGGGCCACGCGCCCCAGGGAGCTAGGAGGAAATGAAAGGAATAGGCTTTTTTGGAAATCGCTTGGGCGGGGCGGCCGACACCCTAGCCTTAGCGGCAATTTCGTCGTCAGTGTTGACCACGTCCCCGTTCTTCAGCGGCCTTCCTACTGTGCCCTCATACGCTCTTGCTGGGCTAGGTGCTGCATGGGTGGCCGGACGCTGCATGCACGGCTTGGCTGGCATGCATCTATTCCGCTCAAAGCTCAATATCCGTTCCAGCGACCTGCTCTCAAACGATGGCATGCTGATCGGGTATACGACTGATCGCGGGCGTGCCGTTCGGCTCCCAGACGAAGCGCTGCCGTACCACGGCATGGTCGCGGGGCGAAGCGGCTATGGAAAAACGACTTTTGCCCGGCTGATGATGCTGCAACAGATCATCCGAGGTGGCGGGTTGCTGATGATCGACGCCAAGCTCGACAGCGACGACATGTCGTGGGTTGCGCAAGTCGCCCGCTGGGCCGGACGATACCAAGACATGCAGTTCATAAACCTCGGAGATCCCGCCAACAGCAACAGCTACAACTCCGTTCTTGAAGGCGACCCGGACGAGGTCGCCGACAGAATATTGACGAGCCTCCCCGCTCCAGAAGTGGCCCCGGCCGCGGAGCACTATCGTCAGTCCGCAAAGCAGGCACTCGGAGCGATCGTCGGAGGAGTCCAGGCGCTTGGACTGGCATACAACTGCATTGATCTCTCCATACTGCTACACAACGAGCGCGCACTATCCGAGCTAGAAGAGCGCCTTCGCTCCGTGCTGCCTCACCATCCCGCAACGAAGAATCTTTCGCTTTGGATTGAGCAGTACCGAGGTGGTTTCGGGAACGACACGGGACCGGCCTCAGCCAGGATCAACATGAAGCGTCTGAAAGAGACCCTAGGCGGCATCGCCGGGCGGTTGCATGCGTTCGGCACTGGGACCTTCGGCGAAGTCGGGTCGTCGTACAGCCCGGACGTACGTCTGTTCGACAGCATGATGTCGAACAAGATTACATACGTCTCTTTGCCAACGATGGGGAAGGACGAATCCGCCCGAAATTTTGCGAAGATGCTCCTGGCAGATCTTCGATCCGCTATCGCGCGGATTCAGCAGCTACCGAAGTCGCACCGATCGCGCATCCCATATCTCGCCCTGCTGGACGAGTTCGGCGCCTACGCGCTGATGGCGATGAATCGAGTATTTGAGCAGGCAAGAAGTGCCGGAATTTCGGTGTGGGCGATGTTCCAAAGTATCGCCAACCTCGATGCCGTGTCACCAGATTTTCGCGACATGCTGGAAGAAAACACCGATACAAAGCTGTTCTTCAAGCTCGCGAGCCCGAAGACAACTGAGGAGGCAGCCAAGATGATCGGCAAAGGGACATTCTCCAAGACGACCATCAGCGCCACCAGCCGTGCGTCCGAGTCGACGCCAAAGATCACGCCCGCGCCGGAAGGCGGGCTCAGCACTGATGCGGGATACGCGATCGCAGAGTCAGAGGAGGAGCAGTACCGCGTCACTGAAGATGACCTGAAGAAGGTCGATCGTGGTGAGTGCATCATGCTCTATCAAGGGTGCGAGCTATTCAACCTGCGGATACCAAACATCACGATCTCGAAATGGCTATCGTCCAAGGCAGCTCCTATCCGCGTCAATCGCACCAAACGTAAACAAGTAAAAGGCTGCGACTATTTCAAGAATGCGGACCGGTATCTGACTGCAGCAAAGGCTGCCAGAGCTTGAAGCACGCCCGAACCTCTATCACCGCTATGCACGCTATGGACAACAAAGGTTATGGTCGAACAAATTCAATTTTGGGGCTTGATAGCTCTCGTGATAGTGCTTGGCCTACTTCTGGCGAGCTGGACGAGGGCGATTTTGATCTACCTGTTTACGGATCTGGTATCACCTGGCCTGACGGCGGTGGCGAAGCCAGTTCTACTTTGGATCGCCTACTTGCTCAAGACAATTTGGCTGGACCATTGGGTGATCATCCAGAATTTGCTGAAGCCACACTCCGCGATCTTCCCTTCCCTATCTGCAAGAAGGAAGCACCCAGTCGAGAAGTCATAGCCAAGCTGACGGTCGATGACTTTGAGGAAGGTCCGGAACGATGGGCGCTTCTGGCAATCAAAACGGCCGTACAGCTTCTGTTGAACAGTCGTGCGAAAGATCGGGACATCATGAACGCCGGCCGTTGGCTCCTGGGATTCGATGATGGTCCTCTCTCGTTCGAGAACTGCTGCCGCGTTCACGGGGCCCGACCGGGCGTCGTACAGCTACGTCTGCAATTCGAACTGTGGAAGCGGTGGCACGTATTTTCAGAGCCTATTCAACTTGGTCTATTTTCTTTGCCGGAGGAGGTTGCAGACTCCATTCGCATGCGCGGCGGCCGCGCCGCAGTGAACGTGGCTGAGCGGATATGGCAGCAGCCGGGCATTATGACGTTGGACGCCGTGCGAGATCAGGACGAGTGCGCCGCACTTGAAAGGCTCGATGAGGCTTCTCTCGCATCCCAACAGGGAGACAACTGGTATCTCACCGGACGCAACCCCTCGGCAAAAGGAAGGCGGGACAGCAGCTGGTCCGACCTATTCCCGTGGTGACGACTAGTTGTCGAACGATCGTCAGAGGTGGGCTGCGTGCCCGGCGGACGTGGTGCTACGGCGAGAGCGACGAAGAAAAGGCCCTGTACGGGCCTATTTTATTGAGCGCGAGAACCTCAGGCGGGGATGAGGTAGTCGTTTCGAGAGGCACCGCCGAGTTCGGCGGCGACGAGCCAGCGCGGAGCCCGCCCTCGCCCCGACCAGGTTTCACCAGTGTCAGGGTGGCGATACTTGGGCGCCACCATTCTTTTGCCCGGAGCCGACTTGGACTGTGACTTAGTGCCGGCTGCGCGCGCTTCCTTCAGGTCCTTCAGGGTGATCCCGTTTTTTTTGAGTGGGGCCAGAATCTGGCGGATAACCACGGCCCGCTTCTGAGCTCGCAGATCGTCGAGCTGTCGGTTCACCCGCTTGATACGATCCTCCAAGGCGTGTTCGTTTCGCATAATTCTCTCCCTCAGTTCTGTATATGAATGACAATCTGCTTTGCCGTCAGCGCTCCACTTGGCCGCGGCATCGCCGCTTTCCTTCGGGTGGATTCCGGATCTCCAGCGAGCACCTCTTCCAGCGCCTTCTTGACCCTAGCGATGTACCACTGTTGGCCTTTCTCATTGGGGGACCCATAGTGGCCGACAGCCTTCCATGTGTTGCCATGGCGTGCAATTTCGTCTGCGTAGATCCACGCGCCAATGTGGATGTTCAAGCATGGCTCCCAAAGGTGCTCACGTGTGATTCCGTAGCGAGGCAGCCGTTTCTCGATCCACCAGCTGTTTATTTGCATCACCCCGACGTCTTCGCTGCCGTCTCGGTTCAAGGTGTCGTTCAAGGCGTTCGCTTTCCACCTTGACTCATGCCACGCTATCGCACGCAACATGATTTCACTGACCCCGTAGCGTTCCGCTGCCTCTCGAAAGCAAAGCGTGCCCTTCGCAATTGGGCTCGACATCGAGGCCGGCGAGACGACCATCAATGACAATAGCAATAGCGAGGCCGCGGTTCTCATGCGTGCCCCATCGCCCGCGACACCAGTCCGCTGCAAAGTTGGAGAAACAAGGCTTCGTCGCCTTGCACTCCGTCAGGCGTCAGAACGAACTTCCCGGCGATAGCGACTGTTGGCGTTGCGTCCACGGCGTATGCGATCATCGACCGGGGAAGCTCTGCGACCTCCGCCGGCGACAGACTCTCCCAGGCCTCCTCGAACGCCAGCACGCTCCCCCCCGCCGCGTTCACGATGCCACGCCAGGTCTCAGGAGCTCGCGGCGAGCGGCCTTCGCCTTGGATCGCGCGGTAGGCTGCATCTTCGAATCTCGCGACCGCAGGCCCCAACGCCTTTTGCGCGGCCAAATACCCTGCGGCTTCATGAATTCCCGTGCCATCGGCAAGCAGAATCGGTACGAACTCATATCGCCAAGGGGCTGGGAGACTCTTGGCCCACTGACGCAGTGGCGTGTGGAATGTGCGGCAAAAGGGGCAGCTAAATGAGAAAAAGATGCGCACCACTCGCTGGTCCGCCTCAACCTCGGCAACCTCTCGGTATGGCATTGGCGGGGTATATGGCTGTCCCTTTCCGTCACCACCCATTGCCATGGAGGGTTGAGCCTTCGCCACCACGTGCAGAGCGCTAGTTGTGGCTAATGCCAGCACGGCGGTAATGCAGGAACGCCTCATCTTGAATTTGCTCATTGCTTAGTAGTCCTTGGTCAATGCACATAGCGAAAAGCGATTGCCGTCGCTCGCCTCGTTTCCACTCTTCGATCACGTGTTGTACTGGTTGTTCTGCCAGGATCCCGTTGTCTATGAAGTATCCGAGGAGGTCCACCGCTTCCTTTGTTCGGCCTAAGCATTCGATGACCTGGAGGCGCGTCGCCGCTCCAGTCGAAATGAGCGCTTCCCACAGTTCAAGGATGCGATGTTCTTCAATGGCCGCGCGAGCCATCGTCTCCACCGCTTGATACGCCTGCGCGGGAGTTATCACACCGGAAGCGATCAATCTCTTGTCGAGCCTCTGCCGCTCAAAGGTAGGCCACAGCGCCGGGTTCAGGAGGGACTGAATGGCGCTGAGCGTGGTTTTCCCTTCCCTCGCGAGGCGGACGCCCGCCTCCGCGAGAGTTTCGAATTGAGGTTGATAGCTCGCCGCTTCGTACAGTTCTTTGGCGTCTCCGCCGGCCAGAATCACCCGTCGCACGCGATCATCGATCTGGATAACCTCAAAGATCGGCATCTTGGTTTCCGACATGTCGTGGTCGCTCACAATGACCGGGAACTTGTCGTCCGGGTGATAGGCTCCGACGGCCTTCAACCACGCTTTGCTGGATTCGTTGGGTGCAACCCATTCGACCGTCGCCTCGGCGGGGATGGTCCTGACGAGGCGAGGCGCAATAATGAGTCGCAGCGTCTTCGCAATCAAGTCCCGGGGCATCTTCAGCTCGAGCAAACGCTCAATCACCAGCGCACTCGTATCCGAATGCGTGGTTGTCCAGAGCTGGCACCCGGTGTTCGCGTTACGGCCCAACGCCTCAGCGGTCTCTTCGTCCCGAGTCTCACCGATCATGATGCGGTGGGCACGCTGTCGAAGGAATGCCCTGGCTAGCATGGGATACGTGACCTTTCCCGGCACCAGCTCACATTGGTCTATGCCAGGCGTAGGTATCTCCACAGGTTCTTCTGCCGTCTTGACGTTCTCTCCCCTGTCGCGCAACTCGACCATGTATGCCATGAGCTGCGTCGTTTTGCCGCTTCCCATGGGGCCCGACACCACTACCGTTCCCGCGCGTACCGCGAGTGCCTGGTCGATTACGCGTCGGACTGCTAAGGGCATGTATATGTCACGGTAGGCAAGCCGTTGTGCTTGTTCCCGAGCGAGCCGAAATACGGCTGTTGAGCCGACGATGGTGTGAAGGAAGCTGGCACGGAGACTCAGTTTGAGCCCATCTTCCGGATAGCGAAGATGAATCGCGCCATCCATCGGTATGAACTGTTCGGACAAGTCCATGCTTGCACGTGCGCGAAGCTTTTCCTCGACATGCTTGACAAGATCTCCTTCGTACTCCGGCTCAAGCCAGCTGATTAGACGAACCCCCGAGTCAGCAACTTCAACCGGGCGCATGGCGCCATGGACGAAGCGAAGTTGAATGTCGGTCATGCCCTCCAATGCCGCTCGACGAAAGAGTTCGTTCAGGAAGTCGGCGGCCGGCTTGTCTTCCGGGCCCATGTAGATAAATTGATCGCGCTGACGGCCGAGTCTACTCATCGCTTCGTCCGCCTTATAGGAAGTTCTTGCACGTAAGACTGGGCCCGTAGAGCACGGCGCTTGCGTAGGTTTGCGCGCCGGAATCCACCTTTATGCTCAGCTCCAGGAGCGATAGACGAAGCTCGGTGTGCTCCGGTCCAGCAAACAGGTTGCTGGCGATAAAGCGCGTCGCGTCCATCGTCAGCCGAATCGGTAGTGCTAGCCGGTCCATCCGCTCGCACGGCTCGGTCGCCACCAGCGAGTAGCCCAGCCAAGCGATTGTCCCGAGAAATACGGCGGTGCCGAAAAACGCCTTGAATAGCATGACATCTCCATTGTCTATGCTTCGATTATATTTATGGCGCTTTTTATTTCATACCTAACAATGTGTACTTTTTGGTTTGTGGTTGGCTTTTTTGCGTCCTATGTGTCTGCATGCCTGTGAGGCAGCCTGTCGAAGCCTTTACGCGCACGCTGCCTGCGGGATTCAACGGCAGAATCTAGGGGCGGCGCACCGTGGTAATCGTGAAACTTCGTCGCCATCCCCTTGTAAGCCAGCAGCACCTTTGCCAGCTTTCCGCCTCTATGCTTCAGGATATGGAGCTCTGCACAACCCGGATACGGAGTATCCGGGTCATCTTGCTCGGGTCTGTATATCCCCATCACAACGTCAGCATCCGCCTCGATGGACCCTGAGTCCTTAAAGTCGGCGAGCAGTGGACGTTTGTTGGTTCTTCGATCGATTTCGCGGTTCAACTGGGACAGGAGCAAGATAGATATGCCAAGCTCCTTTGCGAGGCTCTTGAGACCGCGCGTGATAGTTTCAATCTGGCTGTGGCGCTTCTCTTCAGCCCCGACCATAAGCTGGAGGTAATCGACGATCAAGACGCGCAGGCCTGATTTGCGCTTCAAAGTTCTCGCCTTGGACGCTACATCGAGAAGCGTCAAGCCTGAGGTTTCGTCGATGAACAGCGTGGCTGTGGCCGCAAGCTGTCCCGCTGTGACGAGTCTCGCCCAGAAGTCACTTTGCACTGCTTCTGGATTGTCCGCCTGGAGCGCATCGATCGAAATATCGGACCATTGAGCCAAGGTACGCCCGGTGAGCTCCTCTTCGGGCATTTCTTGCGACAGATACGCCGTCGGGACTTGCTCGGCAGCCAGGTGACTTCCAACCGTGCCGGCCAATGCCGATTTCCCCATTGCCGGGCGACCGCCCAGGACGTACAACCGCCCCGGCAACAGTCCGCCGTGCAGCGCCTTGTCCAGATCGGTCAGCCCTGTAGAGACGACGTCTCGGGCTATGCCTCCCGAAATTCTCTGGTCCAGCTGTTCAATGAAGCGTGCCGCTGCGGCAGCGATGGGCACAGCGTCCCGCTTGACCGTTTGCTCCCCCAGACCGCCGATCAATTTCTGTGCATGGTCGAGGAGTTGGTGAACGTTCCGGCCAGCTGGTTCGGATACAGAAGCTTGGATCTCCGACGTCACGAAGATCAGCTGTCGGAGCAGGGCCTGTTCGACCACAATCTCGGCGTACCGAATTGCGTTTGTGGCGCTGGCGCACTCCGCGGCAAGCGAGTTGAGATAGGGTAGCCCGCCGGCGCGGGGTGCTTCGTTGCGCTCGCACAAGAGATCGTGCACGGTGATCACGTCAGCCAATTGCCCCCGACAAATCAGGGAAGCGATTGCACTGAAGATCAGGGCATTGCCATGGGCGCCAAAGTGCGAAGCGCCAATCCTCACCGGCGCGATGCGGTCGAAGGTGTCATTGTTAACAAGCAGGGCTCCGAGCAAAGCACGCTCCGCCGTGCCAGCCCGAGCGTGCAGTGGGCTATCACCCTCCGGAATTGTGCGGCGCATTTCTTCTGGAACTACTCGAACGAAACAAACTTGCCGCCGTTCTCACGCAGCCGCGACGCAATACGATCGCCGACGGCACGCAAAAAAGTGGCTTTTCTAAGGTGAGTGGTGATGACTGTGGGCTTTACCTCTTCGAAGCGGCGTTCGATGAGTTCAAAGATCGCATGTCGACCCGCCTCATCCCAGGGGTGCGAGAGCAGCCCATCCAACACGAGTAGGTCGGGATTGGCTAGTTCGGCGAGGGCATCCTCCCCGTACTCGACGACGGCAGCGATAGCCCGACGGGCGCGTATAAGCCGGCCGGTGCTACCGCTTGCGATAACCGCAAACAGCATCGCCGTCGCCAGGTGCGTTTTGCCCTTCTGAGGCCCCCCCAACACCATGGAAACGCCGTCGTAGCGCGCGACGTTGAAATGCTTGCTGTAACTCTCGCAAGCCAGTTTTCTCGCTTTATGTTCTTCGCTGTACGCGTGAAAGGTATCGAAGGTGCAAGACTTGTACCTTGTGGGTACGTGCGCCTTCGCCAGCACCTCGTCGCCGGATAGGCATGGAAGCGGCTCTGCATCGTGCTTCTGGCCACTTTCACCCTGAAACAACAGGCGCCGCAGCTCGTTAGACAACATCACTTGATCTCCTTTGCTGACCCGCTGCTTTATTGCAGAAGGTGACAAAGTTTCGTAATTATTTCTTGCTATGTGTGTAACTTCGTGTCCAAACATTGCCGTCGTAACAAATTTGGCGCCGTTTTGTAAAATCTACTCGCGGTGATAGTGGTTTTCGACGCACTTCCGAAATCCGTCGGGGGAGATGAGAAAGTCCAGACTGGCGACGAATGGTGGTCGTCCCGGATCTGACGGTGGCGCCTGCCCCGTCAAGAAATCGGACTCGCTGCATATCTCGAAGAATGTGTGCCATGCGTCCAGGCCCTGCTGCATTGTGTGATAGCCAAACGGAGGCACGTCCAGCCTCGCAGCCTGCTTCCAGCGTGCTGCGAGGAGCTTTCGGCGACTGTCATCAAGCACTTTGATCCTGGGGTTGAGGGGCATTCGGTCGTGATAAATCTCTACGAGCCGCTCGTGGGGGCACGGCGGCAGTCCCTCAACCTGCGCAGATTCCAAGCCATCGCCCGGACGAGAGCCAGAACCTAGCGCTAACCCGCCAATAACCCGCTGGGTTTCGTCCGGGTTTCCCGTATCGGGTCTTCCGTCACCTCCAGGTAGCTCCTGAGGCGGCACCGACTTTCGCGGACGGCCACCCTTTTTCCCGTTCTCGCGGGACTGCTGTCGCCGCTTATTGCCCGCGGCGATCTCTTCCTCGCAGCGCTTATGCCACCACCCGCTTTCCGTCTGAACGAAAAACTCCCTCAGCACCACACCCACGGCCTTGCGCTCGTCGTCACTCCGCGCGAGCAGTTTGCGGCAGAGGTCGGCCTCGTCTAAAGGCAGCGCCTTCTCGATGGTGTAGTAGTGGTCAAGCAAACGGCGGTACGCCCCTTCTTCCAAAAGAGTCAGGTGCCGCGTGTCCTTGACGTGGTCGCCGATGTTATGGGGGTAGAAGTGCATCGCAGTCTTGTCCGGTCAGACATTGAGCGGCACGGATTGCAGAAGATGGCATTTCATGGGCGAGCACGCAGCGCGTCGAGTAGCGCGGCTCGTCGCTCCGCGCCGGCGAACTCAGCCGGGTTTTGAATGTATCGGACGATGAGCGCGTCACGCTCTGAGATGAGGCCTTCCTGAATGAGCCCCTCCAAAGAAACGCGACTCTCGCTATTTATCTCCACTAAAATGCCTCGCCGAAGAGGCATCGCCGTGTCCCCCTTTAACCAAAGGCTGGATTGGGGCGGGGTTACCTCAGCAAGCCGCGCCAGCGCTGCGACTATGCCAGCCGTCCGCCCGCCGATAGCGACGGAAGAGTTGATTCGGTCGGCTTCGACTATTGTTGCTCTTGTCGAGGTCGCGAGCTTATTGGAAGTAGCCATGGGCGCGAATTCGGTTAAGTAAAGGTTTGCGAATATTAAGCGATACTTTATGGAAGGTAAACCCCGATGACACAAAAGACAAAGAGGCCTGAAGGCTCCACGTCTCCGCAGCTGTCACAGATGCAACGCGACTTTGTCGCAAAGCTGGATTTTCAGATGCAGTCGAATGGCGTCTCAGCCGCCGCATTAGCCGAACGGCTAGGCGTCAGCACGCCTGCCGTCTACGGATGGAGAAACAATGGCCGGTTCGACCGCGAACATGCGGTGGCTCTAGCCCAAGTCTTTGGTACCTCCATCGCTTATTGGCTCTCTCCCGAGATTCCCGTCGCCGCCCCTACTGACCTTTCGGCCCTCGCGGGATCGGACGCAGAGACCATCGACATTCCTTTCCTTGGAGCGCGGCTGCATTACGGAACTATGTTGCCGCCAACGGCATGCGCAATCCGACACCTGCGGGTTAGCCGGGCCTGGCTCAACGGTCGCCTTCCTCTGGACGCGAACCTAACTAATGTGGGGTTTGTGTACATAGAAGGGGCGTTCATGGAACCTACGTTCCGTCAGGGCGATATCGCGTTCGTGCAAAGCGATGTGAAGGAAGTCAATGCGGACGGCCTGTATCTCATCCGGCAGGGAGAGCAGGTTGACCTTCGCTTCGTCCAACGTCTTCCAGGCGGGGGGCTTCGGCTATCTACCGAGAGCACAAAGGTCGCCCCGATCGATGTGCCAGTTCAGGACCTTGATGATTTCGTTCAGGTGGTCGCACGCGTTCCTTTCACCTGGGCCGAGCGACTCGCATGACCTCCGAAATTTAATCAACACTTGACACTTAATAAAGCAACACTTATCTTTATGCCAACCTACTAGCCGGGTCGACGCCACACGTCGCCGCGTCGGAGGCGACGAACTCGCCTCTCTTACCTCGGGCAGAAGCAAAGGACGGCATATGGATGCGCGCGAGATCGACACCAACGAATTCGCTCAGGAACCGAGCGAGCAACTTCTAGAATTGCCTGCGGTCATCAAGGCCACGGGCATCAAAAAGACCAAGATTTACGAGGGAATCAAGGACGGGACGTTCCCGGCGCCTGCGAAGGTGGGGCGCGCATCGCGATGGCCCGCATCGGAGGTCCAGGCGTGGGTCCGCGAACAAAAGAATGCCCGCACCACTGCCGCCCCCAGGGAACGCCCCCTCAGCTACAACCGGAGTGTGCAGCACGCATAGTCCCGGCGTCTGGATGCGCGCATCAGCGGATCAGTAGGCACCCAGTATTTTCGAAGCCAGCCGACGTAGCTGCACCATTCTTCGAACAGCACAAAAAGCCGAGCACTATGCTCGGCTTTTTTTCGTCGAATTCCTTCATCCCTGCCCTTTCGCGCCCATCTCCAGCAACAAGCGAAACGCTTCGCCGCGCGAGTCTCCTAGGTGGCACAACGTCGCGCCTGGAGCGCGTCTGAATTGCGGCTCCACTCAGCTTTGGCTTTGTTGTCCCATATGTTGTCCCATAAGCCAAGCAAAGAAAAAGGGTTAGCTCAACAACATTGAGCTAACCCTTTGATTTTATTGGTCGGGGCGGTGGGATTCGAACTCACGACCCTCTGCTCCCAAAGCAGATGCGCTACCAGGCTGCGCTACGCCCCGAAGGGTGGCAACTATAACAGAAACCGCTCTTTTACGGACGCGCGCCGGCTTTTAGCGCCGTAACAATGCCCCGCCGAAACGGCCTCAATAGACAAAGGCCACGGATCAGCCAAAGCGGCCCGTGATGTAGTCTTCCGTTTCCTTGCGCGAGGGCTTCACGAAGATCTGGTCGGTCTGGCCGAATTCCATGAGCTCGCCCAGGTACATGTAGGCCGTGTAATCCGAACACCGCGCGGCCTGCTGCATGTTGTGCGTCACGATCACGACGGTGTAGTCGTTCTTCAGCTCGGCGATCAGCTCTTCGATCTTGGCGGTGGAAATGGGATCCAGCGCCGAGCACGGTTCGTCCAGGAGCAGGACTTCCGGCTTGATGGCGACGCCGCGCGCGATGCACAGGCGCTGCTGCTGGCCGCCGGACAGGCTGTTGCCGCTCTGGTGCAGCTTGTCCTTGACCTCGTTCCACAGGGCGGCCTTGCTCAGCGCCCACTCCACGCGCTCGTCCATTTCGCCCTTGGAAAGGCGTTCGAACAGGCGCACGCCGAAGGCGATGTTGTCGTAGATGCTCATGGGGAACGGCGTGGGCTTCTGGAAGACCATGCCGATCTTGGCGCGGATCAGCGAGATGTCGGTCTTGGCCGTCAGCAGGTTTTCGCCGTCCAGGAGGATTTCGCCCTCGGCGCGCTGGCCGGGGTACAGCTCGAACATGCGGTTGAAGGTGCGCAGCAGCGTCGATTTGCCGCAGCCCGACGGACCGATGAAGGCGGTGACCTTCTTCTCCTGGATCGACATGTTCACGTTGCGAATCGCGTGGAACTTGCCGTAGTAGAAGTTCAGGTCCTTGACCTCTAGCTTGTTCTTGACTGCGGTAGCGGTGTTTTCCATTGGGTTTCCCTAGGCTGCGGCGCGACCAGCGCGCCGGCAAAGCGATCTTTACTTGCGGAACATGTTGCGGGCGATGATGTTGATGCCCAGCACCAGCAGCGTGATCAGCGTGGCGCCGGCCCAGGCCAGGTTGTTCCAGTCCTTGAAGGGGCTGGCGGCGTATTGGTAGATGACGACGGGCAGGTTGGCCATCGGGCCGTTCATGTTCAGCGACATGAACTGGTTGGACAGCGCGGTAAACAAGAGCGGCGCGGTTTCGCCGGAGATGCGGGCGATGGCGAGCAGCACGCCGGTGATGATGCCGGACTTGGCGGCGCGATAGCACACCATGGTGATCATGCGCCACTTGGGGCAACCCAGCGCGGCGGTGGCTTCGCGCAGGCTGTTGGGCACCAGCAGCAGCATGTTGTCGGTGGTGCGGACCACGACGGGAATTACCAGGATGGACAGCGCGACGGCGCCGGCCCAACCCGAGTAATGCCCGACCTGCGCCACGTACACGGCGTAGATGAAGAGGCCAATGATGATGGACGGCGCGGACAGCAGCACGTCGTTCAGGAACCGCGTGGCGGGCGCCAGCCAGCCGCGCTGGCCGTATTCGGCCAGGTAGGTGCCGGCCAGGATGCCGACCGGCGTGCCGATCAGCGTGCCCACGCCCGCCATCATCACGCTGCCCAGGATCGCGTTGAGCAGGCCGCCCGATTGGCCCGGCGGCGGCGTGATCTCGGTGAAGAGCGTGTAGGACAGCGCGGGCGCTCCCTTCAACAGCAGCGTCATGATGATCCAGAACAGCCAGAACAGCCCGAACACCAGCGTCGTCATCGACACGGCGAGCATGACGCGGTTGACGACGCGGCGCCGGCGATAGATGCCGTTCTGCATGTTGAGTACGGATTCAGCCATGTTTTTTTCCTTGTGCTCCGGGCGTGTCAGGTTTTCTTGCCTTCACCCGCGGACAGGCGAACCAGCAACGCCTTGGCCAGGGCCAGCACGATGGTCGTGATGAGGAACAGGATCAGGCCCAGTTCCAGCAACGCGGCCTTTTGAATGCCGCCCGCCTCATTGAATTCGTTGGCGAGCGCCGAGGCGATGGAGTTGCCCGGCGAGAACAGCGAGCCCGACCACTTGAACGCGTTGCCGATGACGAACGTGACGGCCATGGTCTCACCGAGGGCCCGGCCCAGGCCGAGCATGATGCCGCCGATGACGCCCGACTTGGTGAAGGGCAGCACCACGCGCCACATCACTTCCCAGGTCGTGCTGCCCAAGCCGTAGGCCGATTCCTTGAGCATCGCGGGCACCAGTTCGAACACGTCGCGCATGACGGCCGCGATGAACGGGATGATCATGATCGACAGGATCAGGCCAGCCGTGAAGATGCCGATGCCGAAAGGCGGGCCGGCGAACAGTCCCCCAATGACGGGCAAGCTGCCGAGCGTGGCGATCAGGAAGGGCTGCACGTACTGCTGGAACACGGGCACGAAGACGAACAGGCCCCACATGCCATAGATGATGGACGGGATGGCCGCCAGCATTTCGATGGCGGTACCCAGCGGACGGCGCAGCCAGGTCGGCGAGAGTTCGGTGAGGAAGATGGCGATGCCGAAGGACACCGGCACGGCGATGATCAGCGCGATCGCGGAAGTGAGCAGCGTGCCGATGATCGGCACGACGGCGCCGTAGTTGGAGTTGACCGGATCCCAGTCATTGAGCCACAGGAACGACAGGCCATACTTGGCCAGCGACTCGCGGCTGCCGTAGATCAGGGAAATCAGGATCGCCGCCAGCAGGATGAACACCAGGAAGGCGAACAGGCGGGTCAGATTCTTGAACAGCGCATCCATCAGCGCGTTTTTTGTTTGCTTCATAGGCGAAGGCGTGCCGGTAGTCACGGAATCCGCCACGCTGGGCGGAAGCGGCACACTATTATCCATTACCGCGCTCATGGATGGACTTTCCTTAGGAAACCTGGGGGGGAGGAACAGCAGGTAGTTCGGCTTGCTGACAGGCGGCGGCCCCGCCCGCCTCAGGGGCGTCGGGGCCGCGCGTTACTGCTTTACTTCCAGACAGCCTTGCCGTCCGCGGACTTCACTTCGCCCCAGGCGGCGCGGATTTCCTTGGTCACGGCTTCCGGCAGCGGCACGTAGTCCATGGCTTCAGCCGACTTGGCGCCGTTCTTGAACGCCCAGTCGAAGAAGTCCAGCACAGCCTTGCCCTGGACCGGCTTGTCTTGCGACTTGTGGATCAGGATGAAGGTGGCGGCGGTGACGGGCCACGAATCGGCGCCCGGCTCGTCGGTCAGGACCACGCCCATGCCCGGCGCGCTCTTCCAGTCAGCGTTGGCAGCCGCGGCGGCAAACGCCTTCTGCTCGGGCTGGACGAACTTGCCGTCCTTGTTCTGCAGTTGGGTCCAGGCCAGCTTGTTCTGCTTGGCGTAGGCGTATTCGACGTAGCCGATCGAGTTCTTCAGCTGGCCGACGTAGGCGGCGACGCCTTCGTTGCCCTTGCCGCCCTGGCCGGTGGGCCACTTGACGGCCTTGCCTTCACCGACTTGCGACTTCCACTCCGGCGACACCTTGGACAGGTAGTTCGTCCAGCCGAAGGTGGTGCCCGAGCCGTCCGAACGGTGCACGACGATGATGTCGGCGGCCGGCAGCTTGACGTCGGGGTTCAGCGCCTTGATGGCGGCGTCGTCCCACTTCTTGATCTTGCCCAGGAAGATGTCGGCCAGGACCTTGCCCGACAGCTTCAGTTGGCCCGGCTTGATGCCGTCGACGTTGACGACAGCCACGGTGCCGCCGATCACGGCGGGGAACTGCAGCAGGCCATGCTTTTCCAGGTCGGCAGCCTTCATCGGATCATCCGAGGCGCCAAAGTCGACGGTCTTGGCAATGATTTGCTGCTGGCCGCCGCCCGAACCGATGGACTGGTAGTTGACCGCGTTGTTGGTCGCAGCCTTGTAGTCGGACGCCCACTTGGCGTAGACCGGGTACGGGAACGATGCGCCGGCGCCGGTGACGTTGGCGGCCTGGACGGCAAACACGGCGGCGCTCAGGGCGACACCGACGGAAACTTGCTTGAAGACACGTTTGAACATCTGGGTTCCTTCTGTGCTCGTTGGAGGAGTCTGGCAGGCTTTGGTACTGCCTGTCTTTCAGCGACCCTCGCATCTTAGGAGCCCAACGTGACAAGACCATGACAGTCACATACTGTTCATAAAACGTCGCGATGCCGCGAAAATGACACGGCCGCCGGGCATTTGCCGGGCGGCCGTGTCTATCCAGGGACAAACCCCTTTTTACGTGGCGAAGGGTCAGACCCCCAGCTTCTGCATCAGGAACTGATGCAGGTTATAGGGCTGGCCGCGGCTCTTGACGCGGGCGTAGTCGCCGTCGGGCTGCTGCTGCCAGGCGAGCTGATTGTCGCGCAGCGCGTAGGTGAAGGCTTCGTCGATGACGCGCTTCTTGAGCGTCTTGTCATAGACGGGAAACGCGATCTCGACCCGGCGGAAGAAGTTGCGGTCCATCCAGTCGGCCGATGACAGATATACCGTCTCTTCCCCGTCGGCATAGAAGTAGAAGACGCGCGAGTGCTCCAGGAAGCGGCCCACGATGGAGCGCACGCGGATGTTCTCGGACAACCCCTGGACGCCGGCGCGCAGCGCGCAGACGCCGCGCACGATCAGGTCGATCTTCACGCCCGCCTGGCTGGCCTTGTAGAGTTCCTCGATGATCTGCTCTTCGAGCAGGGAGTTCATCTTGGCCATGATGCGCGCACGCTTGCCGGCCTTGGCGGCGCGCGCCTCCGCGCGGATCAGCGCGACCATGCCTTCGTGCAGGGTAAACGGGGACTGCATCAGCGACTTGAGCGCACGGCGCGCGCCCAGCCCCGTGAGCTGCGCGAACACCATGTCCATGTCCTCGCACAGCTTGGGATCCGCGGTCAGCAGCCCGAAATCGGTATAGAGGCGCGCCGTCCGCGGGTGGTAGTTGCCCGTGCCGAGGTGGGCATACCGGCGCAAACGGCCTTTTTCCCGGCGCAGCACGACGGCCATCTTGGCGTGCGTCTTGTGCGCCACCACGCCGTAGACCACGTGCGCCCCCACCTCTTCCAGCTTGGAGGCCCAGTTGATGTTGGTCTGCTCGTCAAAGCGCGCCATCAACTCCACGACCACCGTCACTTCCTTGCCGGCCCGCGCCGCGGCCAGCAGGATCTTCATCAGTTCGGAGTCCTCGCCCGTGCGGTAGATGGTCTGCTTGATGGCCATCACGTCGGGGTCCAGCGCCGCGGCGGTCAGGAAGTCGATGACCGGCTGGAATGACTGGTAAGGGTGATGCAGCAGCCGGTCGCGCTCGGCCACCGCCTCGAAAAGCTCGGCAGGCTTGTCGCCCACCTTGTCGAAGGGGGCCGGAACGGGCGCGCGGTACTCGGGAAACAGCAGGTCCGGCCGGGCTGCCGAATTGCAGAGCTGCATCAGCCGCGACAGGTTCACCGGGCCGGGCACGCGGTAGGTGTCGTCCGGCTTGAGCGAGAATTCGCGCTGCAGGAAGTTTTCCAGCTCGACCGGCGTCAGCTTGTCGATTTCCAGCCGCACCGCCGCGCCGAAGTTGCGCTGCGACAATTCCCCCTGCAGCGCGTGGCGCAGGTTGGTGACTTCTTCCTCGTCCACGAAGAGGTCGCTGTTGCGCGTGACGCGCCACTGATAGCACCCCAGCATTTCCAGGCCCGGGAACAGTTCGCCAACGAAGGCCCGCAACAGGGAGGTGAGCAGGATGTAGCCTTCCGGCTGGCCGGAAAGCTCTTGGGGCATCTTGATCAGCCGCGGCAACGCGCGGGGCGCCTGGACGATCGCGATGGAGGCCTGGCGGCCGAAGGCGTCGGCCCCGGACAACGACACGATGAAATTCAGGCTCTTGTTGTAGACCCGGGGAAACGGGTGCGCGGGATCCAGCCCGATCGGGGTCAGGAGCGGCATCACGTCGCGGTGAAAGACCTCGCGCGCCCACTCCTGCTGCTGCGGATTCCACTCGGAAGCATGATGCAGGGTGATCCCCTCGGCATGCATGGCCGGCAGGATCTCGTCGTTGAGCAGGTTGTACTGGCGGCCGACCAGCTCGTGCACGGCCTGCTGCACGCAGTCGAATGCCTGGTCCGGCGTCATGCCGTCCGGGCCGACCAGGTTGGGCGACTGAAGCTGCTGTTCCTTGAGGCTGGAAATCCGGATTTCAAAGAATTCGTCCAGGTTGGAACTGACGATGCACACGTAGCGCAGCCTTTCCAGCAGCGGCGTCTTGGGGTTCTCCGCCATCGCCAGCACCCGTTCATTGAACTTGAGCAGCGACAATTCGCGATTCATGAGCAGAGGCTCGCCAGGCGGGCGTGAGGGCATACCGGATTCCATGGGAAAGAGGAGCGTGCAGTTTTACTGCAAAATCGTGACGCTTCCATGACAATGCAAATCGTTAGCGTACGCCAAATGCGGGACGTATGGCACACCACCGCAATGCTCCCAAACCCTTGTTACGTAAGCGAAAACGCTGAACCGAAGGCGTTGTCACATGGGATCTCTATAATCGGTCCACCTTACAGCCAATATTTACGAGCCGCATGGATCAACTTCTGGCCGCGGTGGACCTCGGGTCCAACAGCTTTCGCCTTTCCATCGGACGCATCGTTCAGCAGGACGGTACGCCCCAGATCTATCAAATCGACCGCCTCAAGGAAACCGTCCGACTCGCCGCCGGCCTGGACGCGGAAAAGCGGCTTGGCGACGACGCCATCGACCGCGCCATCGCCGTCCTGGAGCGGTTCGGCGAACGACTGCGCAGTTTCCATCCCAACCGCGTCCGCGCGGTGGCGACCAACACGTTCCGCGTCGCCCGCAATACGCGCGACTTCCTGCCCCGGGCGGAAGCGGCACTGGGCTTCCCGATCGAAGTCATTGCCGGACGCGAAGAGGCACGCCTGATCTTCACGGGCGTCGTTCACACCCTGCCCCCCTCCCCCAACAAGCGCCTGGTCATCGACATCGGCGGCGGTTCCACCGAAGTCATCATTGGCAAGGGCCATGAACCGGGCCTGATGTCCTCGCTTTACATGGGCTGCGTCAGCTACAGCCGCCAGTTCTTTTCGGACGGCGTGGTGGACGCGCACCAGATGAAGCAGGCCGAACTGGCCGCCCGCCGTGAAATCGAAGTCATCTCCAAGCAGTACCGCAAAACGGGCTGGAAAGAGGCATATGGCTCGTCGGGCACCGCCAAGGCGCTGTTTGCCATCCTGACCGAGGGCGGCTATTCCGACCGCGGCATCACGCGGGCGGGCCTGACCAAGCTGAAGGACCGTATCGTGCGTTCGGGCCGCGTCATTCCGTCCGAACTGCCCGGCATCAAGATCGAGCGGGCTGACGTGCTGCCTGGCGGCCTGGCCATCATGAGCGCGCTCTTTGACGAACTTGGCATCGACGTCATGCATACGGGCGACGGCGCGCTGCGCCTGGGCGTGCTGTACGACCTGCTGGGCCGCGACGACGAACATGACAAGCGCGATGAATCGGTTCGCCAGTTCATGAAGCGCTACCACGTCGATGTGAATCAGGCGCGCCGCGTGCGCAACGCCGCCCTGAACCTGTTCGACGCGATGTTCCCCGAGGGTCCGGAGCGTGCCGAACTGCGGCCCGCGCTGGGCTGGGCGGCCGACCTGCACGAAGTGGGCCTGTCGATCGCCCACAACGCGTATCACAAGCACACCGCCTACGTGCTGGAAAACGCCGACATGCCGGGTTTTTCGCGCGCCGACCAGCAATTGCTGGCCTTGCTGGCGCTGGGACACCAGGGCAAGCTCGGCAAGGTGGAGCCGCTGGTGCGCACGCGCCCGCAATGGAAAGCCATTCTTGCGCTGCGCCTGGCCGTGCTGCTGTTCCGGCGCCGTGGCGAAATCGAGCCCCTGCCGCTGACGGCCTCGGTGCGCGACAACTCCATCGTGGTGCGGGTCAACCGCGAATGGCTGGCCGAACACCCCTTGAGCGACTTCACGCTGCGCGCGGAAGAAGCCGAGTGGAACAAGGTCGGATTTTCGTTCGAACTGCTGGAGTTCTGAAAGGCCGGCGCGGCGCGGCCGCCCGGCCATTCAAAAGGGCGACAGATCGGTTTCGCGATCGAGCCGCCGCAGTTCCATGCGCAGCGGCCTGGTGGCCCGCCGTATCAGTCTGATCGTCATCCGGCGGAATAGGCGGCGCATGGTCTCTGGCTCTAACGCTGGGTATTCACGACGACCGGCTGGTCCAGGCCGAAATGGCGGCGGTAGCGCTCGTCCATGCGCTCCATCTTCAAGAGCACCGGGAAATCCGCGGCATTGAAGTCCGGATCCCATGCCGGTTCGCCGCAGACCTTGGCGCCCAGCTTCAGGTAGCCCTTGATCAAGGGCGGAACCCGCGCCGGCAAGGTGCTGTTGAGCTTTTCGACGGGGTAACGGTGCAAGGGCGTGACGCGCGGATCGTCGCCCTGCGGCATGTACTTGGCCACGGTGCGCCACACTTCGGCCGCCGTGACGCCGTCGTCGCGCAGGCTCACGCTGGCGCAACCGAGCACGTATTCGTGGCCGCCGCGGCGCAGGTATTCGGCCAGGCCGGACCACAGCAACATGATGACCGCGCCCCCGCGGTAGTCCGCGTGGGTGCACGAGCGGCCGACCTCGACGATTTCGTCGCGGATGGCGCCCAGGCCGGAAAGGTCGAACTCGGACTGCGAGTAATAGCCGCCCGCTTCGCGCGCTTTTTCCGGGGTCAGGATCCGGTAGGTGCCGACGACCCGGTCGGTTCCGATTTCCCGGACCATGAGATGTTCGCAAAAGGGATCGAAGCGGTCCTGTTCGATGCCATCGTGCGCGTCCGGGAAGACCGCGCCCATATCCTCGGTGAAGACGTCATAGCGCAGACGTTGTATCTGCTCTATCTCTTCTGTGGTGCGCGCCAGGCCGACCGCCAGGACCTTCGGGGCGCCCCCCGTCCAGGGTTCTGCGGCATTACGGCTCGGGTTGATGCGTGCTAGTTCCAGCATTGCGCGAAGCTCCTAGAGAGTCCAGCCAGTGTGGACGCCCTGTATGTCAAAGACTTGACCGATATGTTACGTGACTATGAAGCTTAGGGCGGACCGGAAATTTTCTAATTCCGCCGACGCAAGCCCGTCTCAACAAACAAATTCTGGACACCGCCAAAAACGAAGGCCACGCATCGTTAACGACGCGTGGCCCACATATTAAAACGAAAACTCAGGGTTTACCCCAGGCTTGCCGCAAGCTTCTCCGCGGAAACGTTCGCCAGGGCCTCATCCTCGGCTTCCACCATGAGGCGCAGCTTGGGTTCGGTGCCCGACGCGCGGATCAGGATCCGGCCCCGGCCATCCAGTTCGGCCTCGACGGACTGGCGCGCGGCGGTCAGCCCGGCGTGGGTCTTCCAGTCCAGGCCCGGCGTCAGCGGCACGTTGATCATCTTCTGCGGATACATGCGCAGGTCGCTGACCCAGTCGGCCAGCTTGACCGAATTGCGGCGCAGCGCCGTCAGCACCTGCAGGGCGGCCACGATGCCGTCGCCGGTGGAGTGGCAGTCCAGGCACAGCAGGTGGCCGGAGCTTTCGCCGCCGTACAGCCAGCCGCGGGATTGCATCTGTTCCAGCACGTAGCGGTCGCCCACGTTGGCGCGGTCAAAACCCACGCCCAGGCGCTTCATTTCGCGCTCGAAGCCGAAATTGGTCATCAGGGTGCCAACCACGCCTTCGACCTTGCCGCGCTGCATGCGCTCGCGCACGATGGCGTACATGAGCTCGTCGCCGTTGTAGATGCGGCCCTCGCCGTCCACCATCTGCAGGCGGTCGGCGTCGCCGTCCAGCGCGATGCCCAACTGGGCACCCCGGGCCTTCACTTCCTTGGCCAGCAGTTCCGGGTGCAGCGCGCCCACGCCCTTGTTGATGTTGAAGCCGTCGGGATGCACGCCGATCGCGTGGACCTCGGCGCCCAGTTCGCGGAAGACGTGCGGGGCGATGTTGTAGGCGGCGCCGTGGGCGGCGTCGACCACGATCGTCATGCCGTTCAGGTCCAGGTCGTTGGGGAACGTGCTCTTGCAGAACTCGATGTAACGGCCCTGGGCGTCGCCCATGCGGCGCGCGCGCCCCAGTCCTTCCGAGCTGACGCAGCCCAGGGGTTCGTCCAGCGCGGCCTCGATGTCGGCCTCGATGTCGTCGGGCAGCTTCATGCCCTGCGCCGAGAAGAACTTAATGCCGTTGTCCTGGTAGGGATTATGCGATGCGCTGATCACGATGCCGGCCACCAGGCGCAGGGCGCGCGTCAGGTACGCCACGGCAGGCGTGGGGATGGGGCCGGCCAGCAGCACGTCGATGCCGGCGGCGGACAGGCCCGCTTCCAGGGCGGATTCCAGCATGTAGCCGGAAATGCGGGTGTCCTTGCCGATGACGACCTGGGGACGGCTCGCGCCACGCACGGCGTGCTCGCGCGCCAGCACGCGGCCAGCCGCGTAGCCTAACCGCAGCGCGAACTCGGCGTTGATCACCGGGCCGCCGACTTCGCCGCGCACGCCATCGGTACCGAAATATTTACGTCGAATCATGAACTGATTGCTCCTTGTTCAGCCGCCTGCCATACCTTAAGCGCATCCACCGTGGCCGCAACATCGTGCACGCGCACGATGGAGGCGCCACGCGCGACGCAGGCAAGCGCGGCGGCAATGCTGCCGGGCAGCCGGTCGCCGACGGGCCGGCCGGTGGCCTGGCCGATCATGTTCTTGCGCGACAGGCCGATCAGCAATGGATAACCGGTGCTGCGCAGGCTGGACAGCCGGCGCAACAGTTGAAAGTTCTGGTCTGCCGTCTTGCCGAACCCGAAGCCCGGGTCCAGCACGATGCGGCGAGGATCGATCCAGGCCGCGCGCAGCTTTTGCGCGCGCGCCCCCAGGAACAGGCCGATTTCACCGATCAGGTCGGTGTACTCGGGCGGCGAGGCCTGCATGGTGCGGGGCTCGCCTTTCATGTGCATGACGCACAGGCCGCAGCGCGATTGCGACACGGCCTCGATGGCGCCGGGCTGCCTGAAGCCGTAGATGTCATTGATCATGTCCGCGCCGGCATCCAGCGTGGCCCGCATGACTTCGGGCTTGAAGGTGTCGATGGACAGCGGCACGCCGCAGTCGCGCAACGCCTCCACGACCGGCAGCAGGCGGTCCAATTCATCGGCGACGGAAACGGGGTCGGCCCCCGGCCGGGTGGATTCGCCCCCCAGATCCAGGATCTGGGCGCCTTCGCTGATCAACTGGCGCGCATGCGCCACGGCGGAATCGGTATCGTCGTGCTGGCCGCCATCGGAAAACGAATCCGGCGTGACATTGACGATACCCATGACAAGCGGGCGCTCGAGTTCGAACTCGAAGCGCCCGCAAAGGAAGTTATTTGCCATAAACCAGAACGACGAACCTCAGACTGCGGCTGCCGTGTTACCACCTGCAGCCAGGCCGGTCGGCGGCGTGTCGGACGTGTCCGACGGGCCTTGCGGCGTCTTCGGAGGACGCGGCGGGCGGCCTTCCATGATGTCGTTGATCTGGTCGGCGTCGATGGTTTCCCATTCGAGCAGCGCGGACGTCATGACTTCGACCTTGTCGCGATTGTCTTCCAGGATCTTGCGCGCAACACCGTACTGCTCATCGATGATGCGGCGGATCTCGGTGTCCACCTTCTGCATGGTGGCTTCGGACATGTGCGTGGTCTTGGTGACGCTGCGGCCCAGGAAGACCTCGCCTTCGTTCTCGGCGTAGACCATGGGGCCCAGTTCGTCGGTCATGCCGTAGCGCGTGACGATGTCGCGGGCGATGGCGGTGGCGCGTTCGAAGTCGTTCGAGGCGCCCGTCGTCATCTGGTCCATGAAGATTTCTTCCGCGATGCGACCGCCGAACAGCACGGCGATCGTGGACAGCAGACGGCCCTTGTCCATGCTGTAGCGGTCGGTTTCCGGCAACTGCATCGTCACGCCCAGCGCGCGGCCGCGCGGGATGATGGTGACCTTGTGGACCGGGTCGGTCTTGGGCAGCATGCGCGCGACGATCGCGTGGCCGGACTCGTGGTACGCGGTGTTCTTGCGTTCTTCTTCGGGCATCACGATGGAGCGGCGTTCCGCGCCCATGATGATCTTGTCCTTCGCCTTTTCGAAGTCGGACATATCCACCGTGCGGCCGTTGCGGCGCGCGGCGAACAGCGCGGCTTCGTTGACCAGGTTGGCGAGGTCAGCGCCGGAGAAGCCCGGGCAACCGCGCGCCAGGATGGTCGCGTCGACGTTGGGCGACAGCGGCACCTTGCGCATGTGGACCTTCAGGATCTGCTCGCGGCCGCGGATATCGGGCAGCGGCACGACCACTTGGCGATCGAAGCGGCCCGGACGCAGCAGCGCCGGATCCAGCACGTCGGGACGGTTGGTCGCGGCGATCACGATGACGCCCTGGCCGGATTCGAAGCCGTCCATTTCAACCAGCATCTGGTTCAGCGTCTGTTCGCGTTCGTCGTTGCCGCCGCCCAGACCGGCGCCGCGCTGGCGGCCGACCGCATCGATTTCGTCGATGAAGATGATGCAGGGGGCGTGCTTCTTGGCGTTTTCGAACATGTCGCGGACACGGGCTGCGCCCACGCCGACGAACATTTCAACGAAATCCGAGCCGGAGATGCTGAAGAACGGCACTTTGGCTTCGCCGGCGATGGCCTTGGCCAGCAGCGTCTTGCCGGTACCGGGCGAACCCACCATCAGCACGCCGCGCGGAATGCGGCCGCCCAGCTTCTGGAACTTGCTGGGGTCGCGCAGGAAGTCGACCAGTTCCTGGACGTCTTCCTTGGCTTCGTCGCAGCCCGCGACGTCGGCGAAGGTGATCTGGTTGGTGTTCTCGTCGAGCATCCGGGCGCGCGACTTGCCGAAGCTGAATGCGCCGCCCCTGCCCCCGCCCTGCATCTGGCGCATGAAGAACACCCAGACGCCGATCAGGAGCAGCATGGGGAACCACGACACGAAGATGCTCATCAGGAGCGACTGCTCTTCACGCGGCTTGCCCGAGACCTGCACGCCGTACTTCAGCAGATCGGAGACCATCCAGAGATCGCCGGGGGAAGTCAGCGTGTAGGCGCGACCCGCGTCAGGCGTGACGTACAGCACGTCGCCCTGGACGTCGACCTTGCGGATACGTCCCGCCTTGGCGTCGTCCATGAACTGGGTGTAGGTCACGCCGTCCTGCGTCTGGGCGCGTCCGTCGAACTGTTTGAAGACGGTGAACAGCACCAGGGCTATCACCATCCAGACAGCGACTTTGGAAAATGAATTGTTCAAGGTCGATCTCCTGCTTTCGATTCCGACCGGCGACTGTGCACCCGCGTATGGCACAGTCACAAGTATGTCAATAGCCCATTCTACCCTGACGGACGAGGTTGCGTCCTGGCAGCCGTGGGGCCCATTTAATTACATTTGATTCTTGAGTTTTCTGGTCGTTGTCTCGGCGGGACGGAGTTTTCTTGGCCGGGGCGCGCGCCCCGGATGTGGAATGCGGATGTCGTTACTTCAGATCGCGCGCCACCAGAAAGGTTTCTGAGGATTTATCCCGAGACGCCTTCGGTTTGCGTTCGACCACCCGCTTGAAGCGCTTCTTGAAGGATTCCACGATCTGCGAAAAGCCGGTGCCATGGAAAGCCTTGACGATCAGCGCCCCGTTGGGCTTCAAATGGGCGCAGGAAAATTCCATTGCCAGTTCGCAAACATGCTGGATGCGCGCGGAATCGGCAATACCCACGCCTGACAAGTTGGGGGCCATGTCGGAAATAACAAGGTCCACCGCGCGGGATCCGACCATGTCTTCCAATTGTTTCAGAACTTCTTCTTCGCGGAAGTCGCCCTGGATGAATTCCACCCCCGCCACCGGCTCCATGGGCAGGATGTCCAGCGCGATGATGCGGCCGTCCACGATGCCGCCTGGCCCCGCGAGCCGTTCGCGCGCCACCTGCGACCAGCTGCCCGGGGCGGACCCCAGGTCGACAACCAGATCCCCCCGACGCATCAGCTTTTCGGTGTCGAGAATCTCGATCAATTTGAAGGCGGCGCGGGCGCGGTAGCCCTTCTGTTGCGCCAGCTTCACATAGGGATCGTTGATGTGCTGGTGAATCCAGTCTTTAGAGAATTTATTCTTGGCCATTACCGTACAATTCCACGCATGCCTATATTAGAACTTACCTCTCGTGAGCGCAGCGACCTGCGGTCCGCCGCTCACCCTCTGCGCCCTGTCGTCCTGATTGGCGACAACGGCCTGACCGACGCCGTGCTCAAGGAAATCGACCTGGCGCTGACTTCGCATGGCCTGATCAAGGTGCGCGCCGGCGGCGACGACCGTGAAGCCCGCGACGCCATGCTGGCGACGATCTGCGACACGCTGTCCTGCGCCCCCGTGCATCACTTGGGCAAGACCCTGATTCTGTTCCGTCCGCTGCCTGGCAACATCAAGCCCGCCGCGCTGGCCGCCCAGGAACCCCAGCCGGCGCCCAAGCGCCGCGCTTCGGAGCCGTACACGCCCAAGAAGCTGGCCGCAGAGGGCCGCACCCTTGCCAAGCGTCCGCGCCGCTCCGAAACCGAAGAGCCCCAGCCCGCCAAGAAGCGTTACGTCCCCCAGGACGAACTCAACAAGAAGGGCAAGCCCATGCGCCCCTCCAACAAGCGCCCCGCTGCCGCAGGCTCCGGCATTCCGCGCCGTACTGGCAGCGCGCTCAGCCTGCGGGCCGGCGCTCGCAGCGGCACCAGCCGCAGGACGCCCAAAAGGTAGATCCAGGCACAAAAACGGGCGCTACGCGCGCCCGGTCCACCATAGCGATCCGCAATGTACCGCGGAATTCAGACGAACGTTGCGTCCGGGCCTAGGTGGTTTGACTTTTTACTGCTAGTGACGTTTGCGTCAGATGTAACGCACGCCCAGGACTTCATATTCGCGCACGCCAGCCGGGGCCATGACCTCGACGACGTCGCCTTCGCTCTTTCCGATCAGTGCGCGAGCCACGGGGCTGGACACGGAAATCAGGTTCGACTTGATATCGGCCTCGACGTCGCCGACGATCTGGTAGGTGACGCGGTCGCCCGAATCCAGGTCTTCGATGTCGACGGTCGCGCCAAACACAGCGCGGCCTTCGGCCTCTAGCGCCGACGGATCGATGATGTGAGCATTGGAAAGCGTGCCTTCAAGCTCGGCAATCCGGCCCTCGATAAAACCCTGGCGCTCGCGAGCTGCGTCGTATTCGGCATTTTCCGACAGATCACCCTGCGCGCGAGCTTCGGCGATTGCGTTAATCACGGCAGGACGTTCCACGGTTTTCAGCCGCTGGAGCTCTTCTTGCAAGCGCTCGGCCCCGCGCACGGTCAAAGGAATGGCAGACATGTCGTTTCCCAAACAAAAGTAGAAAAACGCCCCGAAGGAGCGTTCTCGGTGAAGGTCGCAGGACCGGCGCGCGTGCCGTCTGATACGTGAACAACGGGCAAGCGGCGCGGGCGACCAAAACAAAACCCCGGCTCGGGTCGGAACCGGGGCAATCAAGACCCTATTGTGGTCAAACTCAACGGGAATTGCAAGCCACCGGAGAAAACGGCCTTTTCGGCGGATTTCACCGCTGTAACCCGCGTAAACCCGTTATTTGGTCACGCGAAGGCGAAGCGGCGAAAACCCGGGCTTGCGCGCCGCTACGTCTTGCGGCGCAGGAGCGCGTACAGGATGATGGCGCCAAAGGTGGCGGTGCCGATGCCGCCCAGCGTGAAGTCGCCCAGCTTGACGGTGAAGTCTCCCGCGCCCAGCACCAGGGTGACCGCGGCCACGATGAGGTTGCGGTTGTCGGTGAAATCGACCTGGTTGACCACCCAGATGCGGGCGCCGGCGATGGCGATCAGGCCGAACACGACGACCGACATGCCGCCCAGCACGGGCCCGGGAATCGTCTGGATGAGCGCGCCAAACTTGGGCGAGAAGCCCAGGACGATGGCGATCAGGGCCGCAATCACGAAGACCAGCGTGGAGTAGATGCGCGTGACGGCCATCACGCCGATGTTCTCGGCATACGTGGTGACGCCCGTGCCGCCCACCGCGCCCGAGACCATCGTGGCGACGCCGTCGCCGACGAACGCCCGGCCCAGGTAGCGGTCCAGGTCCTGTCCCGTCATGGCGCTGACGGCTTTGACGTGGCCCAGGTTTTCGGCCACCAGGATGATGGCGACCGGCACGATCAGGCCCATGGCCTCGGCCTTGAACACCGGCGCGGAAAATTTCGGCAGGCCGAACCACGCGGCCGCGGAAACTGCCGAGAAGTCGATGGGCTTGCCCAGACCCAGCCCATTGGCGAGGACCGCGTACACGACGCAGGCGAGGATCAGGCCGACGAGGATCAGCAGGCGTTGCACCATGCCGCGCGTATAGACGGCAATGCCGCCGACGCACACGATCGTCACGATCGCCATGACACTGTCAAAGCCCGAGGCGCCCATGGCGCCCTTGGCGGCGATGGGCGCGAGGTTCAGGCCGATGACGGCGACGACCGCGCCCGTCACGACGGGGGGCATGAGGGTGTCGATCCAGTTGGCGCCGCCGCCCGCGCGGGCGTTGACGATCCAGACGATCACCCCGATCAGCGTGTAGGCCAGGCCGCAGGCGATGATGGCGCCCAGGGCTACCCCGATATTGGCATTCGCCCCCGCGCCGGCATAGCCGGTCACCGCGATGACGCCCCCGATGAACGCGAAGCTGGAACCCAGGTAGCTGGGCACGCGACCGCCGACGAAGAGAAAGAAGATCAGCGTGCCGATGCCCGACATGAGGATCGCGACGTTGGGGTCGAATCCCATGAGCAAGGGCGCCAGGACGGTCGAACCGAACATCGCGACGACGTGCTGGGCGCCCATGGCCACGTTCTTGGGCCAGGAAAGCCGTTCGTCGGGCGCGATGATGACGCCGGGCTCGGCATCATCTGCCAGGCGCCAGCGCGGAAAGTAGGAATTGGACATGGATTCCCCGGGGGATGGTACGGATTAGGGTTTCGGACTGCGAGCGGGCGCCAGTGTAAAGGGGGCCATCGAGACCGGGCAACGTTTAAGTTTCGGGCTCCGATTGCCGTATTAATGGAAAACCCGAAATCCCGACGCAACAGGAGCAGTCATGGCGATCAACAGCATCAGCGGCACGTCCCGGATCGGCAGCCTTGCCGACCTGTGGGCCGAGAAGATCCAGGCCAACAAGGAAGCCAAGAACGCGTCCGGCCAGGACGCCGTGTCCGTGACCGATGAGGGCAAGATCCGCGTCAACAACCCGGGCGCCGCCAAGGTCGCCAACGCGCAGGCGACCGAAGAAACCGACAACGAAGACGAATACACCCGCCAGATCAAGGAGTTGCAGAAGCAGCTCAAACGCATCATGGATCAGATCGCCAAGGTCCAGGCGAGCGGCATGTCGGCCGAGATGAAGGCGCAGCAGGTCATGGCACTCAATGCCCAGGCGGTGCAGATCCAGGGCCAGATCACGAAGGTCCTGGCGCAGCAGGCGCGCGCGGCCCAGGGCGGCGTGTCCGCCACTGCCTGACCGGGACCCGCACGGCGGCGCCATCCCTGATGGCGCGCATCAAAATTTCTGATTGGACGCTGGTGGGACCAGCCGGTACTGTCTCCAGACAAATCTAAAACCACGGAGACAAACCATGCACGCTATGCGCACAGCCCTGGCCGGGGCGCTGCTGGCCGCCTGCACGGCGCCGGCCCTGGCCGGCACCGTCACGGTGATCACGTCGTTCCCCAAGGATCTGACCCAGGCCTACAAGACCGCGTTCGAGAAAGCCAACCCGGGCATCACCCTGGAAATCCTGAACAAGAACACGGTGTCGGGCATCGCCTACGTGCGCGAAACGCCGGCCGGGCAGCGCCCCGAGGTGTTCTGGGCCAGCGCGCCGGATGCGTTCGAAGTGCTGGGCCGCGACAAGCTGCTGGCCAGGTCGGCCGACGTGGCGAACAAGGACGTGCCGGACAAGATCGGCAGCTACCCCATCAACGACCCGGGCGGCATGTACCTGGGCCAGGCGCTGGCGGGCTACGGCATCATCTACAACACCCGCTACATCGCGGCGCACAAGATCCCGGCGCCCGCCGAATGGAAGGATCTGCTGTCGCCAAAGTGGTTCGGCCACGTCGGCATCACATCGCCGTCGCGCTCGGGCACGATGCACCTGACGGTCGAGACCATCCTGCAGGGCGAAGGCTGGGATGAGGGCTGGCGCACGCTGCTGCGCATGTCCGGCAACAGCAGCGCCGTGACCGAGCGGTCTTTCGGCGTGCCCGACGGCGTGAACAATGGCCAGTTCGGCGCGGGCCCGGTGATCGACTTCTTTGGCCTGTCGAGCAAGTATTCCAAGTTCCCGGTCGAGTTCGTCTACCCGTCCGAGACGGCCATCGTCCCGGCCAACATTGCGCTGATCGAGGGCGCGAAGAACACCGAGGAAGGCAAGAAGTTCATTGCCTTCACCCTGAGCCAGGCCGGCCAGGAGCTGCTGCTGGAGCCGAAGATCTCGCGCCTGCCGGTGCTGCCGTATTCGGCGCTGGCCGGCAAGATCCCGCCGGGCTATCCCGATCCGGCGGAAATCGCCAAGCGCAGCAAGGTGCATTTCGATGCCGACCTGTCGCAGTCGCGCTATTACGTCGTGCAGTCCCTGTATGACCAGACCGTCACGTTCCGGCTGAAGGAATTGCAGGCGGCCACCAAGGCCATCTACGATGCCGAGGCCAAGCTGGGCGACAAGGCCAAGACCGGCAAGGCGGCCGAACTGCTGGACCAGGCGCGCAAGCTGGCCTGGGCGCCGCTGATCGACAGCAAGAGGGCGGCCGACCCCGCCTTCCTGGCGATCTTCGCCGGCAACAAGAAGGACGCTGCCGTCAACCAGCAGATCACGCAGCTCGAAGGCGAGTGGAATGGCCGCGCGCGCGCCAACTACGAAGAAGCCGTAAAGCTCGCACGGCAGGCCGCCGCGCTCTGATCGGCTGCGTGGAACGCGGCGGGCGGGCCTGACCTGCCCGCCGCGTTCCGCGCCGCTTTCCTGGCAAACGATTTCGGGAATCTCGATGAATCATTCGGGCCACTCGCGCCTGCCCGCCGGCCCCGTCGTGGCGGCGCTGCTGGTGTTGGGCTTTCTGCTGCTGTTTCTGCTCGTGCCCGTGGGCACGGTGTTTCACAGCGCCTTCGTCAACGCCGACGGCAGTTTCACCACCGGCCACTTCGGGGCTTTCTTCAACCAGCCGCTGATGCGGGAAGCGTTCTTCAACAGCCTGTACGTGGCGGGCTGGTCCGCGCTGCTGGCGTCGCTGATCGCGGTGCCGCTGGCGTACTTCACGGTGCGCTTCGACTTTCGCGGGGCGCTGCTGATCCAGACGCTCGGGGTGCTGCCGCTCATCATGCCGCCCTTCGTCGGCGCGGTGGCGATGCAGCTCATCTTCGGCCGCTCGGGCAGCGTGAACCTGCTGCTCAACGACTGGTTCGGCTTCACGATCCCGTTCATGGAGGGCCTGAACGGCGTGATCTTCGTGGAGGCCATCCACTATTTCCCCTTCATCCTGATGAACCTGGTGGTGGCCTTGCGCAACATCGACGGGGCGATGGAGGAAGCGGCGTTCAACCTGGGCTCGCGCGGGTTCCGGCTGTTCCGCCGCGTGATCTTTCCGCTGGCCCTGCCCGGCTACGTGGCCGGCGCGTCCCTGGTCTTCGTAAAGGTCTTCGACGACCTGGGCACGCCCCTGGTGCTGGGCACGACCAACATGCTGGCCCCGCAGGCGTACCTGCGCATCACGCAGGTCGGGCTGGAGGATCCGCTGGGCTATGTGATCAGCGTGATCATGGTGGGCTTCTCGATCCTTGCGCTGTGGCTGTCGGCGCGGGTGCTCAAGGGGCGCGACTACTCCACCCTGCAAAAGGGCGGCAATTCGATTCAGAAGCGCAAGCTGGGGCCGATGGAAAGCGTGCTGGCGTATGGCTGGATCATCCTGGTGCTGCTGCTGGTGCTGTCGCCGCACATCGGCGTGCTGCTGCTGTCGCTGGCCAGCGTCTGGAGCTATGCCCCGCTGCCCGACGGGTACACGCTGGCGCACTACGCGGCGGTGTTCTCCGAATCGCAGGGCATGATCGCCAACACGCTGCTGTACTGCGGCCTGGCGGCCGGCATCGACGTGATCGTGGGCACCGCCATCGCCTACCTGATGCTGCGCACCCGGTTGCCCGCGCGCCAGTGGCTGGACTTCCTGGCGTCCGCCGCGCTGGCGATACCGGGCATCGTGCTGGCCATCGGCTTTCTGCGCACGTTCCGCGGCATCGAACTGCCGGGCACGGGCACCCTGCTGACCTCGTCGTGGATCATCATCATGCTGGCGTACTCGGTGCGCCGGCTGCCGTATGCGCTGCGCTCGTGCGTGGCGGCGCTGCAGCAGATCCATGTGTCGCTCGAGGAAGCGGCCCAATCCCTGGGCGCCCCGCGCATGAGCACGATACGCCGCGTGGTCGTGCCGCTGATGGCCGGCGGCATGCTGGCGGGGTTTGTGACCAGCTTCGTCACCGCCGCCGTGGAGCTGTCCGCCACCATCATGCTCGTCACCAAAGACAGCCAGGCGCCCATGAGCTACGGCATCTACCTGTACATGCAGAGCGCCGCGGGCCGCGGGCCGGGCGCCGCGCTCGGCGTGCTGGCGGTGGTCGCCGTGGGGATCGGCACGTACATCTCGCACCTGCTGGTGGATCGCGCCTCGGCGCGTCAGCGGCCGGCGCGCAATGAAGGGGAATCCGCATGAAGAAAGTCAGCGTCGAATGCCGCAACATCCAGCTTTCCTACGGCAAGACCGAAGTGCTCAAGGACGTCAGCATCAGCGTCGAGCCGGGCGAGTTCTTTGCGCTGCTCGGGCCGTCCGGATCGGGAAAATCCACGCTCCTGCGGCTGATCGCGGGCTTTAACCGGCACAATGCGGGCCAGTTGCTGGTGGACGGCAAGGACATCAGCGGCACGCCGCCCTGGCATCGCAACATCGGCATGGTGTTCCAGAACTACGCGCTGTGGCCGCACATGACGGTGTGGGACAACGTGGCGTTCGGGCTGGTCGAGCGCAAGCTGCCGCGCGCCGAGATCCGCGCCAAGGTCGAGGCCGCGCTCGATCTGGTGGGGCTGTCGCAGTATGCCAAGCGGCGTCCCAACCAATTGTCGGGCGGGCAGCAGCAGCGCGTGGCGCTGGCGCGCACCATCGTCATCGAACCGCAGGTGCTGCTTCTGGACGAGCCGCTGTCCAACCTGGATAAGAAGCTGCGCGTGCAGATGCGCCAGGATCTGCTGAGCCTGCAACGGCGCCTGGGCATCACGACGATCTTCGTGACGCACGACCAGGAAGAAGCCATGACCACGGCCGACCGCATGGCGGTGCTGGACCACGGTGTGGTGCAACAGATCGGCGCGCCCAGCACGCTGTTCGACTACCCGGTGAACCGCTTCGTGGCGAATTTCGTGGGCACGATGAATGTGCTGGAGGGCAACGTGCGCGAGCGCACCAGCAGCAGCCTGACGCTGGCGGTGGACGGCGTGGGCGACCTGCAGCTGCCGCTGACGGGCGACGCGCCCGCGGCCTCGCGGCTGGCGGCGAGTTTCCGGCCGCACACGGTGCAGATCGAAATGGCGGACGGGCTGGGCGACGCGCGCTACGTGTGGCTGCCGGGCATCGTGGAAAGCAGCGAATTCCTGGGCGAGTTCACGCGCTATCAGGTGCAGGTGGGCGAACAGCGCTTGACGGCGGACCAGGCGCACCTGGCCGGTCTGTCGCCGTTTCCGGCGGGCGCGCCGGTGTCGGTCGGGCTGGAACCCACCCAGGTGCGGCTGCTGGCGGCCTGACCTACACTGCCGGCCATGGAAATCTATCAGATCCGCGCGTTCGTCACGGTCGCCCGGCTGGGCAACCTGACGAAGGCGGCCGAAGCGCTGTCGCTGACACAGCCCGCGGTGACCGCGCAGATCAAGGCGCTGGAGCAGAGCCTGGGCGTGGCGCTGTTCGACCGCAACGGCGGCCGGCTGGCGCTGGCCAAGGCGGGCGAAGTGCTCCTGCCCACGGCCGAATCGTTGCTGGTCCTGGGCGCGCAATTCAAGTCCGAGGCCCGGCAGTTGCAAGGCAATCTGCATGGCGTCGTGGAACTGGGCGTTCCCAGTGAAAAGCCCGATTTCCTGCGATTGGGGGAATTGGCTTCCGCAGTCACGCAGCGCCTGCCGCTGGTGGAATTGAAGACCCAGACGCAGCCCGCCGCGGCGCTGGCCGAACAGGTCAGCACCGGGCGGCTGCCGGCCGCCCTGACCATCGCGGCCAACGCGCCGCGCGGCGTGCTGTGGCAGCCGCTGCGCAGCGTGCGCTACCGCATCGCGATGCCCGCTGAACATGCCGCCGTGCTCAAGCGCGGCGGCTGGCGGGAGGTGGCGCAGTTGCCATGGCTGGACGGACCTTCCGGCAGCCACACCCACCTGTTGCTGCGCGACATGTTCGAACGCCATGGCCTGTCGCCGCGCGTGGTGATGCAGAACGACGACCAGGCCAACCTGGACGCGTTGGTGCGGGCGGGCGCCGGTTGCGCGCTGCTGCGCGAGGAAACCGCGCTGGCGGGCGCGGCCTCCAGCGACTTCATCGTGTGGGGCCAGGCGCGGGTCGACGCCGTGCTGGGCTTCATGCTGCCCTACGAACGCGCTAGCGAGCCCGCGCTGGTCGCGTTAAGCTCGATCATTCAAGCCATCTGGAAGCCGCGTGCGCCCATCGCGTCCGCCCAGGCATGAGGCTCAATCTCCGCAACAAGTATTGCAATGACTGAAATCTGGTTCATCCGCCACGGCGAAACCGACTGGAATCGCCAGCGGCGCCTGCAAGGCTGGCAAGACATCCCCCTGAACGAATTCGGCGTCAACCAGGCCAGCCTGCTGGCCGCGCGCCTGCGCGAAGAGGCCCGGCATACGCCCATCCATGCCATCTACAGCAGCGACCTGCAACGCGCGCATGCGACCGCCGTGCCCGTGTCCGAGCAATTGGGCCTGCGCGTGCGGGTGGAACCCGGCATCCGCGAACGCGGTTTCGGCGTGCTGGAAGGCCTGGACCACGAGCGCATCGACATCCTGGCGCCCGAGGCCGCCGCGGCCTGGAAGAGCCGTGATCCGCTGCGGCCGCTGGACGGCGGCGAGGCGCTGGGCCAGTTCCAGTCGCGCGTGATTTCCACGGTCGACGATATCGCCAGCCGCCACGAAGGCGAGCGGATCCTGTTGTTCACCCACGGCGGCGTGCTCGACATCATCTGGCGCCACGCATCGGGCGTGCCGCTGAACGCGCCGCGCGACGCGGCGCTGCTCAATGTCAGCATCAACCGGGTCGGCGTTGAAGGCCGCAAGTGGGAAGTGCTGGACTGGGGCGACGTGACGCACATTGCCGCTGAAGTGGGCGACGACGTGGTGCCTTGAGGTACTGACCGCGGTCCCGGTGTCTGACACCGGCGGATCTACCCCGTCTTGCGCGGCTTGCGCGGCGCGTTGCGCGCCAGCCGGTCGTAGACGGCGTCGGGCAGCAGGCGCATCAGCTTGGCGACCACGCCCATCTGCCATGGAATCACCGTGTAGCTCGTGCCCCGGTCGATCGCCGCCCGCGCGCGCTGGGCGAAGGCGTCCGCTTCCATCAGGAAGGGCATTGAATACGGGTTGTGGGCCGTCATGGCCGTCTTGATGTAGCCGGGCGCGATCGTCACGACACGGATGCCTTGCGCGGCCAGTTCCAGCCGCAGGCTTTCGCAATAGGTCACCACGGCGGACTTGGAGGCGCTGTAGGCGCCCGCGCCGGGCAGCCCGCGCACGCCCGCCACGCTGGCGATGCCGACGAGCCGGCCCGCGCCCGCCGCGCGCATCGGCGCGATGAAGGGTTCGAAGGTGGACACGGTGGCCAACAGGTTGGTGTCCACGATGGCCTTGAAGACGTCGAAGTCCTCGCCATGGTCCGTGAGCGTGCCCGCGCTGATGCCCGCGCTGGCGATGACCACATCCACCCTGCCCTGACAGAATCCGATGAAGTCCTGCGCAGCGGCATGCAGCGCCTGGCGGTCGCGCACGTCCACGGCATAGCAGCGGTGCGCGCCGGGCAGGCTTGCCGCCAGTTCGCGCAGCGCGTCCTCGCGCCGGCCCAACAGGCCCAGCGTCGCGCCCGAGGCCGCGTACTGCTGCGCCAGGGCGCGTCCCAGGCCGCTGCTGGCCCCGGTGATGAAGACTCTGTCCATGATTGCCCGAAGCGGTTGTGGCGTTGCAAAGAATTAGGGCACGCTCTCGCGTGCCCTAACGTCGACTTGCGGCTTAGCCGTGCAGGGAAGCGTGAAGCTCTTGCAGCGGGTAGACCTGCAGGCCGAGGCCCTGGCGCAGGTATTGCATGCCTTCGACCGCGGCGCGGGCGCCGGCGATGGTGGTGAAGAAGGTCACGCGGGCGGCCAGCGCCTGGGTGCGGATGGTGCGCGAGTCGGCGATGGCGTTGCGGCGCTCTTCGACGGTGTTGATGACCAGCGAGATCTCGCCGTTCTTGACCATGTCGACGATGTGCGGACGGCCTTCGTTGACCTTGTTGACCACCTGCACCGGGATGCCGGCGGCTTCGATCTCAGCGGCCGTGCCGCGCGTGGCGACCAGCTTGAAGCCCAGGGTGTGCAGGCCGCGCGCCACTTCGACGGCGCGGGGCTTGTCCTGGTTCTTCACGCTGATGAACACCGTGCCAGATTCCGGCAGGCGCACGCTGGCGGCCAGCTGCGACTTGACGAAGGCTTCGCCGAAGCTCATGCCCACGCCCATCACTTCGCCGGTCGACTTCATTTCCGGGCCGAGGATGGTGTCCACGCCCGGGAACTTCACGAACGGGAACACGGCTTCTTTGACCGAGAAGTAAGGCGGCACGACTTCCTTCGTGATGCCTTGCGCGGCCAGGGTCTGGCCGGCCATGGCGCGCGCGGCGATCTTGGCCAGTTGCAGGCCGGTGGCCTTGGACACGTAGGGCACCGTGCGCGAGGCGCGCGGGTTCACTTCCAGCACGTAGACGTCGCCGCCCTGGATGGCGAACTGCACGTTCATCAGGCCGCTGACGTTCAGGGCCTTGGCCATCATGGTGGTCTGGCGCTTGATCTCGGCGATGACATCCGCCGACAGCGAGTACGGCGGCAGGCTGCACGCCGAGTCGCCCGAGTGCACGCCGGCCTGCTCGATGTGTTCCATGACGCCGCCGATGAAGACGGTTTCGCCGTCGGACAGGCAGTCCACGTCGACTTCGGTAGCGTTGTTCAGGAAGCGGTCCAGCAGCACGGGCGAGTCATTGCTGACCTTCACGGCCTCGCGCATGTAGCGTTCGAGGTCTTGCTGCTCGTGGACGATTTCCATGGCGCGGCCGCCCAGCACGTAGCTGGGACGCACGACCAGCGGATAGCCGATCTCGGCGGCGTGGGCCAGGGCCTCGCCTTCGGTGCGCGCGGTGCGGTTGGGCGGCTGGCGCAGGCCGAGCTTGTTGAGCAGCTTCTGGAAGCGCTCGCGGTCTTCGGCGACGTCGATGGATTCCGGGCTGGTGCCGATGATGGGCACGCCGTTGGCTTCCAGGGCGCGCGCCAGCTTCAGCGGGGTCTGGCCGCCGTACTGGACGATCATGCCGACCGGGTTTTCCTTGTGGACGATTTCCAGCACGTCTTCGAGCGTCAGCGGCTCGAAGTAGAGACGGTCGGACGTGTCGTAGTCGGTGGAGACGGTTTCCGGGTTGCAGTTGACCATGATGGTCTCGTACCCGTCGTCACGCAGCGCCAGCGCGGCATGCACGCAGCAGTAGTCGAATTCGATGCCCTGGCCAATCCGGTTCGGGCCGCCGCCCAGCACCACGATCTTCTTGCGATCGGTGGGGGCGGCTTCGCACTCTTCTTCGTACGTGGAGTACATGTAGGCGGTGCGGGTGGCGAATTCGGCGGCGCAGGTGTCCACGCGCTTGTAAACCGGACGCACGTTCAACTGGTGACGCAGCTTGCGCACTTCGGATTCCGAGGAATCCAGCAGGAAAGCCAGGCGGCGGTCGGAGAAACCGCGGCGCTTCAGTTCAAACAGCGTGGCGTAGTCCAGGTCGGCCAGCGTCTTTTGCTCGAGCGCCAGTTCGATGTCGACGATTTCCTTGATCTGCGACAGGAACCACGGGTCGATGTGCGTGATGTTGTGCACTTCGTCCAGCGTGAAGCCTTGTGCGAAGGCGTCGCCCACGTACCAGATGCGTTCCGGACCGGGTTCGCCCAGCTCGACCTGCAGCTTTTCGCGGTCGGTGGTCTTCTGGTTCAGGCCGTCGACGCCGACTTCCAGGCCGCGCAGGGCCTTCTGGAACGATTCCTGGAAGGTGCGGCCGATGGCCATGACTTCACCCACGGACTTCATCTGGGTGGTCAGGCGCGCGTCGGCGGTGGGGAATTTTTCGAACGCGAAACGCGGCACCTTGGTGACGACGTAGTCGATCGAGGGTTCGAACGAGGCGGGCGTGGCGCCGCCGGTGATTTCGTTCTTGAGCTCGTCCAGCGTGTAGCCCACGGCCAGGCGCGCGGCGACCTTGGCGATGGGAAAGCCGGTGGCCTTGGATGCCAGCGCCGACGAACGCGACACGCGCGGGTTCATCTCGATGACGATCATGCGGCCGTTCTTGGGATTGACGGCGAACTGCACGTTCGAGCCGCCCGTATCCACGCCGATCTCGCGCAACACCGCGATCGATGCGTTACGCATGATCTGGTATTCCTTGTCGGTCAGCGTTTGCGCCGGCGCCACGGTGATGGAGTCGCCCGTGTGCACGCCCATCGGGTCCAGGTTTTCGATGGAGCAGACGATGATGCAGTTGTCCGCCTTGTCGCGGACCACTTCCATCTCGAATTCCTTCCAGCCCAGGAGCGACTCTTCGATCAGGAGTTCGCTGGTGGGCGAGGCTTCCAGGCCGCGGCGGCAGATGGTTTCGAATTCTTCGGCGTTGTAGGCGATGCCGCCGCCCGAACCGCCCATCGTGAAGCTGGGGCGGATCACGGCGGGGAAGCCGGACGTGCCGACTTCAGCCGCGATGCGGCGCTGGACTTCCCAGGCTTCGTCCATGCTGTGGGCAACGCCCGACTTGGCCGATTCCAGGCCGATGTCGGTCATGGCCTGCTTGAACTTCTGGCGGTCTTCGGCCTTTTCGATGGCGTGCTCGTTGGCGCCGATGAGTTCCACGTTGTGCTTTTTCAGCACGCCGTGGTGGGCCAGGTCCAGCGCGCAGTTCAGCGCGGTCTGGCCGCCCATGGTGGGCAAGAGCGCATCGGGCTTTTCACGCTCGATGATCTTTTCGACGGCTTGCCAGGTGATGGGCTCGATGTAGGTGACGTCGGCCGTTTCCGGGTCCGTCATGATCGTGGCCGGGTTGCTGTTCACCAGGATGGTGCGGAAGCCCTCGGCCTTGAGCGCCTTGCACGCCTGCGCGCCGGAGTAGTCGAATTCGCAGGCCTGCCCGATGATGATGGGGCCGGCGCCGATGATGAGAATGCTTTTTAGGTCTGTACGCTTGGGCATGATGCAATCTTTACTTTTGGCCGGACATCAGGCTGATGAACTTGTCGAACAGCTCCAGGATGTCGTGCGGACCCGGGCTGGCTTCAGGGTGGCCCTGGAAGCAGAAGGCCGGGCGGTCGGTGAGCTCGAAGCCTTGCAGCGTGCCGTCGAACAGCGAGACGTGCGTCACGCGCGCATTGGCAGGCAGGCTGGCTGCGTCGACCGCGAAACCGTGGTTCTGGCTGGTGATGAACACGCGCTTGGACTGCAGGTCCTGCACGGGGTGGTTGGCGCCGTGATGGCCGGTCTTCATCTTGACGGTCTTGCCGCCCACCGCCAGGCCCATGATCTGGTGGCCCAGGCAGATGCCGAACACCGGCAGCTTCTTGTCCAGGAACGCGCGCGTGGCGTCGATGGCGTAGTCGCAGGGCTCGGGGTCGCCGGGGCCGTTGGACAGGAACACGCCATCGGGGTTGAGCTTGAAGACGTCTTCGGCGCTGGTCTGGGCCGGCACCAGCGTGATGCGGCAGCCGCGGTCGGCCAGGAGGCGCAGGATGTTGCTCTTGACGCCATAGTCGTAGGCGACCACGTGGAACTTGGACTGGTCGGGCGACGTGTAGCCTTCTCCGAGTTGCCAGGTGCCTTGGGTCCAGCCGGTGCTTTCCTTGATGGACACGACCTTGGCCAGGTCCTGGCCGGTCATGCCGGGAAAGCCGCGGGCCAGTTCAACGGCGCGCTCGGCGTCGGAACCCACGAAGATGCACGCGCCCTGGGCGCCCTTTTCACGCAGGATGCGCGTGAGCTTGCGGGTGTCGATGCCGGAAATGGCAACGATGCCCTGCTCGGACAGGTACTCGGGCAAGGATTGCGTGGAACGGAAGTTCGACACGCGGGCGGGACAGTCGCGGACCACCAGGCCGGCGGCATAGACGCGGTTCGCTTCCACGTCTTCGGCGTTGACGCCGGTGTTGCCGATGTGCGGATAGGTCAACGTAACGATCTGACCGCTGTAGCTCGGATCGGTGAGAATTTCCTGGTACCCGGTCATCGCGGTGTTGAACACCACTTCGGCAACGGTATGGCCAGGCGCACCGATCGACACGCCTCGAAAAATGGTACCGTCCGCCAGAGCCAGAATTGCAGGAGGGAAGCGGTTGATCCCCTCGGGAAAAAGTTGCGGCAGCACAGTAAACCCCGGTTTTAGAATCGATAATCAAACCTTCGGATTATACCTTGACCGGCCGTTTTTCCCGGGGAACCGCGCCAAATAAGGCCAAAACCGGGATTTTGGCGGTTTCGGCCGCGCCGTTGCGCCCCTTTGTGGCGACGGCCTCGCCCTTGCGGCCGACAGCGTCGTGGCGGCGTCGGTGATACGCTAGCAGCACCTTCAACCCTAGCCAGTTGCGAGTCGTATCAGTCCATGCCCAGCCAACTTGACGCCCTGCGTGACCACACCACCGTTGTCGCCGACACCGGCGACTTCGAAGCCATGAAGGCCTTGCGTCCGACGGACGCCACGACCAACCCGTCCCTTATTCTTAAGGCCGTCCAGCAGGACGCCTATCGTCCGCTTCTGGAAAAGACCGCGCGCGAGCACCGCGGCGCGTCCACCCCCGAACTGATGGACCGCCTGCTGGTCGCCTTCGGCCGCGCGATCCTGGACATCGTGCCGGGCCGCGTGTCGACCGAGGTGGACGCCCGCCTGTCGTTCGACACCCGCGCCACCATCGAGCGCGCCCGCGGCCTGATTGCCCTGTACGAGGCCGCCGGCATCCCGCGCGAACGGGTGCTGATCAAGATTGCCTCCACCTGGGAAGGCATCCAGGCCGCCCGGGCGCTGCAGTCCGAAGGCATCCGCTGCAACCTGACGCTGCTGTTCTCGCTGCCCCAGGCGGTCGCCTGCGCGGATGCGCGCGTGCAGCTCATCTCGCCGTTCGTCGGCCGGATCTACGACTGGTACAAGAAATCGGCCGGCGCGGCCTGGGTGGAAGACGACAATGCCGGCGCGCGGGATCCCGGCGTGCAATCCGTCACCGCGATCTACCGCTACTACAAGCACTTCGACATTCCCACCGAAATCATGGGCGCGAGCTTTCGCAATGTCGGCCAGATCCTTGCGTTGTCGGGCTGCGACCTGCTGACGATCAGTCCGGAACTGCTGAACAAACTGGCCGCCACCGAGGGCGACGCCCCCGCGCAGCTTCGCGCCAGCGACGCCGCGGGCGACGTTGCGCGCCTGGGCGCGGATGAAGTGACGTTCCGCACGCTGCTCAACGATGACGCGATGGCCAGCGAGAAGCTTTCCGAGGGCATCCGCCTCTTCGTGGCCGACGCCATCAAGCTGGACGCGCTGATCGAGGCGCAACGAGGCTGAAGCCGGCCGGCGCGGCGACGCTCGCCGCGCCGCCGGGCCCCGCCGGGCCGCCTGGTCAGCGGCTATCGTGGGAGTGCACCTGCAGCGCTTCCAGAAAGCGCGATACCATGTTGTAGGCCGCCACCGTCGCCGTGAGTTCGACGACCAGTTTTTCCGACCCCATGGCTGCCCGCGCGGCCTCAAACACCGCATCGGGCACTTGCACCTGGCGCGTCATGGCGTCGGTGTAGGCCAGGACCGCCCGCTCGCGTTCGCTGAACAGCCCGGAACCTTCCCAGGCGTCCAGCGCATCGAGCTTTTCCTGAGACACGCCTTCCTTCAGGGCGATCGGCGCATGCTGGTCGGCCTCGTAGGGCGCGCCATTGATGGCCGCCACGCGCATGATCACCAGCTCCCGGAGATCCCCGGGCAGGCTGCTGAGCTGCCGGATGGACGTCAGGTAGTTCAGCCAGCCGCCGGCCACGGCGGGACTGTGCAGCAGCATCTGATACAGGTGCAGCACGCTGCCGCGTTCCGCGACGATGCGATCGACCAGAGGCCGTGCTTCAGGATGAGTCAAATCAGCGTAGGACAGGCGGGCCATGCGAACTCCTGACATATTGAAGGGCAGCAAATGCACACATTCTCACAATATCTTTGACATAATGGCAGCAACCCTGCGCGTCTACGGTACCTCGCACGAATGAATGCGCCGACCACATCCTACCCTCCATTCACTCTCGCGAACTGCGACAGCGAACCGATACATATTCCGGGCGCCATCCAACCGTTGGGGGCGCTGCTCGCATTCGACTCGGATGGCACGCTGCGCTATGCCAGCGAAAACGCCGCACGCATCCTGGACACCTGCCTGACGCTGGATCAACCCTGCCCGCACGAAACGTTGCCGCCGGGCCTGGCCCACTGCCTGTCTTCCTGGGTGGGCAACCCCGACCCCATTTTCGATCCTCTGACCATCACGCAGGACCGCGCGACCTATGACGTGATCGGCCACCGCAACAGCGACGGACTGACCATCGTCGAGCTGGAACGCCGGGGCGACGGCGTCGGCATTGCCGCGCCGGAGCGCATCTACCGCAGCATCGAGCGGGTACGCCGCCAACGCGACATCCCGGGACTGCTGGACAGCATGGTGCGCGAAGTGCAGCGCGCCACGGGCTTTGATCGCGTGATGGCGTATCGCTTCCATCCGGACGACAGCGGCGAGATCGTGGCGGAACAGCGCCGCGACGACCTGGACGACTGGGTGGGCCGGCGCTACCCCGCGGGCGATATTCCCGCGCAGGCGCGCCGCCTGTACACGGTCAACACCCTGCGCCTGATCGCCGACGCCACCTATCAACCGGTGCGCGTCCTGAGCGCGCCCTCGCCCGATCCCCGCCCGCTGGACATGAGCTTTTCCGTCCTGCGCAGCGTGTCCCCCATCCACCTCGAATACATGGCGAACATGGGCGTGCGCGCGTCGATGAGCCTGTCGCTGGTGATCGGGGGCCGACTGTGGGGCATGATCGCCTGTCATCACCACTCGCCGCGGGCCGTTCCCTATCCCGCCCGCCTGGCGTGCGAAGCGATGGCCCAGGTGGTGTCCGCCACCGTGTCCGGCATCGAAGCCAACGAGCGCGCGGAGCAGTCCCGCAAGAGCGCCGCGCTGGTCAGCTACCTTGCCGAACGCGTGTCGTCGACCGAAAACGTGCACCAGGCCCTCTCGCGCGGCGACCAGACCCCGGCATCGCTCGTGCCGAACGACGCCGCGCTCTGTCTGTGGGGCAACAGCGTGACTGTGTTCGGCGGCATCGCGCCGCGCGGCGAACTGGCCGGCATCCTGTGCGCGCTGGATCAAAGCGGCCAGCGCCTGGTCCACACCACCAACATCGCGCGCGATTTCCCCGAGCTGCAGACCGACCTGGTGCCGTACTCGGGCCTGCTGGCCTGCAAGTTCGACCCCATGAACAACGGCTGGCTGATCTGGCTGCGCAAGGAACAGATCGAAACCCTGGTCTGGGGCGGCCGACCCGAGAAGCAATACGCCGTGGGCAGCCTGGGCCCGCGCCTGACGCCGCGCGGCTCGTTCGAGGCGTGGCGCGAAGTGGTGCGCGGGGTCAGCACGTCCTGGCTGCCTTCCGAGCTGGAGGCCGCGGACGGCCTGCGCGACGAGCTTTCCCACATCTCGACCAGCCGCGCCGCCGACGTGGACCGCGCGCGCACCGCCCTCTTGGCCATGCTGGGCCATGACCTGCGGGACCCTCTGCAGTCCATTTCCATGGCCGCCACCCTGCTGTCCAGGACGGACACGGGCGCGCGCATGGGCGAGCGCATCCGCTATTCCAGCGGCCGCATGCAGCGCCTGATTTCGCAGGTGCTGGACCTGTCGCGCCTGCAAGGCGGGCTGGGCCTGGGAATCGAAAAGCGGCCGTGCGATCTGTCGGCCCTGGTGAACGGCCTGATCGAGGAAAAGCGCCAGGCCTACCCGGGACTGCGCATCGAACCCGACCTGCCCGCCGGCCTCACCCTCATGGCCGACACCGACCGCATCGCGCAGGTCGTGACCAACCTCATGAGCAACGCGCGCCAGCATGGCGCGCCGCGCCAGCCCATCCTGGTCAAGGCCGAGGTTTCCGACGACCTCATCACGCTAAGCGTCACGAACTACGGCGAGCCGATCCCCGATGACGTGCTCGCACACCTGTTTTCGCCGTTCAAGCCGGAATCGGTGGGCCAGTCGCGCAACCGCTCCGGCCTGGGGCTTGGCCTGTACATCGCCGAGCAGGTCGTACGCGACCACGGGGGCGACATCGCGGTCGAGTGCCGCGACGGGCTTATCATTTTCACGGTAACGCTGCCGCGCGGCATGCCCGACACCAAACACGCTTGAACCTGGGAGACACAACTTGAACGAAGTGCGCGCCATGCGCGTCCTGCTGGTGGACGACAACGAAATGGGATCGGAACTGCTGGCCGAGTTCCTGGCGCTTTTCAATCTGGAGACGCGGTGCGCCGCCACCGGAGGCGAAGCCCTGGAGCTGGTCGACACGTTCGCGCCCGATGCCGTGCTGCTGGACATCCTGCTGCCCGACATGGACGGCTACGAGCTGGCCAAGCGGCTGCGCGAGCGTCCCAACCCGCCCCGCATCTACGCCCTGAGCGGCCTGGCGCGGCACGAGCGGCAGGACGCCATCAACAACATCTTCACCGGATGGATCGAAAAGCCCGCGGATCCCGACGCGCTGCTGGCCATTCTGCACGAGGCCAACTGACGGTTTTTTCATGACGCAATCCGACACCCTTGGCCTGCTGGCCGTGAAGGGCGTGCAGCTCAAGGTGTTCTGCCAGATCTTTCCCGTGCTGCGCCACGAAGTCCTGGGCCCGCTGTCCAGCGCCTCGCTCGCCGCCGCCATGCTGCGGCAGGCGCCCGAAGGCGCCAGCAATGAAGCCGTCCAGCAACGCTGCGAACGGCTTGCCGGCGATCTTGCCGAGATGCTCGAAGAAAGCGTGGGCGTGGTGCGCGAGCTGGAGGGATGGCTGAGCGACGCCGGCGCCACGACCCCCTGCGGCGATCTGCTGCAGGAATGCCGCAAGCTGATGTTCTCGCATCTGCTGCTGTCACGTCACGGCATCCGCTGGCCCGAGCAGGTCGTCCATGCCGACGTGCCGGTCTTCAGCACCCGGTACCTGGTGCTGGCGTGGCTGCTGTGCCTGTTGCCGATGGTGCCTGCCGACGCGCATCTTGAACTGGATGCGTCGGAGCCCGGCGTATGGCGCGCGCGGCTGCCCGAAGGCGGCGGCGCCGAGCAGCCGATGGCCTTCAACCCCCAGGAGGTCGAGCTTCTTGCCACCGCGGCGGGCTGGCGGCTGGAACGCCAGGACCGCTGCTGGTCCCTGCACTTGCCGGCCGCCTCTTCCGCCTAGCGAGCCGACCGCATGATCTCTCCCGTTCACCAGGTGCTGCGCGAGGGCACCCGCGATCGCCACGAGACGCTGGACCAGGGCCTGGCGCTGGCCGAAAGCCATGTCGACCGCGACGACTACCTGACCTACCTGCGCGCCCTTCTGGGCTGGCTGGAACCGCTGGAACAGCGGCTCTGGCAACTGGACTGGCCCGAAGCCCTGCGCGCATCGGAGCGCGCCGGCAAGAGTGCCTGGCTGTACGAAGATCTGAAGATGGCCGGCGATGTCACGCCCGTCCTGCATTGCGCGCATCCGCCCGCGGTAGCGGCGCCGGATGCCTATGCGCTGGGCGTGGCCTACGTGGTGGAAGGATCGCAACTGGGCGGGCGGTTCCTGGCCAAGCGGCTGCAAGAAGTGGCACCCGACCTGCCCCAGCGCTATCTGCACGGTTATGGCGAGCAGCTCGGACCGTTGTGGAAGGCTTTTTTGCTGCACCTGGACAGCGAGGCGGGCGCGCTGGGCCACGAGCCGCAGGCGCTGCAAGGCGCCCGCGACGCCTTCGACAGTCTGACTGGCTGGCTGCGCAGCCAGCGCGCGCTGCGGGCCTGAGGCCGGCAGCGCGGCGCAAAGTCCGCTACAGCTTTTCGGTTTCGCCCGACTTGGGCTGCCACTTCATCAGGCGCTTTTCGCCCACCCCGACGATGGTGTCCAGGACCAGCGCGAAGGCCGTCAGCACGATGATGCCGGCAAACACGGTATTCACGTCGAACGTGCCTTCCGCCTGCAGGATCAGGTAGCCCACGCCGCTTGCCGACCCCAGGTATTCGCCCACGACCGCGCCCACGAAAGCCAGGCCCACGGACGTGTGCAGGCTGGAAAACACCCAGCTCGTGGCCGATGGCAGGTAGACGTGGCGCAGCAACTGGCGCTTGCGCGCGCCCAGCATGCGGGCGTTGTCCAGCAAGGTGGGGCTGACTTCCCGCACGCCCTGGTAGACGTTGAAGAAGACGATGAAGAACACCAGCGTGACCGCCAGCGCCACCTTGGACCAGATGCCCAGGCCGAACCACATGCCGAAGATGGGCGCCAGGATGACGCGCGGCATCGAATTCGCCGCCTTGATGTAGGGATCGAGGATCGCGCTGGCGCGCGGCGACAGTCCCAGCCACAGCCCGAAGGCCAGTCCCGCGATGGTGCCGATGAAAAACGCCAGCACGGTCTCGGTCAGCGTCACGGCCAGGTGGCCGTAGATATCGGCATTGGTGACGAACCAGGCCCAAATGCGCCCCCAGACCTTCAGCGGTTCGCCGAAGAAGAAGGCAACCTTGGGATCGCGCGACGCGAAATGCCAGACGCCCAGGATGATGACAAGGAGCAGCAATTGCCAGACGCGCAGGCTGCCGGAACCGGATTTGATCAGTTTGGGCATGGCTCAGGCTCGCTTCTGTTGGGCATAGCCCTTGAGCACTTCCTCGCGCAGCACGCCCCAGATGGCGGCGTGCAGTTCGACAAAGCGCGGGTCGATGCGCACTTCGGCCACGTCGCGCGGACGCGGCAGATCGATTGCAAATTCTCCGATGGGATGGGTGCCCGGACCCGCCGACAGCACGATCACGCGGTCGCTCATCGCGATGGCTTCGTCCAGGTCGTGGGTGATGAAAAGCACGGCCTTGCGCTTGGCCATCCACAGGTCCAGGACCTCGTTCTCCATGAGCTGGCGCGTCTGGATGTCCAGCGCGGAGAACGGCTCGTCCATCAGGATGATGTCGGGATCGCGGATCAGCGTCTGCGCCAGCATGGCGCGCTTGCGCATGCCGCCTGACATCTGGTGCGGATAGCGGCCTTCGAAGCCGCCCAGCCCGACGCGGCGCATCCATTCGCGCCCGCGCTCCAGGGCCTCGGCGCGTGGCACGTTGGCGAACTCCAGGCCGGCGATGACGTTGTCCAGCGCGCTGCGCCAAGGCAGCAGCGCCTCGCCCTGGAACATGTAGCCCGCGCGTTCGTTGATGCCGGCCAGGGGCTGGCCGAAGACCTTCACCTGCCCCGAGGACGGCGCCAGGAGGCCTGCGCTGACGTTGAGCAACGTGGACTTGCCGCAACCGGTCGGGCCCACCACCGACACGAACTCCCCTGGCGCGATGGCCAGGGTCGTGTCGCTGACGGCGGTGTAGCGCTGCGAACGGTCATCACGCGAGACAAAGGTGCAACTTATGTTTTCCAGCGACAGTGCAGCTTCAGCCATTGGCGTACTTCTCGTTGGCGCGGCGCGCAAAATCGTTGGTCCACACCTTCGAGGGGTCGACCTTCGAGGCGTTGAATTCAGCCTGGTAGGCCGCCAGCGCCTTGAGCGCGGTCGCGGCGCCGTCTTCGGGGATCATGCCGTCGGGCGACAGGCCTTCCATGCTCTTGGCAAGCGCCGCCTTGTAAACCGCCGGGTCGCCCAGCAGGTAGGCTTCCGGGACGACCTTGGCGATTTCTTCGGGGCCGGCCTTCTGGATCCACTTGTCCGCGCGCACGATGGCGTTGGTCAGCGCCTGCGTGGTGTTGGGGTTGGCGTCGATGAAGGCCTGCGGCGCATACAGGCTGCCCGCCGGCATGTTGCCGCCGAAGATGTCCTGCGTGTCCTTGAGCGTGCGGGTGTCGACGATGATCTGGATCTCGCCGGGCATTTCCAGCATCGAGACCACCGGGTCGGTGTTGGAGATGGCGTCGATCTGGCCGCTGCGCAGCGCGGTGACCGCGCCGGCGCCGGCGCCCACGCCAATGAACGAAACGTCGGAAGCCTTCAGGCCATGCTTGGCCAGGAAGAAGCTGACCACCATGTTGGTGGACGAACCCGGCGCGGTCACGCCGATCTTCTTGCCCTTCAGGTCGGCCGCGCTCTTGTAGCCGGGCAGGTTCTTCTTGGAGACGCCCACGCCGATCATCGGCGCGCGGCCCTGCAGCACGAAGGCGCGATAGGCCTGGCCCTTGGAATGCATGGACAGCGTGTGCTCGAACGCGCCGGACACCACGTCCGCGCTGCCGCCCACGACCGCCTGCAAGGCCTTGGAACCGCCGGCGAAGTCGGCGATGCTGACGTCCAGCCCTTCGTCCTTGAAGTAGCCGCGCACTTCCGCGATAGTGAGCGGAAGGTAATAGATCAGCGGCTTGCCGCCGACGGCGATCTGGACCTTGGTCTTTTCGAGCTTCTGCGCGCGCACGATGGCGGGGGCCATGCCCATGACGCCGGCAGCGCCGGCCATCTTGAGCAGTTCACGGCGGGTGACTGTCATTGGTTTGTCTCCTGGTTGTCGGGTTTGCCGATAGCGCCGGTCTTCGCCAGCTCGTCGATAGCCGCTGAATCATACCCCAGCGATTTCAGGACTTCCTCGGTATGTTCCCCTAATATCGGGCCCACCCAGCGCGTCTGGCCGGGCGTTTCGGACAGCTTGGGCACCACGGCGGGCAGCTTGACGGGGCTGCCATCGGCAAGGCGGTGCTGCTCGATCATGCGGCGCGCAAGGAACTGCGGATCGCTGAACATGTCGGCCACGCTGTAGATCTTGCCCACCGGCACGTCGGCGCGCTTGAGCGCATCCAGCGCCGCATCGATGCCGCGCCCGTCGCACCATTGCTGGATGGCGCCGTCGATCTCGTCGACGCGCCGCGCGCGGCCGTCGTTGCGCACCAGCTCCGGGTCCTTGGCGAGATCGTCGCGGCCGATCGCCCGCATCAGGCGATGGAAGATCGCGTCGCCGTTGCCCGCGATGACGATGTTCTGTCCGTCGCGGGTGGTGTAGGTATTGGAGGGCACGATGCCGGGCAGCGCGCCGCCCGTGCGTTCGCGCACCACGCCGGCCACGTCGTACTCGGGGACCAGGCTTTCCATCATGTTGAACACGGCTTCGTACAGCGCCACGTCCACCATCTGCCCCTGCCCTGCCTGGCAGTCGTCGCCCGTCTTGCCGTTCCAGCGGCCGCCGGTGGCATCGCGATGGCGCAGCGCCATCATCGCGCCAATCACGCCATGCAGGGCCGCGATGGAGTCGCCGATGGAAATGCCGACGCGCAGCGGCGGGCGGTCCGGGTGGCCGGACACGTAGCGCAGGCCGCCCATCGATTCGCCGATGGCGCCAAAGCCTGGCTGGTCCTTCATGGGGCCCGTCTGTCCATAGCCGGACAGGCGCACCATGATGAGGGCGGGGTTGATGGCGCGCAGCTGTTCGTAGCCCAGGCCCCACTTCTCCAGCACGCCGGGCCGGTAGTTTTCGACCACCACGTCGGCGTCCAGCGCCAGCTTGCGGGCGATCTCCTGGGCGCGCGGGTCTTTCAGGTTGAGCGCGATGGATTGCTTGTTGCGGGCCTGCACCGTCCACCACAGGGAATTGCCCTCGTGCAGATGGCGCCAACTGCGGATGGGGTCGCCGCCGCCCGTGCCGTCAGGGCCGTGCGGGGTTTCCACCTTGATGACGTCGGCGCCGAATTCGCCGAAGATGCGCGCGGCGAACGGACCGGCGATGAGCGTGCCGAGTTCCAGGACCTTCAGTCCGGTCAGCGCTGACATGGCTTGTCTTCCTCACATTTCTGGCCCTGGCGATACGTAGCCGCAGGGCGTTCTGATACCGCGAGCGTCAGGTGGTCTTGCGCTCCATCAGGGCCCAGGCGATGGTGCCCGCGTCGACGTATTCCAGTTCGCTGCCGGCGGGCACGCCGCGCGCCAGGCGCGTGACCCGCAGGCCGCGCTCGCCCAGCGCTTCGCCCAGGAAATGGGCCGTGGTCTCACCTTCCGCGGTGAAGTTCGTGGCGAGGATGACCTCCTGCACCACACCGTCGGTCGCGCGCTTGATCACGCGATCGAAATCCAGTTCGCGCGGACCGATGCCTTCCAGCGGCGCCACCCGGCCCATCAGCACGTAGTACAGGCCGCGGTAGCCGTGGCTGGACTCGATCATGTTCTGGTCGGCTGGCGTTTCCACGATGCACAGCAGCGTGGGATCGCGCTTGGCGCTGGAGCAGGTGGCGCAGACCTCGTCTTCCGAGAAGCTGTTGCAGCGCGCGCAGTGCTTGAGGTCCCGCACCGCGCCCGCGAGCGCCCGCCCCAGCATGTCCGCGCCTTGCGGGTCATGCTGCAACAGGTGATAGGCCATGCGTCTGGCCGAGCGCACGCCCACGCCAGGCAGCCGCCGCAGCGCTTCGATCAGCGTGACGAGCGGCTCGGGTTCAGGCAGCAAGGGATCCATCTCAGCCTACGGCAGCGGCAATCAGAAGGGCAGCTTCATGCCCGGGGGCAGCGGCATGCCGGCGGTCACCGAGGCCATCTTTTCCTGGGACGTGGCTTCGGCCTTGCGCAGCGCGTCGTTGAACGCGGCGGCGACCAGGTCTTCCAGCATGTCCTTGTCGTCGGCCAGCAGCGACGGGTCGATCTCGACGCGCTTGACGTCGTGACGGCAGCTCATGGTGACCTTCACCAGGCCGCCGCCCGAGGCGCCTTCCACCTGGATGTCGGCCAGCGCGTCCTGCGCCTTCTTCATGTTTTCCTGCATCTGCTGCGCTTGGCGCATCAGGCCGGCGAGTTGTCCTTTCATCATGATGGGAGCTTCCTTGAACGAGGGGAATGAGGGGGGCCGCCGCCCTAGGCGGCGGCCGGGGAATCTACGTGGCGGATCGAGCCGGGCACGACATGACCGCCGAAATCCGCCAACAGCGCCTGCACGAAGGGATCTTCGGCCACGGCGTTTTCGGCGGCCAACTGGCGCGCCGCGGTCTCGGCCTTGGCCACGGCATGGGCCGTGGCGTCGCCGGTGACGCCGACCTGCACGTCCAGCCGTATGCCTTGCCCGAAATGTTCGCACAGGACGGTTTGCAGGCGCACGCGGCTTTCGCTTTCGGCCAGGGTCTTGACCGCCACGCGCAGCACGATCGCATCGCCCTGCACACCGGCCCATTCGCTCTGGCGCGCCAGTTCGGCGGCCAGGCCGGTCACGGGGAGGCGGGCGGCCAGCTCGGGCCATGACGCCGAATCCATGTCGGACAGGCGGGCGCGCGACGCGCGCTTGCGGCCAGGCGCCGGGCCTGCACGCCGGGGGGCTGGCGCCACCGGCGCCGTCGAGGGCGTGGTGGCCAGCGTTTCGAAATCGTCGTCCGGATCGGAGGTGAAGCCGCCGTCGGGCACGAACCCGCCTTCGGCTTCAAAGGGTATTTCTTCGTCGACCCAGGCCGGCGGACCATCGGCGTCGTCCATGGCCGGCGACGCCGCGATGGCTGCCGCGGCGGACGTCACCGCCAGCGCGGCCGAGCCCTGTGCCTTGGCAGCCGCGGCGCCGGTGGGCGCATCGGAAGCGTCAGCGGGCAAGTCCTCCCATGGGGGAACGCCGTGGTTGCCGGCCGGTTGCGGGCTGGGCGCGGAGGTGGCCGGCGCTTGCGCCTGCGGGACGCCGGCAGGATCGGCCGGTGAACGGGACGCGAGGCTGGCAGCCGCTGGGTCGGGCGCAACGCCGGCAGTGGCCGGGGTGCTGGCGACCTGGGGTTCGGCTGCCGGAGCGGCGGACGCGGGGGCGACGGGCGCGGTTGTGGGTTCGGCTGCGGGTGCGGCGGTAGCTGTGGCTGCGGTAGCTGTGGCTGTGGCTGTGGCTGCGGCTGCGGCTGCGGCTGCGGGCACCATGGGAGCGGACGTGGCCGCATCGGCTCGGGCGTCATGCGCTGCCTCGCCCTCGCTGGGCGCAGCCGCATCGCCTGCTGCAGCCTGGTTGGCCGCCGCATTGCCCGACGCGGCGTGGCTTGGGGCGCCATTGTCCGCGGACGCGTGGGAGGACGGCGCGGCGATTGCCGGGGCGCGCGTTGCCCCATCCGCGTCAGCCCCCGCCTCAGCCCCCGTCGCAGCGTTGGCGTGCGAGGCGGCGGCCACGGCCGGTTCGGCTGCTGCCTGACGGGCGGGCGCGGCGGGCGCTTCCAGCGCGGTCTGCGGCCCGGCATCGCCGTTGAGCGACAGCATGCGCAGGCACGCCATGATGAAGCCTGCGTACTCGTCCGGCGCCAGGGTCAATTCGCCGCGGCTATGCACCGCGACGGAGTAGAACAGTTGCACGGCGTCTGGATGCAACGCCTGCGCGAGACGCGCGATGTCGGCCGCCAGCGGGTCTTCAGCCGCGGTGACGCCAGTCACGCGCTGCTCGATGGCGACGCGCGACAGCAGCACGGCCAGATCCGCCAGCGCGCCGGCATAGGACAACCCGCGGATCGCGAGCTCGTCGGCCACGGCCAGCACGCCCTTGGCGTCGCCCGTTGACAGGGCGTCCAGCAGGCGGACGAGATGGCGCTGGTCGATGGTGCCGAGCATGCCGCGCACGGCGTCCTCGGTCAGGTTGCCCGCGCTGTAGGCGATGGCCTGGTCGGTAAGCGACAAGGCGTCGCGCATCGAACCCGACGCGGCCTGGCCGATCAGGCGCAGGGCCGGCACTTCAAAACCGACCTCTTCCTGGCCCAGCACGGCCTGCAGGTGGCCGACGATGGAGTCGGCCGGCATCTGCTTCAGGTTGAATTGCAGGCAGCGCGACAGGACCGTCACCGGGATCTTCTGCGGGTCGGTGGTGGCCAGGATGAATTTGACGTGCGGCGGCGGCTCTTCCAGCGTCTTGAGCATGGCGTTGAACGCATGCCCGGTCAGCATGTGGACTTCGTCGATCATGTAGACCTTGAAGCGCCCCGCGCCCGGCGCGTAGACCGCCTGCTCCAGGAGCTGGGTCATCTCTTCGACACCGCGGTTGGACGCGGCGTCCAGCTCGAGGTAGTCGACAAAGCGCCCGGCATCGATTTCGGTGCAGGCGCGGCAGACGCCGCAAGGCTTGGAGGTGATGCCGGTTTCGCAGTTGAGCGATTTGGCCAGGATGCGCGAGAGCGTGGTCTTGCCTACGCCCCGGGTGCCGGTGAACAACCAGGCGTGATGCAGGCGTTGCGTGTCGAGCGCATGGGTGAGCGCGCGCACCACGTGATCCTGTCCCACCAGGGTATCGAACGATCGCGGCCGCCACTTGCGGGCCAATACCAGATAAGTCATGGCTGGATTGTAGAGCCTGATTGTTGAACCCGTTGATCGAGCGGGCTGGAATGCAAAGGGGACGGGCTTATTCCCGTGGATTGAATCCTTGGAAAATAACCCCGTCCCCTTTGAAAGCGATGTAGCAAACGCTACCTGCCTTGAAGAATCCGGTTGGCGAGCCTTACTCCGGCACTGACCCTAAACGACTATGGCTGCTTCGTTCCCGACCTGACCAGGTTCACCGTCGAACCATGCGAAGGGGCCCGCCAGTCGAGATTCTAGCAGAGCTGCGCTTCGCGCGCTCGCTCGAATCTCGACTGGCGGGCCCCGAGGGGCAGTATGTGGGCCCCCTCCCCGGCCCTCCCCCCGAGGGGGAGGGGGTGGGGGCTTCGCTTCGCTGGCCCCTTCGGCTCGCTTCGCTTTGCCTGGCTTTGGGGGTGGGCGGCTTGGCTCGGGGAGGGCTTCGCTTCGCTGGCCCGTTTGGCTCGCTTCGCTTTGCCTGGCGTCGGGGACGGGCGGCTTAACTCGGGGAGGGCCTCCCTTCGCTGGCCCATTTGGCTCGCTTCGCTTTGCCTAGCTTTCGGGATGGCGGCTTAGTGCGGGGGCTTGGCTTATTTTGTTTGGCTTAACTCACTTTGGGTTGCTTCACTCATTAGGGCAGATCTATCCATGCTTTTGCGCGGGGGAAGTACAGGGCGGCGCGGGCGCGGCGGCCGTCCAGGGCGGAGACTTGGGTGCAGTAGCGTTGCAGTTGTTCGCCGTGGCGTTGGCGCATGCGGGTGGCGAAGGCGTTGGGGGATTCGCCGGGATGGGGGCGGCCGGTTTTGTAGTCGACGATCAGCCAGCCGTCTTCGGTGCTGAGGGCTAGGTCGATGACCGAGACCTTGCCTGCGGCGTCGATGAGGGGCCATTCACGGCGGGCGCCGGATTGGGACAGGAGCCATAGGCCGCGCTCGTCGGCGAGCGTGGCTTGCAGGGTGTCGAGGACGGCTTCGGCGGCTGCGTCTGCCTGGCTGGCGGGGATGCCTGCGCGGGTGAGCTGGCGGCGCATGGCGGGTAGGCGCGGGGCCAGGGCATCGGCGGGCCATGCCTGGATGCCGTCCTGGCCGATGCGGGCGAGCCAGGCGTGGGCCAGTGTGCCGATGGCGGCGTCGTAGCCCGCTTCGAGTTGCCAGGCGGGATGTTCAGCGGCTTCGCCCCAGGCGCCGCGGGCGGCGGTGGCGAAGCCCGCGCTCATGGTGACCTGGGATTGGCGTTGCAGGTGCGCCAGGCCGGCGCCGTCGATGCGCCGCAGGGGCTCGCCCTGCCATTCGGGGGCATCGTCCTGCGCCTGCGTGGTGTCTTCGTTCAAAGACGGCGGCACGGGCGGCGTCAGGCAGGGCCAGAGGCGGCCGAGCAGGCTGGCTGCGGGCGGTGTCTTGGCCTGGCCGGTGGCGTCGTCGATCGACACGTGGCCCACCAGATGCAGCCGTTTGCGCGCGCGCGTGGCGGCCACGTAGAGCAGGCGGTCGATTTCGTAGGAAGCGCGGCGGGCTTCGCGCGCGCCCAGGTAGCGCGAGACCGGGTCGGCTTCGGTTTCGGCGCGCGGCTTGACGGGACCGAACAGGACGCGGCCGCCGCTTTGTTCGAAGCGCACCAGCGGCGCCTGGTCGCCGCGGGGAGCGCGGTGCAGGCCGTAGAGGATCACGGTTTCGAACTGCAGGCCCTTGGACTTGTGCATGGTCATGATTTCGACCGCGCCTTCATCCTCGTCGGCGGCGTCCGGCGCGGCGAAGAGGCGCGCGATCCCGGCGTCCAGCGCGGATACGTCGATGTTGCCGTGCGGCGCCAAGCGCTCGACGAGCTGGAACAGGCTTTCCGCGTCATTGGCGACCGATAGCCCCGCATACAGGCCGGATCCGCCCAGGCGGCGCCACAGCGACTCGACCCACGCGGCGAACGGGATCGCGCCTGAGGCGTTGCGCTTGTCAAGCAGGACTGCCGCCACCTGGCGCAGGCGGGCGAATTCGTCGGCGCTGAGCAAAGCCTGGGCCGACGGCGCGTCGGGCTCTGCGGCGGGCGCGTCGAACAGCGACCCCTGCGGCGCCGCGGCCGACGCACCTGTCTCCAGGACAGGCTGCGGCGTCATGCGTAGCGCGCGTTCCAGCAGGACCGGCACCGGCGTGACGTGGTCGTCGCCGAACAGGCGTTGCAGCGATGTCAGCGTCAAGCCGCAATACGGCGCGCGCAGCACCGACAGCCACGCCAACCGGTCGGCCGGATGCGACAGGGCGCGCACGAGCTGCACCAGGTCGGCCACCACCGGGCGCAGGGCCAGCGGCACCAGATCCACCGCGCGGCATCGGATGCCTTCCTGTGCCAGCCGGCGGGTCAGATTGCCCAGGTGGCTGCGCGCGCGCACCAGGATCGCCACCGGATGCTTGGCGCCCTTGTGCTCGATCAGGGCCTGGCGCACCAGGCCCACCGCGATATCCTCGGCCTGCGCTTCGGCGGGCGCCGCGCCCTCTCGCGACCAGGCCGGATGAAAGCGCACGGCGGGATCGGGCAAGGCCGGATGGAAGGCGGTGGACGGGCTGTAGGCGATGGCGCCTGCCGCGGCGTCGCTGCGTTGGGGCAGCAGCGACACGAACGACTTGTTCACCCAATCCACGATGCCGGCCTGGGAGCGGAAGTTGTCCGTCAGGTTCAGGAAGTCGGGCTTGACCTCGCCGACGCCCTGGTCCGCCACCTCCAGGAAGAGGCCCACCTCCGCCTTACGGAAGCGGTAGATCGATTGCATGGGATCGCCCACCAGGAACAGGCTGCGGCCGTCGCCGGACTGCCAGCCCGAGGTCAGCGTGCGCAGCAGGTCGAGCTGCGTCTGACTGGTGTCCTGGAACTCGTCGATGAGCAGATGCCGGATCGAGGCGTCCAGCTTGAGCAGCAGTTCGCCAGGATCGTCGGCGCTGCCTAACGCGGCGGCGGCGCGCTGGGCGATTTCGATGAAGTCGACTTCTCCCTGGTCGGCGAACCGCAGCCGCAATTGCGCCACGGCGAGCGCCAGCGTCATGAGCTGGGCGCCCAGCACTTCCCATTGCGCATCCGTGAAATACGGCGCCGGGATATCGCGCACGGCATGCAGGCGTCTCACCCACGCGGCCTGCGCGTCCGCGCCTTCCAGCCATGCCACGAACGGTTCCTTGTGCGCGCACTTGGGCGGAAATCCCAGGTTCTTGGTGACGGTCTTGCGCAGAGACCCCGTGCTGGTCAGCAGCAGATGCGCGACCGCGCGCCACGCGTCCAGCAGCTCGGCGTCTGGCTGCAGGTCTTCGGTCCAGTCCAGCAACGCCGCAAGCTTGTTGTCCCCATCGCCGTCCTGCAGGTGGGCGGCGGCCAGGCGCGCCGGGCCGCAAAGCGCCTCGGACCAGCCGTAGGGCATGGCCGCGCACAGCGCGTCGAGGTCTTCGCCGATGGCTTCGGCCAGCGTGGCCTCCAGGGCCTCGCGATCGGAGCCGTGCCGCAGCAGCGGCAGCCACTGGTCGCGCTGCCCCAGCATGTCGGCGATCGCGTCTTTTGCCGCCTGCACGTCGACATCCAGGTGCCTGAGCAGAATGCGCACGGCCTCGTATTCATCGGCCAGATCCAGCGTGGCGCGGGCGGCGGCCTCGTAGTGGGTACGCGCGTCGTCCGTGATGTCGGGCATGCCGCCCAGCTCGGACAGCCACGGCATGCTGCGCACCAACCCCGCGCAGAACGAGTCGATGGTGCGGATGGCCAGGCGCGCGGGATGCTCGAGCAGATGCCAGCCCAATTCGGCGTTGCGCACCAGCGCCGCGCGGGCCAGGTCCCAGCTCCGGCGTTCGTGCGCGGCCTCGGGCGGCGCGTCCAGCCCGCGCCGCAACTTGCTGAGCACGCGCGCGTGCATCTCGGACGCCGCCTTGCGCGTGAACGTGATGGCGACGATTTCCTCAGGGCGGTTGACGGTAGCGAGCAGCGCCAGGATGCGATCGGTCAGCAGCTCGGTCTTGCCCGACCCCGCGGGGGCCTGGACCAGGAAGGAGCGCGCCGGGTCCAGCGCCGCCGCACGCGCGGCATGATCCTGAGGCTCTCGGTCGGCCTGCTGCGGGCGAACTATTTCGGCCATGGCTTATGCATCCTCGTCGTCAAGATGCAAACGCAGGAACGGCAATGCATCGCAGTATTTCAGGTCGTCACGCCGGTAGGCCATGTTGGCCGCATACCCCGCGACATATTCATCGGCCAGCCCCTCGATCGCCACGCGCCAGCGCTGGCGGATCTCGGGCCATGTCAGGCCGTCGAAGTACTTGCTTTCGCTGGCCAGCGTGACGCCCGGAATGCCCAGGTCTTCGTCGGCCAGGCCTTGCGCAGCGACCTGGCGTGCGTGGATCTGCGCCAGGACCAGGCCCGCCGCTTCGCCGCCCGCGGCATCGGCCAGCACGGACGCGTAGAACGGCAACTGCACATTCACGGGACGGTTGCGCGACCAGTCCGGCTCCGGCTTGGCCGCGGCCACGCCGGTCTTGTAGTCGACAATGACGTTGCGTCCGTCGGGCAGGGTGTCGATGCGGTCCAGCCGCAGCTTCAGGTTGAGCGCGCCGCGCTGCCACTGGTGATTCTTTTCGACCTGCGCCACGGCGAACGGCAGGCGCTGCGCCTCAAGGTCCAGCCAGGACGCCAGCACGCCCTGCGCGCGCTGGCATTCCAGGGCCCGCAGCGCAGGCGCGTACTCCTTGAGTTCTTCGTCGGCGGCCTGCGCCACGGCCTGTTCCAGCAGCGCGGGCAACCGGCCGCAGGCAAGCTGTTCATGCAGCGATTCCTGGTCGGGCATCATGCCCCACACGATTTCCAGCGCCTTGTGCAGGAATTGGCCCCGCACGTTCACGGTGGCCGCATCGGCATAGGGGGCGAGTTCGCGGCCGCCCAGGCGGTGGCGCACAAAAGCCCACAGCGGATTGCGCGCCTGCGTGTCCAGCACGTCCAGACCGCCGCCGCCGCGGCTTCCCGCAGCCAGGGGCGGACCTTGCGCGTCGTCCAACGATTCCTGGGGCAAGGCCGGCTGTGCCGGGGCCTGGGCGGGCGCCCAGTCGGTCAGGTCCAGGGCCGCGATCAGGGGCGACGGGCGCAACTCCCGCTCGCCGTCCATGTGCGCATGGCTGACGATGATCTGCGGCGCGCAGCGGCACAGCGCCGCGTACATGCCTTCGGCCCATTCGCGCTCGCGCTCGGGCGTGGCGCGCGGCGCCCTGGCCTGGCGCAGCACCGCCAGCGGCAATAGCGGATTGGGCTTGGGCGAGGCAGGCAGCACGTCATCGGTCAGCCCGAGCAACCAGAGGCCGTCCCAGGCCCCTCCTTCCGCTTCCAGCAAGCCCAGCACGTCCAGCCGCGCCAGCGGATCGCGCTGCGGCTGGAACGACGAGGAACGCGCCACGCTTTCCAGGAGGTTCACCGCCGCCACGCCGCCCAGGCGGCCAGCGGCCGGCGCCAGCGCCGAAAAACTTCCCAGCGCATCGCCCAGGGCCCCCATGACCTGATAGCCCACGCTATCGAGCGCCGCTTCGCCGGGAAAGCCCAGGGCGGTCAACGCGGCTTTCATGCGCAGCATCCAGACGTCGCACGTGGCCTGGCGGCCGCCCCGCGTCCAGATTTCCATGGCCTGGTCCCACGCCTGCGCCAGTGCGGGAAGATCTGCCAGCAGCCTGCGCCATTCCTGCTGCCCGACATGCAATTGGCCCTGGCGACGCCAACGCGCGTCAAGCGACGCGAGGCGCGCGCGATCGCGCACGTCGCCGGCGCAGTGGCCCGCGAGCAGCGCGGCGCCCAGCACGTCGACGCCGCAACCCTTGCCGGGCGCGCATTCGGCCAACGCGCGCAGCCAGGCCAGCGCGGCGCGCGCCATGGGCCATTCGTCGAGCGGTCGGCCAACCGCGACGTTGAAGGCAAAGGCAGGCGCGCCATCGCGGCCAGCCAACGCCTGCCCCAGCACCCGCCGCGCAAACGGCGATTCCGCTTCCAGTTGCGGCGAGACGATGGCATAGCGGCCGGTGGGATTGGACTTCAATTGCCGGGCCGCCCAGTCGGCGGCGGCGCGCCATTCGGCCCCCTGGTCGGCGGCCTCAAATCGCCGGGGCAATGCCTGCACGCGCAGGGCGTCACGCCATTGCGCGACATCCGTGCCCTGCGCCTGAAACGCCTGCAGCAGACGTTCGAAACGCGGCGAGATGTCCGTGAATCCGGCAAGCACCAATTGCGCGGGGGTGGCCAAGCGGCCTTCCTCGAGCGCGCGCAACACGCGCGCGTAGCCCTGGTTCGCGTCCTCGGCGTCGATACCCGCGAGCGTGCGGCGATAGCGTTCGCGCCACCGCGCGAATCCGCGGTATTCGTCGGTGTCGGCGCCGGACGGCACCTGCAAGGCCCATTCGTCCATCAACAGATCGGCGTCCATGGACAGCCGCGCGGCCTGGCTGGCGTCCAGCAGCACGCGCTCGGCTTCTTCGAGGCGGATCGCTTCCGTCCAGACGAGCTGCGTGGCGAAACTGTCCAGCCGGTAAGCCGGCACGCCTTCGTCGGCCTCGAATGCGAGTTCGTTGGCGGACTCGGCCAGCCAGGCGGACAGCGGCAGGATGCGCGGCAGTTCGCTGACCTGGCGCTCCTGCCGCAGCAGCCCGGCCAGTTCAAGCGTGAGCCGGCGCGACAGGCGGTTGTTCACCGTCAGCACGAGCGTGCCGGCTGCGGGCAGGCTGGCGATTTCGGGCAGAGAAAGATCGGAATAGGAAGGCGATGCGTCCTGCATGGGCACCCACGAGGGCAGCGGTCGGCTGCGCGGAATTAGGGATAAAAAAGCGGAGAAAATCTCCGCCGTAGGATACCGCGAGCCGGACCGCGAATGCAGTGCGTGCGCGCCTATTTGCCACTCAGGGCAAAAGGCGCAATGACATACTTCTGGCCGTGCCGCTCGCAGTCGTCAACCAACTGATGCCAGGCCCGAACACGGGTCACCCGCGCTCCGCCCAGGCCGGGATCCTCGCCGTCGGCGGGGATATCGGCCAAACGCACGCCATCGGTAGTATCCATCAGACTGGCCTCTCGAATTTCCCGGTCCAGGCTGCCGTCCCACTGAACCAGGCTGCCCTCTTCCAGCCAATACAGCCACACCTGCGTATTGCCGTCCCGCCACTTATATCCGACGAGACAAAAATGGTTGGTGCCATCCTGCTTCTTGAAGTACGCCACCCGGTTCTTGATCGCCCTCTCGGGCTGGTGGTAATACGGGTTTGCCGACACCAGAAAGCGCTCGTCCGGAGGCGTGCGGAACGGCTCGTCAGGCAAGCCGTGCGCGCGAGCAAACAAGGGAATCGCAAGAACGAGAACCGCGAACCATGCCTTCATGCGCGTCGCCCTTCACTTGATTTTCAACACGTCGGCCCGGAATTCCGGCGTCAGGGTATAGAAATCCTGCCCCCCTAAGCTTCGGAAATATTTAAAGTTTCTTCCAGGACTTGGCGCACCCTGAGTTTTCCATCCGTACAGCTTGGTCGGGCAGGGATCCGCAATCGGTGGGCTCCCCGCCACCGAAATGGCGTTCTCCAGCAACTCGCGGTAAGCCGGAAAGCGCCCCTGCGTCGCATCATTCGCGAGATCCAGGGTCCTCTTGATGAGTGCCACTTTCTTGTCGGGCAGGTTGGGATATCGAGGGAAGGCCTCCACCTGACCCGGGATCTTAACCACATCGGTCATCGAGGTTACCGCCAGGTTGGCGGCCTCGCTGGGCTTATTCGAAAAATGGTGAGGCCCTGCCTCAAGGCGGTTCCGCAACAGACGAATCATCCATTGCATGGATTGGCGCGCTTCAGCCGCGCCCGCATAATTTGGATGCTCTGGCCCCGCGGTTTCCAGGATCAGCATCCTGGTCAGGATGCCCAACTCGGAATCCTGGGCGGGCAAATGCAGATACGGGAGAATCTTGATTCGGATCCTGGGAGTGCCTGCATCGACCACGCTAGTCCTCCCGTCATTGACATACGCGGTCACCTCGACCACTCGTTCCTGCCGCAAGGCCTTCGCCACGACCGTCAATTTGACGGATTGCTCCAGCTTCCGGTCATCCGGTCGATCCGCATGAACCGACAACAGTTCAGGCGAGCCGGATTTCAGGACCAGATGCTTCTTATTGAATCCCAGCCCCACGACTTTGATAACGAGGACATTGCCTTCGACCATACTGAGATCGGCGGGCAACGTGGAGCGGTCATTGCGGATGAGCTTGGCCATACAGCGTATCGAAACCTCGCAAGAGCGTACGGCGGACATAAGCATCCGCTTTCCCCTGTTTACTTGCGAGACTTGCACCGCGATATAGGGCGCGTCTGAAATCCCGGTTAAAAGCCGCAGAGCGCGGCCAGGTTTTCCCAGTGAATCTGCATCTCAGGCGTGGTGTAGCCCCAGAACGCCAGGCCCAGCACCGCGGCCAGCGCCAGCACGCCCACGGCGCGCCAGCCCTTGCGGCGAGGGGCTTCAGGATGCGGGCGGTGGGTCATCGCGGGGCTCCGGTTTGCCGTGATCAAGCCGTGGCCGGCTGCGCCGGCGTCACCGGTTGTTCGCGCACGGGCAGGCACAACAGTGCGGCGATGACAGCGAGCGCCACGCCCAGCCACCAGACCAGATCGTAGCTGCCTGTCTTGGCGTAGGCATAGCCGCCCAGCCATACGCCGATGAAACTGCCGAGCTGGTGGCCCAGGAACACGATGCCGGACAGCGTGGCCGCATAGCGCAGGCCGTAGATCTGTCCAATCAACCCCTGCGTCAACGGCACCGTGCCCAGCCAGAACAATCCCATCCACGCCGCAAAGGCGTACAGCACCCAGGGCGACAGCGGCATCCAGAGCAGCAGCAGGATGCCGAACGCGCGCATGAAGTACACCACCGCCAACAGGCGCTTCTTGCTGTATTTGCCGCCCAGCTTGCCCGCGTAGAACGAACCCAGCACGTTGAAGAGGCCGATGAGCGCGATCGCCGTGGCGCCCTGCCCTGCCGTCAGCCCGCCATCGGTCACATAGGCCGGCAGGTGCAAGGTGATGAACGCGGTATGAAAGCCGCAGACGAAATAGCTCCAGAACAGGAAGTGGAACGAAGGATGGCGCACGGCCTGCTTGATCGCGGTCGAGAGCGACTGCTGCGGGCCCGCATGGACCTGCGGCCGGCCGCGCAGGTAATACGCCAGCGGCGCGGCGCAGGCCACGAACATCGACAGCACCCACAGCGCGCCCGTCCAGTCCAGGCCGCTGATCAGCAACTGGCCCGTGGGCACGACGGCAAACTGGCCCAGCGAGCCGCCCGCGCTGGCGATGCCCATCGCCGTGCTGCGGTAGGCCGGCGGCACGGAACGCGCGACGACGGGCAGGATCACGGGAAAGGTGGTGCCCGCCTGTCCCAACCCGACCAGCACGCCCGCGGTCAGGTACAGCGTGGCTTCGTCGGTAGCGAAGCGCGTGCCGATCAGTCCCAGCATGTATAGCAGCGCGCCCAGCGCAATGGTGCGGCCCGAACCGTAGCGATCGGCCAGCATGCCCATGAAAATGCAGGCCAGCCCCCACACCAGGTTCTGCAGGGCAAACGCCATGGAAAATACTTCGCGGCTCCAGCCATGCGCCAGGCCCATGGGCTGCATGAACAGGCCGAAAGTGGCGCGCACGCCCATGGCAAGCAGCACGACCAGGGTGCCCAAGACAATGGTGCGTGCGGAAATCGTATCGGTTTGGCTAGACATGAAACCCGTGTCTGGTTGTTTTTGGGGGTTGCGTCCCCTCCTCGGGACGGCCCGGCGCGACGGCGGACGCAACCATCATATACAAAGTCGTCGCGCGGACCGGCGAATAACCCGGTTGGCGCAACGCCCTTCGCGCCTCCCGCCCCAAATCGGACCAAACGCTGCACCGTCAGATTTGGGGCTTGCACCGGCTGCTGATAGACTTGCGTCCTGCTTCGAAGCCCGCGACCGCAGTGCTACACTTTTCGCTCCCGCGATTCGCAGCAATATCAAGGCCTTATGCGCGGACGCGCCCTATCGGCGCGCCCCGCTGCCCGCCAAGTGCGGCGGGCTCGCCTTGCACATCACTCCAGCTCGCCGTAGTTAAATGGATATAACCGGCCCCTCCTAAGGGTCAATTGGTGGTTCGATTCCACCCGGCGAGGCCAGTCCGGCCTCGGCCTGCGCGCCGTCCTCCCCCCCGCAAGTTCCGCTCGTTCAGCCAGATGAGGGTTAATCCGGGCTACGCTCTTGCGCGCCGCACAGTTAGCGTTGCGACTTCCGACATGTGACTAATTGCTGCCACGGTTCGGCCCCCAAGGACATTTTTTTGGGTAAACGTCGTAAATCGCCTTGCGTGACTCTTGAAATTACTGTTTAAATTCGACGCGTAAGCCCATAATTCATCTGGACTTTTCCTGATCCGACGAAACCGCCGGCTTAAGAAATATTTGTTCACAGACCGACAAGCCTGCTCAACCATGGCCTTTTCCTGGACACGTGCAATAGCAAGAGCCCTGGCGCCTGCCGCGCTGGCGGTGTGCGCGCTCCTGCCCCCCGCGGCGCAAGCCGCAAAGAATTCCGACCCTTGCAAGACCAACGCCAAGTCGTCGGCCTGCAAGGCGCAACAAGCAAAGAAAGCCCCGGCGCCCAAGGCGGGCTCGGGCAAGAGCGCCGCGGCCAAGCAGGCCGCGCCCTCCGCCAAGAAGGCGCCGCCCAAATCCTCGTCGGCCAAGAAATCCCCGCCCAAGCGCGGCAGCCAGGTTGCCTCCAAAGGCTCGCCCTCCAAGAAGGCAGGCGCGTCGGGCAAGAATGGCAAGGGCGGCAAGGCCGACAAGGCCGCGCGCGGCCGCCGGGTCGCCGCAGCGGCCGCCGCCAGCGCCGCCATGCCGCCGCCCGCCGCCTCGGCGCGCGCCGAGGCCGCCGCGCTGCGGTCGAGCACCGCTTACGTGCAGGACCTCGAAACGTCCACGGTCATCTTCGCCAAGAACGAAAACGTCGTGCGCCCCATCGCTTCCATCTCGAAGCTGATGACCGCCGTGGTCGTCGTGGACGCCAACCTGCAGATGGACGAGATGCTCGAGATCACCGACGAAGACGTCGACGAACTCAAGCACACGACGTCGCGGTTGCGCGTGGGCACCAAACTGTCGCGCGGCGACATGCTGCATCTGGCGCTGATGTCTTCCGAGAACCGCGCCGCCAATGCGCTGGGACGCAACTATCCGGGCGGCCTGCCCGCTTTCGTGGCTGCCATGAACGCCAAGGCGCAGTCGCTGGGCATGACCAGCACGCGCTTCATCGAGCCCACCGGCCTGTCCAGCAACAACGTGTCATCGCCGCATGACCTGGCGCGCCTGCTGCGCGCCGCGTCGCAGCGTCCGCTGATCCACCGCTACTCCACGGACACGGAATACGAGGTCGAGATCAACAACCGCACGCAGACGTTCCGCAACACCAATCTGCTGGTGCGCAAGCCCGACTGGGACATCAAGGTGTCCAAGACCGGCTACATCAATGAAGCGGGCGAGTGCCTGGTGATGCTGGCGCGCATCAATGGCCGCGATCTGGCCATCGTGCTGCTGGATTCGCAGGGCAAGCTGTCGCGCATCGGCGATGCCGTGCGCATCCGGCGCATCGTGCAAAGCGAAGTGGCCATGGCGTCAACGGGCGCGGGCGGCTGAGGCCGGAATGAATTGTCCGCAGTACCAGATGAAGGGCCCGATCGCATCGGGCCTTTTTTCTTGCTTGGACGCAGCCGGGCCGATCAGGCCGCGCGGCGCTTTGCCGGGACCGGTTGCGCGTCGCACAGAGACGGGGGCAACCCGTCGAGGACGGCTTGCGGGTTGAGCGAGCGGATGGGCACGCTGGCGTCCAGCGGGATCCGGCCCTCGGCCTGCAACAACTGATAGCGCAGGCAGCACACGCGCAGGAAGGACGTGAAGTTGGCGGCCTCGCCGCGGTACGCCACCAGCTCGTCGTACAGCCGTTCGATCAACTGCGTGACGCGCATGCCGTCGCGGCCGGCGAGTTCTTCCAGCACCTGCCAGAACAGGTTTTCGAGCCGCAGGCTGGTCGCCACGCCATGCAGGCGCAGGGATCGGGTTTCGCAGGCGTAGGAATGTTCGCTGGCGCGGATGAATATTTCACACATGGAAAGCTCCTGGGCATGGGCGACACGCCCGCCCGGCCGGCGCGCCTGAGACCGACTGTACGACGACAGGCGCGCCGCGGGCAATACGGCCCCGACGCGCGCGCCGGTGCGCGGCGTCCCTGAAAGCAGTCGGATTCCCATAGACCCTATCCAACGCCGGTTGATATAAATCATGGTCTGGAACGCCGTCGCGTTCGAGCATAGTGAAACTGATCAGACTTCGGAGGTAGTAATGGAAAAGACCATGAAGGCCGCAGTGGCTCGCGCGTTCGGCAAACCCCTGGCAATCGAAGAAGTCGCGGTACCGCGCCCGGGCCCGGGCGAGCTCCTGGTAAAGATCGAAGCCTGCGGCGTCTGCCACACGGACCTGCACGCGGTCGAGGGCGACTGGCCCGTCAAACCCAATCCCCCCTTCATTCCCGGTCACGAGGGCGTCGGTCACGTGGTGGCCGTGGGCGCCGGCGTCACGCATGTCAAGGAAGGCGACCGTGTCGGCATCCCCTGGCTGTACTCGGCCTGCGGACACTGCGAGCACTGCCTGGGCGGTTGGGAAACGCTGTGCGAGCAGCAGCAGAACACGGGTTACTCGGTCAACGGCGGTTTCGCCGAATACGCGCTGGCGGCTGCCGACTACGTGGGCCTGTTGCCCAAGAATGTCGGCTTCATCGACGTGGCTCCCGTGCTGTGCGCGGGCGTCACGGTCTACAAGGGCCTGAAGATGACGGACACCCGGCCCGGCAACTGGGTCGTCATTTCCGGCATCGGCGGGCTGGGCCACATGGCGGTGCAATACGCCAAGGCCATGGGCCTGAACGTGGCCGCCGTGGATATCGACGACGCCAAGCTCGACTTTGCGCGCCGGCTGGGCGCGGAAGTCACCGTCAACGCCTTGAACACCGATCCGGCCGCCTACCTGAAGCGGGAAATCGGCGGTGCGCATGGCGCGCTGATCACCGCGGTATCGCCCAAGGCCTTCGAGCAGGCGCTTGGCATGGTGCGCCGGGGCGGCACGATTTCGCTGAACGGGCTGCCGCCCGGCGACTTCCCGCTGTCGATCTTCGACATGGTGCTCAATGGCGTGACCGTACGCGGCTCCATCGTGGGTTCGCGGCTGGATCTTCAGGAGTCCCTGCAGTTCGCCGAAGAAGGCAAGGTCCACGCCACCGTCGCCACGGAAACCCTGGAAAACATCAACAGCGTGTTTGACCGCATGAAGAAGGGCCAGATCGAAGGCCGCATCGTGCTGGACTTCGCCTGACCCGGCCGCGCAGGGCAAGGCGCCCTGAATAAGACGGACGCCCGGCGCGGCGCTTGCCGCCCCGGGTATTTCCCCGGGGCCTTTGTCACGCCGGTCATCGTTCGGCGAACCGCCTTGCCGAACCGCCTTACGTCAGAGCGTGATCTTCGTGCCCAGCACCGCCAGGAACTGCGCCATCCAGGCGGGGTGGGCCGGCCAGGCGGGCGCCGACACCAGGTTGCCGTCCGTGTAGGCCTGGTCGACCGCGATTTCGGCATAGGTGCCGCCCGCCAGCCGCACTTCCGGCGCGCAGGCGGGATAGGCCGAGCACGTGCGGCCTTTCAGCACGCCCGCCGCGGCCAGGATCTGCGCACCGTGGCAGACCGCGGCGATGGGCTTGTTGGCCTTGTCGAACTCACGCACGATATCCAGCACTTTTTCGTTCAGCCGCAGGTATTCGGGCGCGCGTCCGCCCGGAATCACCAGGCCGTCATAGGACGCGGGTTCGACGCGGTCGAAGTCGTAATTCAGCGTGAAATTGTGGCCGCGCTTTTCCGTGTAGGTCTGCGCGCCCTCGAAATCATGGATCGACGTGGCCACCGTGTCCCCGGCCTTCTTGTCCGGGCATACCGCATGCACCGTGTGCCCCACCGTCAGCAGCGTCTGGAACGGCACCATGGTTTCGTAGTCTTCGGCGTAGTCGCCTACCAGCATCAACAGTCGTTTGCTCATGATTGTCTCCTTGGGATGGGGGTGGAGTCCGGTTGCTTGCCCGCGGTCGGGCTCCGGTTCTTGGTGTTCTTGTCCCATTGTGCCCGCGAGGACGCCGGTCCGGGTGGTAACGGGATACCGCCCTACTCCAGCGCCACCGTCACCGGACGGGCGCCCAGCAGGTCCACCAGCACCTTGGGGTCGATTCCCACCAGATACCCGCGACGGCCGCCATTGATGTAGACCACCGGATATTCCAGCACCTCAGCCTCCACCCACACGGGCATCTTCTTGCGGGTGCCGAAGGGCGACGTGCCGCCCACCTGGTAGCCGGAATGCCGCTGGGCGACGTCGGGCTTGCAGGGTTCGACCTTTTTCAGGCCGGCCTGGCGCGCCAGGTTCTTGGTGGAGACTTCGCGGTCCCCGTGCATGACCACGATCAGCGGCTTGGCCGATTCGTCTTCCATGACCAGCGTCTTGACCACGGCGTGCGGGTCCAGGCCGAGCTGGCGCGCGGCTTCGCCGGCGCCGCCGTGGTCGACGTAGTCATAGGTGTGCTCGGTATAGGGCACTTTGTTCTGCTTGAGAAACTGGGTGGCGGGCGTCTCGGAAACGTGGCGGGCTTTGCTCATGGGGTTGCCGGTTGGAAAAAAGGATGATGGGCGGCAGCTAGCCGCGCGGATGATGGGCCGCGTGCAGCGCCTTCAGGCGCTCGCGCGCCACATGCGTGTAGATCTGCGTGGTGGAAATGTCGGCGTGACCCAGCAGCATTTGCACCACGCGCAAGTCCGCGCCGTGGTTCAGCAGGTGCGTGGCGAAGGCGTGGCGCAGCACGTGGGGCGACAGCGGCGCATGCACGCCGGCGAGCACGGCGTATTTCTTGACCAGTTGCCAGAATGCCTGGCGCGACATCGCCTCGGCGCGCGCGGTGATGAAGAGTGCGTCGCTGACGCGGCCGGCCGCCAGCTCGGGACGGGCCGATCCGAGGTACTGCGCGATCCAGTGCGCGGCTTCGGCGCCCAGGGGCACGAGGCGGTCCTTGCCGCCCTTGCCCTGCACCACCCGCACCACGCCTTCGTTCAGGCTGACGTCCAGGGCGCGCACCCCCACCAGCTCGGACACGCGCAAGCCGGTGGCGTACAGCGTTTCGAGCATGGCGCGGTCGCGCAGGCCGCGCGGCTGGCTCGCGTCCGGCGCGCGCAGCAGCGCGTCCACCTGCTGTTCGGACAGCGTCTTGGGCATGCGAGGCGGCTGCTTGGCTGCGACCAGCGTAAGGCACGGATCGCGCTCGGCGCGGTGCTCGCGCAGCGCCCAGGCATAGAAGCGGCGCAGCGCGGCCAGCCGCCGGTTGGCGGTCGTGGCGCGGATTTCCTCGTGGCGGAACGCGAACCAGGCTTCGATGTCGGCCTTCTGGGCCTCGCAGATCGGCTTGGGCGGGCCCGCCGGCAGGGGCGCCACGCGCGCGTCATCGCCGTGGCGATCGGCCATTTCGCGGGCGTAGGCTTGCGGGTCTTCGAGCCAGCGGGCGAAACCGGTCAGGTCGCGCCGGTAGGCGGCCAGGGTATTGGCGGAAAGTCCGTCTTCGAGCCAGACGGCATCAATGAAGGCGTCGATATCGGCCTGGGAGGCGAGCGGCTGGCGGGCGGTGGACATGGCGGAATTCTACGGCGAGGCGCGGCGGGTGGGGCGCGGCGGGCGGTGTGCCGGCCAGGTGCGGCCCGCTACGCGCGGCCGGCGAGGCGCTCGCCCACGCCGGCGGCCGCGGACTTGAGCCAGGCTTCGAACGCCTTCAAGGCCTCGGACCGTTCGCTGCGCTGCGGATAGCCGAAGTAATACCCCTGGCTGACTGCCAGCGACTGCGGCACCGGCATGGCGAGCGCGCCCTGGTCCAGGGCCGGTTGCGCCAGAAAGCGCGGCATCAGCCCCACGCCCAGCCCGGCCTGCACGGCCGCCATGACCATGGTGAACAGCTCATAGCGCGGCCCGCCGGCCGCCTGAGGCCCGTACAGGTGGCTATTGGCCGCATACCATTGGCGCCAGGCATCCGGGCGCGAGGCCAGGTGCAGATGCGTCATGCCGGACAGGGCGCCGCCCCCTTGCTGCGCCGCCCGCGCGGCCAGCTGCGGCGCGCAGACCGGCACGAGCTCGCGTTCGGGAAACAGCAGCCCGCCCTGCGTGCCGGGCCAGAGTCCGTCCCCGTGATAGAGCGCGCCGTCGAAGGGCTGGTCTTTGAACTGGAACGGCAAGGTGCGCACGGACAGGCTGACGGTGATGTCCCCATGCTCACGCTGGAAATCCGCCAGCCGGGGAATCAGCCACGTCGTCGCCAGCGTGGGCACCACGGCGATGTGGATGCTGCGCCCCATCCCGGTCCGGCTGACGAGGCCAAAGGTGTCTTTCTCGATCTGGTCCAGATGGTGGCGGATGCGGCCGGCGTATTCCGCCCCGTGATCGGTGAGAACGATGCGGCGCCGCACCCGCGTGAACAGCTGCACGCCCAGGCGCGCCTCCAGGCTGGCCACCTGCCGGTAAACCGCGCTGTGCGTCAGCGACAGCTCTTCGGCCGCGCGCGAAAAACTGCCCAGCCGGGCCGATGCCTCGAACGCCTGCAGGGCGCTCAGATTGGGAATGCCGTTTCTCATGGACGGGGGGCGCCTGAATGCCGGCTCGCTCCCGCGCGCCCGCTTGCTGCGGCGCACCAGACGGGACGTGCCGGCGGATCAACAGAATGTGCAATTTTATCAATTGCGTTGTGCGCCCAGGGAACATATGCTCGGGAGTCCTAACCTAGGCTAATCACGACACCACCATGCCTCAGCAAGATTCCCGCCTTGGCGGTCACATTCTGGTCGACCAGCTCGTCGCCCAGGGTGTCAAACATGTATTTTGTGTCCCCGGCGAAAGCTATCTGGCGGTGCTGGACGGCCTGCACGACGCCGACATCAAGGTGACCGTGTGCCGCCAGGAAGGTGGCGCGGCCATGATGGCCGACGCGCACGGCAAGCTGACCGGCGAGCCCGGCATCTGCATGGTGACGCGCGGCCCGGGCGCCTCCAATGCGCTGGCGGGCGTGCATATCGCCAAGCAGGACTCCACGCCGATGATCCTGTTCGTCGGCCAGATCGAGCGCGGCATGCGCGAGCGCGAAGCCTTCCAGGAAATGGACTACCGCGCCGTGTTCGGCACGCAGGCCAAGTGGGTGACCGAGATCGACCAGGTCGAACGCATTCCCGAACTGATCTCGCGCGCCTTCCACATCGCCACCTCGGGCCGTCCCGGCCCGGTCGTGATCGCTCTGCCCGAAGACATGCTGGTCGAAGCCGCCAAGGTGGCCGACGCCCCGCGCTACGAAGTGATCGAATCCGCCCCCACGGCCGGCCAGCTCGCCGACCTGGAAAAGCTGCTGGCTGATGCGAAGAACCCGGTCGCCATCCTGGGCGGCACGCGCTGGGATGCCCGCGCCGTGCAGCAGTTCGCTGATTTCGCCCAGCTGCATGCGCTGCCGACCGCCGTGTCGTTCCGCCGCCAGATGCTGTTCCCCGCGGACCACCCCTGCTTCATCGGCGACGTCGGCCTGGGCATCAATCCGGCCCTGCTCAAACGCGTGGCCGACGCCGACCTGATCCTGCTGGTCGGCGGCCGCATGTCCGAAAACCCCAGCCAAGCCTATACGCTGCTGGACATCCCGGTGCCCAAGCAAAAGCTCGTGCACGTGCATCCCGACACCGCCGAGCTGGGCCGCGTGTACCGCCCCACCCTCGCCATCAACACCTCGCCGTCCGCCTTTGCGGCCTCGCTGGCCGGCCTGAAGGCCCCGGCCAAGCCCGTCTGGGCCGAAGCCACCAAGACGATGCGCGAGTCGTACCTGAAATGGAGCGACCCCGAAACCGTCACCACGCCGGGCGCGCTGCAGCTCGGCCAAGTCATGGCCTATCTGGAAAAGACGCTGCCGGCCGACGCCATCATGACCAACGGCGCCGGCAACTACGCCACCTGGCTGCACCGCTTCCACCGCTTCACGCGCTTTGGCACGCAGTTGGCGCCGACGTCCGGCTCCATGGGCTATGGCCTGCCGGCGGCCGTGGGCGCCAAGCGCGTCTGGCCGGACAAGACCGTCGTGTGTTTCGCGGGCGACGGCTGCTTCCTGATGCACGGCCAGGAATTCGCCACGGCCGTGCAGTACGACCTGCCCATCATCCTGATCCTGGTCGACAACGGCATGTACGGCACGATCCGCATGCACCAGGAAAAGCACTACCCGGGCCGCGTGTCCGCGACCCAGCTCAAGAACCCGGACTTCGCTGACTACGCGCGCGCCTTCGGCGGCCACGGCGAACGGGTGGAGACCACCGAACAGTTCGGTCCGGCCTTCGAGCGGGCGCTGGCCAGCGGCAAGCCGGCCATCCTGCACTGCTTCATCGACCCCGAAACCATCACCCCCTCCACGACCCTCGAAAAGATCCGCGAGGCGGCGCTGAAGGCCCAGCACTGAACCCTGCACGGGCGTCAAGACCGGCGGCGCGCCCAGGCGCACCGCCGTGCAAACCCCGACTTGCCGCCCGAATTATTTTAAGTTTAAACTTTCTAGATTCCGATCACGGAAATCCATAGCGGAGACCCAGCATGTCCTCGAACCCCTCATTCCACTGGCAAGACCCCCTGTTGCTGGACCAGCAACTGACCGAAGAAGAGCGCATGGTGCGCGACGCCGCCTACGCCTATTCGCAGGACAAGCTGGCTCCGCGCGTGCTCAACGCCTTCCGCAACGAGAAGACCGATCCGGAGATCTTCTCCGAAATGGGCGAACTGGGCCTCCTGGGCGCCACGATCCCCGTCGAATACGGCGGCGCTGGCCTGAACTACGTCAGCTACGGCCTGATCGCCCGTGAAGTCGAACGCGTCGACTCCGGCTATCGCTCGATGATGAGCGTGCAGTCCTCGCTGGTGATGGTGCCGATCAACGAATTCGGCAGCGAAGAGCAAAAGAAGAAGTACCTGCCCAAGCTCGCCCGCGGCGAATGGATCGGCTGCTTCGGCCTGACCGAGCCCAACCACGGTTCCGATCCCGGCGGCATGGAAACCCGCGCCGTCAAGACGGCCGACGGCTACAAGCTGACCGGCAACAAGATGTGGATCACCAACTCGCCCATCGCTGACGTGTTCGTGGTCTGGGCCAAGTGCGTGGGCGGCGACTTCGACGGCAAGATTCGCGGCTTCATCCTGGAAAAGGGCATGAAGGGCCTGTCGGCTCCCGCCATCCACGGCAAGGTCGGCCTGCGCGCGTCGATCACCGGCGAAATCGTCATGGACGAAGTGGAAGTGTCGGCTGACCAGATGATGCCCGGCGTTTCCGGCCTGAAGGGTCCGTTCACCTGCCTGAACTCGGCCCGCTACGGCATCGCCTGGGGCGCCGTCGGCGCCGCCGAGGCCTGCTGGCACACCGCCCGCCAGTACACGCTGGACCGCAAGCAATTCGGCCGCCCCCTGGCCGCCAACCAGCTCATCCAGAAGAAGCTGGCCGACATGCAGACCGAAATCACGCTGGCGCTGCAAGGCTGCCTGCGCCTGGGCCGCATGAAGGACGAGGGCACCGCCGCCGTCGAGATCACGTCGATCATGAAGCGCAACTCCTGCGGCAAGGCGCTGGACATCGCCCGCCTGGCCCGCGACATGCTGGGCGGCAACGGCATCTCCGACGAATTCGGCGTGGCCCGCCACCTGGTGAACCTGGAAGTGGTCAACACCTACGAAGGCACCCACGACGTGCACGCCCTGATCCTGGGCCGCGCGCAGACGGGGATCCAGGCGTTCTATTGATCGACTGCGTGATGTAGCTGAATGGGCCGCCCGAAGGGGCGGCCTTTTTCATGCCATGACTCCGGTGTGGCATTTCACCGCGGCATCCGCAATACGCCATACGCCCGATCCCGCAGCGCCGCGCATTGCCGAAAGCCCGACTAGGCGTACGCCTGTACACCTCGTACGCTTTGCGGCATTGGCCAGGCGCTGGTCGGACGAGCGATTGCAGCGTCCTACCGGCCCCGGCTTACCCCCACCAGGAGTCGCGCATGCAAGGCATCACCCCTTTGCGCCTCGCGGCAGGCATCGCCATGGCTTTCATCGGCCATGGCGCTTATGCCGCCACGACGCTCACCATGGCCACCGAATACCCGGCCACCTCCATGCCCGGCCAGGGCGTGTCCACCTTCGCGGAACTGGTGCGCGCCAAATCGGCCGGCAATGTGGTGATCGACACCAGCTTCGACGCGGCCAAGGGCATCAAGTCGGGCGACATGATCGACGCGGTCCAGGCCGGCAAGGTCGACGCGGGCGATGCGTTCGCGGGCGCGCTCGCGGCCAAGTATCCCTTGTTCGGCGTGTCGTCCCTGCCCTTCCTGGCGGACTCGCTGTCCAAGGCGCGCAATCTCAACAAGGCGGCGCGCCCGGCCTACGAGAAGCTGCTCGCCGCGCACGGCCAGAAGCTGCTCTACACCACCCCTTGGCCGGCCTCGGGCATCTGGTCCAAACAGAAGCTGGACAGCGTGGCCGCGTTGAAGCGCCTGAACATCCGCACCTACGACGCGACGTCGCAGGAGGTCATGCGCAGGGCGGGCGCCCAGGCGCAGAACATCTCGTTCGCGGATGCCATGCCGCGCATCGCATCCGGGGAGGTCAACGCCGTGCTGTCTTCCGGCGACGGCGGCGCCGGCCGCAAGCTGTGGGAATACCTGCCCCACTTCGCGGAGATCAACTACGCGATGCCGATTTCGGTGGCGACAATGAACCTGAAGGCGTATGAGGCGTTGGATGCACGCTCGCGCAAGGCCATTGACCAGGCGGCGGCGCAGACGGAGGCCGAGCAATGGAAACGCATCGAGGGCCGCCTGCAGCAGAACTACGCGAACATGCGCAAGAACGGCGTCGCGATCAACACGGCGGTGCCGCCCGCGGTGCTCAAGGCGTTGAAAGACGCCTCGGCCGACGCGATCAATGCCTGGAAAACGGCCGCGGGCCCCGAGGCCGCGGCCATCGTCAAGCAGGCCGGCAAGCGGTAGACACGCAGCCTAGTTATTGCCGGACAGGTCGAACAAGCTGGTCGCGTCCATCTCCAGCACGCTTTCGTCGTGCTGGTTCAATACCGTCCAGGCCCACGTGATGATGCCCAGGTCGGGGCGCGATGACGAATGTCGCGCGCCTTGAACGCGCGCTTCCAGCCGCAGCGTATCTCCGGGCCGCACCGGCGTGCGCCAGCGCACTTCTCCGAGGCCGGGGGAGCCGAAGGATTCGGAATCGTGCAGGGCGGCGTCGACCGCCATGCGCATGGCCAGCGCGCAGGTGTGCCAGCCGCTGGCGATGAGCCCGCCCCAGCGGCCTTCCGCGGCGCGCCGCGGATCGGTGTGGAACCATTGGGGATCGTATTTACGGGCAAACTCCAGGATCTCCGGCTCCGTCACGGTGATCGGTCCCGCCTTGATCACCATGCCGTCCTTGAATTCGGCGAACTTCATGTTTTTTCCCCTGCGACGAAAACGATAACGGCGCGCCCAGGCGCGCCGTTCGTCACGCATCTGTTGTTGGATCAGTACGTCTCGAAATGCAGCCGGCCTTCGCGGCGCAGCGCATCATGCAGGATAGACCAATCCTCGCCCGACTGCACCACCACGTCGCGCAACGCGTCCAGCACGCCGACCTCCATGCCCTTCAGGCCGCAGACATAGATGCAGGTATTGCGGTCCGACAGCAACTGGCGGACAGGCTCGGCCCGTTCGCGGATCAGGTCCTGGACGTAGCGCTTAGGCTGCCCGGGCTCGCGCGAGAGCGCCAGGTTGATGTCGATGAAGTCGCGCGGCAGCTTCATCAAGGGGCCGAAGTAAGGCAGCTCGCGTTCGGTGCGGGCGCCGAAGAACAGCATGAGCTTGCCGACGTCTGCCGCGCCCAGCAGGCGCCGGCTGCGTTCGGTCATGGCGCGCATGGGCGCCGAGCCGGTGCCCGTGCAGATCATGATGAGGTTGGCCCGGGGGTGGTTGGGCATCAGGAAGGTGTGACCGAACGGACCGATCACCTGCACGGTGTCGTTCCTGGCCAGGTCGCACAGGTAGTTGGAGCAGACGCCGTGCGCGGCGGCGCCGCCGTGGTCTTGCGTGACGCGTTTCACGGTCAGCGACAGGTTGTTGTACCCGGCCCGCTCGCCGTCGCGCGGACTGGCCAGCGAATACTGGCGCGCATGATGCGGCCGGCCCTGCGCGTCGGTCCCCGGCGGCAGGATGCCGATGGATTGGCCCTCCAGCACGGGAAACAGCTGCTCGCCGAAGTCGAGCACGATGTGGTGGATGTCGCTTTCGGTGTCGGCGCCCGTGACCCGGTAGTTGCCCACCACCGTCGCGGTGATGGGCGTCTTGTGGGTGTAGAGATTGACGTAGGGATGCGCGGCCGACCACGGCGGAACAGTGGCGCCGGGCGTCGGCGGCGTCACGGGCGGCGCGGGCATCGCGGCCATGCCGGCAGACGCGACCTGCGAAGCGCCTGCGGCGTCAACGGCCGCGGACGAAGCGCCCGCGGCGAGCGGCAGGGACTTCTCCTGCGGCAGTTCTTCCCAGCCGAACTGCTCCTGTACGGTATAGGCTTCGGCGCGCACGACGAGCCGCCAGTTGTCGATGGACCCGGTCGGGCACGGCGGCACGCAGGCCATGCAGCCGTTGCAGACGTCGGGATCCACCACGTAGTTGTTCGCGTCGTGGGTGATCGCGTCGACCGGACAGGTCTCTTCGCAGGTATTGCAGCGGATGCAGATCTCGGGATCGATCAGGTGCTGCTTCAGGACTTCCACCGGTAATGGGGCGTTCATCGCCGTCCTCCCTACGCGCGGGCTTGCGGCCCGCGCGGCCTTTAGTTGAAACGCACGTACTCGAAGTTCACCGGCTGGCGGTTGATGCCCATGACAGGCGGCGCGATCCAGTTGGCGAACTTGCCGGGCTCGGTCACGCGGCCCATCAGCGACGCGACGAAGGCGCGGTCCTCGGGCGTGGGCAGCCACTTGTGCTGGTGGGCCTGCCATTGGGATTCGGACAGGATCTCGCCTTCGGGCGACATGCGGATGCCGGCCAGCGTGCCGATCTGGCGGTTGAAGGCCTTGTGCGGCACCTGCAGGCGAAAGGCCAGCCCGCTCTTTTCAATCACCTTGTTCCAGCGGCCGATGCCGGCCACCGAGTCGCGGATGAAGTCGTCGCGCAGCACTTCGTTCAGGGCGTTGAGCATCGGCACTTCGGTTTCGGTGAGCTTGCCGTTGCTGACGTTCAGCACCCGATAGGTGTCGTTCTTGAGCTGGTGGTCGTCGGTGCGCTTGCTTTCTTCGTAGCGGCCCTTCAGGCCCGAGCCATAGAAGATGGCCGCATTGGACGACTGGTCCGCGCCGAAGAGATCGATGGTGACGCTGTAGTGGAAATTCAGGTAGCGCTGGATGGTGGGCAGGTCGATCACGCCGGCCGCGCGCACGGCGGCCGGGTCGTCGGTCTTGAGTTCCTTCATCACTTCGCAGGTGCGCTGGATGACGCGAGAAATGCCCGATTCCCCGACGAACATGTGGTGCGCTTCCTCGGTCAGCATGAACTTGGTGGTGCGCGCCAGCGGATCGAAGCTGGATTCGGCCAGGGCGCACAACTGGAATTTGCCGTCGCGGTCCGTGAAGTAGGTGAACATGTAGAACGCCAGCCAGTCCGGCGTTTTTTCATTGAAGGCGCCCAGGATGCGCGGATTGTCGGAATCTCCCGAGCTGCGCTGCAGCAGCGCGTCGGCTTCCTCGCGCCCGTCGCGGCCAAAGTAGCGGTGCAGCAGGTAGACCATGGCCCACAGGTGGCGGCCTTCTTCGACGTTGATCTGGAACAGGTTGCGCAGGTCGTACTGCGAGGGCGCCGTCAGGCCCAGGTGGCGCTGCTGCTCGATCGACGCCGGCTCGGTGTCGCCCTGCGTGACGATGATGCGGCGCAGGTTGGCGCGGTGTTCGCCCGGCACGTCCTGCCACACGTCGCGGCCGATGTTTTCGCCGAAGTGGATCTTGCGCTGTCCATCCTGCGGCGCCAGGAAGATGCCCCAGCGGTAATCCGGCATGCGCACGTGGTTGAAGTGCGCCCAGCCGTCGGGTTCGACGCTGACCGCCGTGCGCAGGTAGACGTCAAAGCCGTGCGAGCCGTCCGGCCCCATGTCCTGCCACCATTGCAGGTAGTTCGGCTGCCAGTGTTCCAGCGCGCGCTGCAAGGTGCGGTCGCCGGACAGATTGACGTTGTTGGGGATCTTGTCGGTGTAGTTGATGCCGGACATGTCTCTGCTCCTGTTCCTGTTCCTGGGATGGGCCGCTTGCGATGCGGCGCGTATGTCATGGGGCGCCGGCGGGATCGCAAAGCGTCCCCCGCCGCCCTGTCATCGGGACTGCCCGCTCAGACGCGGTTCCAGTCGAATGCCGCCTGCTCGCCCTTGCCGTACAGCTTGAGCGCGCCCTTGTCGCCGGCCGCGTTGGGACGGTTGAAGATCCAGTTCTGCCAGGCGGTGAGGCGGCCGAAGATGCGGGTCTCCATGGTTTCCTGGCCGCCGAAGCGCAGGTTGGCTTCCAGGCCGGTCAGCGCGTCGGGCGAGAGCGCGCGGCGTTCTTCGAGCGCCATGCGCACCTCGTCGTCCCAGTCGATGCTGTCGGGCGCGTAGGTGACCAGGCCCAGGTCCAGCGCGTCGGTGGCCGACAGGCTGCGTCCGGCCTGCGCGCGCACCGCTTCGAGCGGTTGCGTCTCGCCGTGGAAACGCCGCTGCAGCCGGCTTTGGCCGTTGACCATGGGGTAGACGCCGAAGTTGCGCTCGCCCACCACGATGCGCGGCGGCGCGGGCACGTCCTCGTCGTCCAGCATGTAGCTTCGGTCGGCCGCGAGGGCCAGTTCCAGCAGGGTGCCGGCAAAGCACGAGCCCGGCTCGATCAGCGCGAACAGGCTGCGGGACGTGACGTCCAGGCGCGCGAGCGTGCGGCGCAGCATGCCTGCCGTCTCGCGCACGAACCAGTGGTCGGCGTGGCGTTCCATGGCCGCGTCCGCCGCCAGCACCGCCTGCGCGTCCCCTTCGGTCCGCAGGATCCAGGTGCCGATGTCCAGCTCATTGGTGCGCATCGACAGGATGGCGTCGTCCAGCTCGCGCGCCATCTGCAGCGGCCACCACGCGGCGCCCGCGGCAAGGATGTCGGGCAGCGCCGTTTCGACCTCGGCCCGCGGCCCGTGCACGGTCCAGGTGGCCTGGCGTTTCTCGCGGTCGACCCGCACGTCGACGTAGCGGTAGGACAAACCATCGGCGGTCTCGGTGCGCGACAACGGCGTCAGGGCCACGCCCTGCTCGCCCGCGGGACGGTCGCTGCCCTGCGCCAGCGCCAGCGCGCGGGCGCGGACCGTTTCTTCGAAGCGGGCGGGCTTGACCACATCGTCCACCAGCCGCCAATCCTTGGCCCGCTGGCCGCGCACGCCCTCGACCAGGGTGCAGAAGATATCGGCGTGATCATGGCGCACGCGGCGCTTGTCGGTGACGCGAGTCAGGCCGCCCGTGCCCGGCAGCACGCCGAGCAGGGGCACTTCGGGCAGCGCCACGGAGGACGAACGGTCATCGATCAGCAGGATCTCGTCGCACGCCAGCGCCAGTTCATAGCCGCCGCCCGCGCAGGCGCCGTTCAGGGCGGCGATGAATTTCAGCCCGCCATGGCGGCTGGAATCTTCGATGCCGTTGCGGGTTTCATTGGTGAACTTGCAGAAGTTCACTTTCCAGGCGTGCGTGGACAGCCCCAGCATGAAGATGTTGGCCCCGGAACAGAAGATGCGGTCCTTCATGCTGGTCACGACCACGCTGCGCACCTCGGGATGCTCGAAGCGGATGCGCTGCAGGGCGTCGTGCAGTTCGATGTCCACGCCCAGGTCGTACGAATTGAGCTTGAGCTTGTAACCGGGGCGCAGGCCGCCGTCTTCGGCCACGTCCATGGCCAACGTCGCGACCGGACCGTCGAAGGTCAGGCGCCAGTGCCGGTATTGGGCGGGATCGGTGCGGAAATCGACCCGGTTGATGGGGCTGCTCATTGTGTGTCTCCTCATACCCCTGTTCGCTGACAGGAAAAATACTGCACGACATGAATTATTATGCAGATTAGTGCAGGAGAAAATGAGCGTCAAGCAAAAGATGCACAAAAATGCAGGTCGATGCAGACGCAAGGGGTACGCCCTGCACGCGCGGCGCCTATCGACCGGACAGCAAAAAGGCTGCACCGGGCAGCCTTTTCGCAATCGTGCGCGGGAGCGGCGCGCTGCGTAATCGGGTCTACAGCGGCAGTCCGCAGGCCTTGCGCACCTGCGTGCGCAGGCCGGCGAAGCTTTCGGCGACCTCGAGGTTGCTGGTCACCCAGGTCAGGTCGGCCTTGGCGTAGAAGGCTTCGCGGCCGGCAAGAATGCGCTTGAGGTCGGCCATGGCTTCGTTGTTGCCCGACATGGGGCGGAAATCCCCCTGCGCCATGACGCGCTCCATGTGCTCTTCGGGCGTGGCGCGCAGCCAGACCGTATAGCAATGGGTCAGCAGCAGGTTCAGGGTGGCGGGTTCAGACACCAGCCCGCCGGGCGTGGCCAGCACCATTTCCGGGTAGATCTGCACGGCTTCCTCGAGCGCGCGCCGTTCGTAGCGGCGGTACGCGTTGGGGCCGTAAAGATTGTGGATTTCCAGGATGCCGCAGCCCGCCACGCGTTCGATCTCGCGGTTCAGCTCCACGAAGGGATAGCCCAGATCGTCGGCCAGCATCTGGCCCAGCGTGGACTTGCCCGCGCCGCGCAGGCCGATGAGCGCCACGCGCTGCGTGCGGTTGGGGCGCTGCGCGCCGGCGCCCACCCCGAAGAGCTGGGTCAGCGCCTCGCGCGCGCGCTGCAGGTCGGATTCCGTGCGCCCGCTCAGCAGTTCCCGGATGAGCAGCCAGTCGGGCGATTCCGTCGTCACGTCGCCCACCAGTTCGGCCAGCGCGCAGTTAAAGGCGCGGGCGATCTGCAGCAGCACCAGGATGGACGCATTGCCGACGCCGTGCTCGAGATTGGCCAGGTGGCGTTCGGACACGCCCGTCGCCTGGGACAGGCCCTTGCGTGTCATGCCGCGGATGGCGCGCAGGCGGCGCACGCGCTCGCCCAGGGCCACCAGGAAGGGCTCACGCCGGGGTTCGATGGGCGCCGTGTCTAGCGCTTGATTCATGGTTCAACTGACTCCGCAAAAACCCTGATTACTGCTCTTTTATGCACTATAGTGCTTGACCCACATCAAAGGAAGCACTATTTTTCCATCCAACGAGTCCACAGCCGACCCGGTGCAAAAAAACAGCAGTCCACCTACGGACTGCCGGAGCGCCGACAGTGTAAAGGAGCCGCTTGGTGAGTACGCCAGACCAATTCCATGCCCTGATGCGCGACGTGACGCGCCTGACGGCCGGCCAGCCGCTGGATGCGGCGCTGCAAGCCCGGCTCAATGACGTGGCCGGGCCGCACAGCGCCTTGTTCCAGGACATCTTCGCCACCTGTAGGCAGGGCGTCGCCGACGGCTGGATGTGCGCCCGTGAGGGCGGCGGCATCAAGTACGGCCGCGTGATCAAGCCTGCCGACGACCTGGGCGGCTGTTCCGTGGACGTGGTCGACATGGACGACCTGGCGGGGCCGCACCACGCCCACCCCAACGGCGAGATCGACATGATCATGCCGCTCACCGGCGACGCCCGCTTCGACGGCCATGGCGCGGGCTGGCTGGTCTACGGACCGGGCTCGGCCCACAGCCCCACCGTGACGCAGGGCCGCGCCCTGGTGCTGTACCTGCTGCCCGGCGGGGCCATCGAATTCACGCGCCCCGGCTGACAACCGGTCCGGACATTCGCAAGCCCTGCCGCCACACAACAAACACAGGCAGGGCGTCCGCCCCACGAGGACACCAGGAGACAACCGTGAACCCTTGCCCCGCCGAACTCAATTTCGCCAGCCACCTGGCTGCGCTGAATGCGCCCCGCGCCGCCAAGCCGGCCTACATCGACGACACCCGCCAGCTCACGTATGGCGAACTGGCGCAGCGGGTGGCCCGCATGGCGGGCGCGCTGCGCGGCCTGGGCCTGCGCCGCGAGGAGCGCATCCTGCTGCTGATGCAGGACACCGCCGACTGGCCGGTGGTGTTCCTGGGCGCCCTGCACGCCGGCGTCGTGCCGGTGGCGGTGAACACCCTGCTCACGGCCGACGACTACGCCTACATCATTGCGCATAGCCGCGTGCGCGCCGTGTTCGTGTCGGGCGCCCTGCTGCCCGTCGTGCAGGCGGCGCTGTCCCAGGCGCCGGCCGACGTGGAACACCTGGTCGTCTCGCAGCCGGGAACGGACCTGCCCGACGGCGCCCACGAATTCGAATCCCTGCTGTCCGCGGCGTCGCCCGCGCCGGCCGTGCGCACGCTGTCTGATGAAATTGCGTTCTGGCTGTATTCGTCCGGGTCCACCGGCAAGCCCAAGGGCGTGGTGCACACGCACGGCAACCTCTGGCACACGGCCGAACTCTATGCCAAACCCATCCTGGGCATCCGGGAAAGCGATGTGGTGTTCTCGGCCGCGAAGCTGTTCTTCGCCTATGGCCTGGGCAACGGCCTGACCTTCCCGCTGTCGGTGGGCGCAACCGTTGTGCTGATGGCCGAACGCCCCACGCCGCAGGCCGTGTTCCAGCGCCTGGTCCGGCATCGCCCCACGGTGTTCTACGGCGTGCCCACGCTGTATGCCAGCATGCTGGCCTCGCCCGACCTGCCGCCGCGCGACCAGGTGGCGATGCGGATCTGCACGTCCGCGGGCGAGGCCTTGCCGCGCGACATCGGCGAGCGCTTCACGCGCCACTTCGGCTGCGAGATCCTGGATGGCATCGGGTCCACCGAAATGCTGCACATCTTCCTCTCGAACCGCGCGGGGCAATTGCGCTACGGCACCACGGGCAAGCCCGTGCCGGGCTACGAGGTCCAGCTGCGCGACGACAACGGCGTGCCCGTCGCCCAGGGCGTCATCGGCGACCTCTACATCAAGGGCCCCAGCGCCGCGCTGATGTACTGGAACAACCGCGACAAGACGCGCCAGTGCTTCCTGGGCGACTGGCTGAAAAGCGGCGACAAGTACGTTTGCGATCCGGACGGCTACTACACCTATGCCGGGCGCAGCGACGACATGATCAAGGTCAGCGGACAGTACGTATCGCCGGTGGAGGTCGAGAACATCCTGATCCAGCACGAAGCCGTGCTGGAAGCGGCCGTAATCGGCGTGCCGGACCCCGATGGGCTGGTCAAGACCAAGGCCTATGTCGTGCTGCGCGCCGGCTTCGAGCCCGACGCCCAGACCGGCGCCGCCCTGCAGCACTACGTGAAGCAGCACCTCGCGCCATTCAAGTATCCGCGCCAGATCGACTTCCTGGATGAGCTGCCCAAGACCGCCACAGGCAAGATCCAGCGCTTTCGCCTGCGCGCACTGGAAGAGGCCACGCCATGACCATGACCACGACCGCAGGCGCCGGCACGGTATTCGCCAACCTGCACGCGCGCGGCCGCGACCTGCGGCTGGAATGCCAGTGGATCGCGCCCGAGCGCGCCGACGCGCCGCTCATCGTGTTCCTGCACGAGGGGTTGGGATCGGTGTCGATGTGGAAGGACTGGCCGACGCGCGTATGCGACGAGGCCGGTTGCCGCGGCCTGGTGTATTCGCGCTACGGATACGGGCAGTCGACCGCGCGCCCCCTGAGCGAGGCTTGGGCCCCGGATTTCATGCACCGCGAGGCGCAAGAGGTCCTGCCCGCCCTGCTCGAGGTCCTGGGCGTGGACGCCCGCCGGGACAAGCCCGTGCTGTTCGGCCATAGCGACGGCGGTTCGATCGCGTTGCTCTACGCCGCGGCGTATCCGGACGCCGTGGCCGGCGTCGTGGCCGCCGCGCCGCACCTGTTCGTCGAAGACGTGTCCGTGACCAGCATCGCCCAGGCGCGCACGGCCTACCTGGAATCGGATCTGCGCGCCCGGCTGGCCCGCCATCACCGCGACGTGGACTCCGCGTTCTGGGGCTGGAACGACATCTGGCTGAACCCCGAATTCCGCGCCTGGAACATCGAAGACGCGCTGGAACGCATCGCCTGTCCGGTGCTGGCGATCCAGGGTATCGACGACGAATACGGCACGCTGGAACAGGTGCGCGGCATCCGCCGGCGCGCGCCGCAAACCGAACTGCTGGAGATTCCGGACTGCGGCCATTCGCCGCACCGGGATCAGCCCGCCACCGTTGTCCAGGCCGTCGCACGCTTTGTCGGCGCGCTGGAAAAACCCGGTTGACCCCAAGCCGCGCACCGGCCCCGGCGTCCGCCCATAACAAGCACGGAGACACACCATGAACCACGTCCTGACCCGGGCCGCGCTTGCCGCCGCCCTGACGATCGCCGCAGGCGGCGCGCATGCCGACGACAAGCTCAAGGTCGGCTTCATGCTGCCCTACAGCGGCACCTTCGCCGCGCTCGGCACCGCCATCGAGAACGGCTTCAAGCTGTACGTCGCCGAACAGGGCGGCAAGCTGGGCGGGCGCGAGATCGAATACTTCAAGGTGGACGACGAGTCCAATCCGGCCAAGGCAGCCGAAAATGCCAATCGCCTCATCAAGCGCGACCAGGTGGACGTGCTGATCGGGACGGTGCATTCGGGGGTGGCGATGGCGCTGGCCAAGGCGGCCAAGGACGCCGACACGACGCTCATCGTCACCAACGCCGGCGCCAACGCGATCACCGGGCCGCTGTGCGGCCCCGGCATCTTCCGCACCTCGTTTACCAACTGGCAGCCGGCCTACGCGATGGGCCCCGTGGCCTATGCCAAGGGCCACAAGACCGCCGTCACCATCACCTGGAAGTACGCGGCGGGCGACGAAGCCATCGGCGGCTTCAAGGAAGGCTTCGAGAAGGCCGGCGGCAAGGTCGTCCGCGAACTGAGCCTGCCCTTCCCCAACGTGGAATTCCAGCCGCTGCTCACGGAGATCGCCGCGCTCAAGCCCGACATGGTCTTCACCTTTTTCGCGGGCGGCGGCGCCGTGAAATTCGTGCAGGACTATCACGCGGCCGGCCTGGACAAGACCATTCCGCTGTATGGCTCGGGCTTCCTGACGGACGGCACGCTGCAGGCGCAGGGCGCTTCCGCGCAGGGGCTGCTGACCACGCTGCACTATGCCGACGGCCTGAACACCCCGCGCGACAACGCCTTCCGCGCCGACTATTCCAAGACCTACAAGGCGCAGCCGGACGTGTACGCCGTGCAGGGCTATGACGCCGCGCAGCTCATGCAGTCGGGGCTGGCCGCCGTAAAGGGCGACTTCTCGAAGAAAGACGCCTTCCGCAGCGCCATGCGCACGGCGACCGTGGACAGCCCGCGCGGCACGTTCACGCTGTCCAAGGCCGGCAACCCGGTGCAGGACATCTACCTGCGCCGCGTGGACGGCCTGGAAAACAAGGTGGTCGAGGTCGCGGTGCAGAAGCTGGCCGATCCCGCCCGCGGCTGCAAGCTGTAGCCGCGGCGCCCCGAACGCGTCCGCCACGGGAGGCCCCATGGACATCAGCATCCTGCTCATTCAAAGCCTGAACGCATTCCAGTACGGCTTGCTGCTGTTCCTGGTGGCCAGCGGCCTCACGCTGATCTTCGGGATCATGGGCATCATCAATCTGGCCCACGGCAGTTTCTACATGATCGGCGCCTACATGGCGTTTGCGCTCGGGCCGCTGGTCGACCGCTGGCTGGGCGGCGGGTTCCTCGCGACGCTGGCCGTGTGCGTGCTGGCGGCCGGCGTGCTGGGGTATCTGCTGGAAGCGGCGTTCTTCAGCTACCTGTACAAACGCAACCACCTGCAGCAGGTGCTGATGACCTACGGCCTGATCCTGGTGTTCGAGGAGCTGCGCAGCATCCTGGTCGGCAACGACGTGCACGGGGTGCCGCTGCCGGCGTGGCTGCAGGGCAGCATCCCGCTGGGCGGCGTGATGACCTACCCCGTTTACCGTCTCTTCATTTCGGGCGTGGGCATCGCCGTCGCGCTGCTGCTGTATTGGGTGATCTCGCGCACGCGGCTGGGCATGATGCTGCGCGCCGGCGCCAGCAACCGCGAGATGATCGGCTCGCTCGGCATCGACATCAACAAACTCTACCGCGTCGTCTTCGCGGCCGGCGTGGCGCTGGCGGCGCTGGCCGGCAGCATCGCCGCGCCCGTCTCGTCGGTCTATCCGGGCATGGGCAATGGCGTGCTCATCATCTGCTTCGTGGTCGTGGTGATCGGCGGCATCGGGTCCATCCGCGGCGCCTTCCTGGCCGCGATGCTGGTCGGCTTTGCCGAAACCTTCGGGCAGGTGCTGTTCCCGTCGGCGGCCGGCGTGCTCGTCTATCTGCTGATGGCCTTCATTCTTCTTTGCAAGCCCGAAGGGCTGTTCAAACAGGGCTAGGTCCTGTCGACACATCAAAAGGACCCTCGCATGCGCACGCCGCTGATGAACCGACTCCTGCCCCTTGCCGCGCTGCTGGCGCTGGCCGCCTTTTGGTTCAGCGGCAGCGACTACTACACCGGCCTGGCGGTCAAGATCATGATCTACGCCATCTTCGCGCTCAGCCTGCAGTTGCTGGTGGGCGGGGCGGGACTGGTGAGCCTGGGACACGCCGCCTTCTTCGGCATCGGCGCCTACGTGGCGGCGCTGCTGTCGCCCGAGTCGGAAGCGGCCGGCCTGTGGTGGCTGCTGCCCGCCGCCCTGCTCGCCGCGGGCGCCTATGCGCTGGTCACGGGCTCGCTCGCGCTGCGCACGCGCGGCGTGTACTTCATCATGGTCACGCTGGCGTTTTCGCAGATGGCCTATTACGTCTTTCACGACACCAAGATCGGCGGCGGCAGCGACGGCATCTATCTGTACTTCCGGCCCGACCTGTCGCTGGGCGGGTGGACGCCCGTGGACCTGAGCGACCCGGCCACGTTCTATTTCTTCGTCCTGGCCGGCCTGGCGCTGACCTGGGGCTTTCTTGCGCTGCTGCGGCGCTCGCCGTTCGGCACGGCCCTGAACGGCATCCGCATCAACGAACAGCGCATGCGCGCGGCCGGCTACTCGACCTATCGCTACAAGCTGGCCGCCTACGTCGTGGGCGCCATGCTGGCCGGCCTGGCGGGATTCCTGTTTGCCCTGAAGGACGGGTTCGTGACGCCCGAACTGCTGGCGTGGGAGCAATCGGGGCTGGTGCTGCTGATGGTCATCCTGGGCGGCATGGGCAGCCTGGGCGGCGCGGTGCTGGGCACGGTGACGATGGTGCTGTTGCAGGAACTGTTCCAGTCGCAGGAATTGTTCGGCGACTATGCGCGCCACTGGCATCTGCCGCTGGGCATCGCCATCATCGTACTGGTGGCATTGCTGCCCAACGGGCTGGCCGGGCTGCCCGCTCAATGGCGCGAACGCCGGCAGGCGCGCGAGGTGGATGACGCGCGTGCGGCAGGCGCGACCAGCCCCCGAAACGACGCCGGCAGCGCGCCGCGCGCCGAGGCCATGCCCGCCGCGCCGCGCCTGCCCCTCCAGGGAGAACGCCATGTCTGATCTTTTGCTGGCCGCGAACGCGGTCACCCGCCGCTTCGGGGGCCTCACCGCGGTGAACGGCGTATCGCTCGGCCTGCTGCGCGGCCAGGTGCATGCCGTGATCGGCACCAACGGCGCGGGCAAGTCCACGCTCATCAACATCCTGTCGGGCGAGCTGGCGGCCAGCAGCGGCCAGGTCATGCTGCGCGGCCGCGACATCACCGCCTGGCCGCAACCCGAGCGGGCCCGCGCCGGGCTGGGCCGCAGCTACCAACGATCCACGATCTTTCCCGAACTCAGCGTCTTCGAAAACTGCCGGCTGGCCGCGCAGGCAAGCCGGCAGCGATTCTGGCACTGGTGGCGCGATGCCGCCGCCTGCCGGCGCAGCGCCGAGCTGGCGGGCGCCGCGCTGGACCGCACGGGACTTTCCGGCGACGCCCGCCAGCCCGCCGGCCTGCTCCCGCACGGCCGCAAGCGCCAGCTCGAGATCGCGATGTGTCTGGCGGGCGAACCGCAGGTGCTGCTGCTGGACGAACCGCTGGCCGGCATGGGCCCCGAGGAAACCGACCGCATCCTCGACCTGCTGCAGACGTTGAAGGCCGGGCACGCGATTCTGCTGGTCGAACACGACATGGACGCCGTGTTCCGCATCGCCGACACCATCACCGTCATGGTCAACGGCGCGGCCATCGCCAGCGGCGCCCCGGCGCAGATCCGCGCCAACCCCGAGGTGCGCACCGCCTACCTGGGCGAAGACGAAGGAGCGCACGCATGAGCGCGCTGATCGAAGCTGGCGGACTGCATGTGTACTACGGCGCCAGCCACGTCCTGCGGGGCGTGGACATGCACATCGCCCCCGGCGAATCCGTGGGACTGGTGGGCCGCAACGGCATGGGCAAGACGACGCTCATCCGCAGCCTGATGGGCCATGTGAGAAGCGCGCGCGGCAATGTGCGGGTGCGAGGCAGCGATTGCACGCACGCGCAGCCGCATGCGATTGCGCGCATGGGCGTGGCCTACGTGCCCGAGGGGCGCGGCATCTTTCCCAACCTGAACGTGCGCGAGAACCTGCAGGTGGCGGCGCGGCCGGGCAGGCGCGCGGGCCAGGACTGGACGTATGCGCGGGTGCTGGACACCTTTCCGCGCCTGCGCGAGCGCCTGGGCCATGGCGGCCAGCAATTGTCGGGCGGCGAGCAGCAGATGCTGGCCATCGGCCGCGCGCTGATGACCAATCCGGACCTGCTGATCCTGGACGAAGCCACCGAAGGCCTCGCGCCGCTCATCGTGGCCGAGATCTGGCGCATCATCCGCGAGATCCGCGCGACCGGGATGTCCACGCTGATCGTGGACCGCAACTACCGGGCGGTGCTGGAACACACCGACCGGTGCCTGGTCATGGAGAAGGGGCTGATCGTGCAGGACGGCGACAGCGCGTCGCTCGCCCGGCAGCCCGAACAATTGACGCGCTATCTGGGGGTGTAGGCCTGGATGGCGCGCCTGGCGCTCAGATCAACGCTTCGATCAGGAAGGGACCGCGCCGCTTGAGACCATCGGCCAGCGCGCGCGCGAAGCCTTCGATCGTATCCACGCTGACCGCTTCGACGCCCATGCCGCGGGCCAGATGCGTCCAGTCCAGGTGCGGATCCTGCAGGTCCAGCATGCGGCGCGCGTTGCGGCCCGGCTCCAGCACGCCCACGTTTTTCATTTCGCCGTGCAGCGTGGCGTAGGAACGGTTGGCCAGGATGATGGTGAGGCAGTCGAGGTTCTCGCGCGCCTGCGTCCACAGCGCCTGCAGGGTGTACATGCCGCTGCCGTCCGCCTGCAGGGTCACGACCTTGCGGTCGGGGCAGGCCACCGCCGCGCCGGTCGCCAGGGGCAGGCCGATGCCGATGGCGCCGCCGGTCAGCATCAACCAGTCGTGCGGCGCGCTGCTGACGCTGTAAAGGGGGAATTCACGGCCCTGCGTGATGGACTCGTCGCAGACGATGGCCTGTTCGGGCAGGTGGTGCGCGACCAGGATGTTCACCGCGGCGCCGGTCAGCTTGCCCGAGGCGGGCACCTCGTAGGTGGCGGCGGGCGCCGCAAGGCGCGGCGCGTCGGCAGCGATGCCCAGCTCGTCGGCCAGCCATTCCAGCGCGTGCGGCAGATCCTGCTCGGCCGTCGCCAGCACGATCTGGTTGCTGTCTTGCGGCGCCAGCAGGCTGGGCTTGCCGGGATAGGCAAAGAACCCGACCGGCGCCTTCGCGCCTGCCAGCACCAGGTGCTTCACGTCCTTCAGCTTGGCCACGGCCAGGTCGATCGGATACGGCAGGCGATCCACCGGGGTGCGCGCGCCGCCGCGCTCGATGCGGCGGTTCGACGTTTCGGACACCAGGCGCACGCCGGTGGCGCGCGCGATGCGGCCGGCTGCGTTCAAGCCGCGCTCGCGCAGCGCGGCGCCGCCCAGCATCAGCACGGTGACTTCGCCCGAGCGGATGGCGTCGGCCGCCGCGCGCACGGCGTCGGCGGTGGTCTGCGCCAGCGCCTCATCCTTGGCCACGATGGGCGCGGGCGCGTTGTCGGGCAGTTCGGTCCAGGCCGTGTCGGCCGGCAGGATCAGGGTGGCGATGTTGCCCGGCGAGCGCCGCGCCACGGCAACCGCTTCGGCGGCGTCCGCGGACAGGGCCGAGGCCGTCGTCGTGCGCTTGACCCAGTGCGACATGGGCCGCGCCACGCCCTCCACGTCGCTGGTCAGCGGGGCGTCGTACTGGACGTGATAGGTGGCGTGATCGCCCACGATGTTGACCATGGGCGTGCGCGCGCGCTTGGCGTTGTGCAGGTTGGCCAGGCCGTTGCCCAGGCCCGGGCCCAGGTGCAGCAGGGTGGCCGCGGGCTTGTCGGCCATGCGCGCGTAACCGTCGGCCGCGCCCGTCACCACGCCTTCGAACAGGCCCAGCACGCAGCGCATCTTGGGCTTGCGATCCAGGGCCGCCACAAAGTGCATCTCGGATGTGCCCGGGTTCGCAAAGCAAACGTCCACATCATTGGCAAGCAAGGTGTCGCAGAGGCTGTCGGCGCCGTTCATCGTGTTTCCCTGGTAGTTATCAATGGCAATGCGGGTGGCATCGCCACCCGCGCACCGGACATGATAGGGAGCCTGGCGGATTCGCGATAGAGCCATTTCAGGCCGCCCACATGGAACCATTCCCGCTGTATTCCGCCTGCCGGAACAAAGACGGCGATTTTCCGGGGGACCGGCCTGCGCCCCCGGTCCCGGGATCGCGGCGGACCGCGCGGCGGCCAGCGCAATACCTGGCTTGATGTCGGCGAACAGGTTGGTGTTGCGCTTGTTCAGGTAATTCCAGTCGCCGACCAGAGCCGTCTTCCGCGACATCGGGTAGAACGACCCGTCGGCCCGTGTGGGCAGGCCCGACCTGTCATACCCCTGGTTGCGGTCCTTCTGGTAACTGAAAGCCCGTCGTCACCGTGGTCGCCGGAGCGACATCCGCTTCCAGGATGCCGTAGAAAAGCTGGTTCTCCTTGCCCGCCTTTTCCTTGAAGCTGCCCGAGTCGGTGTACGCCATTACGGCGCGGCCGCGCAGGGTCGTGGCCTCGTTCAGGGGAGACGACACATCCGGCATGGTGCGGTAGCCGTCCCAGAATCCGGCGGACACGGACAGCACGCCCTCGGCAAGGCCTCCCGAAGGAGGCCTTGAAATGCCTGCCGAACCGCGGGATTGCGGTCCGCTACGGCTGCCGATGTATCAGCGCATCAGCCCATCAGAGGTTCAGCGGATCGGCCACGGATACATCGCGCCGCCCTGATTCCACAGCGCATTCGTGCCGCGCTGCAGGCCCAGCTTGCTGTCCTTGCCCACGTTGCGCTCGAACACTTCGCTGTAGTTGCCGACCGCCTTGATCGCGTTATAGGCCCACTTTTCATCCAGGCCCATGTTCTTGCCGGCCCCCGGCGTCACGCCCAGGATGCGCAGGACGTTGGGATTCTTGCTCTTGAGCATGTCATCCACGTTCTTCTGCGTGATGCCGTATTCCTCGGCTTCCAGCAGCGCGAAGAGCGTCCAGCGCACGATGCCCAGCCAGTTCTCGTCGCCCTGGCGCACCATGGGGCCCAGCGGCTCCTTGGAGAATCGCTCCGGCAGGATCTCGTAGTCGTCCGGGTTGGCGACCTGGGTGGCGCGCACGGCGGCCAGTTGCGAGGAGTCGTCCGTGAAGGCGTCGCAGCGGCCGGATTCGAAGGCCCGCACGACCTCGGTCACCTTGTCGATCACGACCGGCTTGAACTCGATGTTGTTGGCGCGGAACCAGTCGGCCAGGTTCAGTTCGGTGGTGGTGCCGGGCTGCACGCAGACCGTGGCGCCGTTGAGTTCCTTCGCGCTCTTGACGCCCAGCTTCTTGCTGACCAGGATGCCCTGGCCGTCATAGAAGCTGGCGGCGACCGCGGACAGGCCCAGCGACGTGTCGCGCGTCTGGGTCAGCGTCACGGTGCGCAGCAGCACGTCGACCTCGCCCGACTGCAGCGCCGTAAAGCGTTGCTGGGTGGAAAGCGCGGTGCCCTTGAACTTGGAGGCATCGCCGAACACGGCCGCCGCCACGGCGCGGCAGATGTCCACGTCCATGCCTTCCCATTCGCCCTTGCTGTTCGTCGCGGAAAAGCCGGACACGCCGTCCGTCAGGCCGCATTGCACGAATCCCTTCTTTTTCACCGCATCCAGCGTGGGACCGGCCACTGCCGCCGAAGACGCGCAGGCCAGGGCGAGCGTGCTGGCTGCAACCATCAAAATCCGCTTCATGATGCTTCTCCTGAGATAGGTGTCCGCCATCGGCTCGTAGCCGGCGACCGCTGAAACCAGGCCCCGCCTTACTGGGCCGGCCGCCAGATTAAGGCATGTCCACCCTGTGAACAACGCGCGCCTTCCTAGTGAAAACCCGCAGCGACGAGGCGCCCCCTGCGAATCGGCAGGCGTCCGGTGATCGAACTTTATCGGCGCCTCGGCGGCCCGTCGCGGCCACCCCCGCGTGCCATACTTTTTTTGCGACTTTGTCCGATAGGCAGCAAAGCCGCAGTCCAGGAAACACCGGTCGCGTCCCATAAAAACCCGGACGCGCATCGCCATTCGCCCGATTCATGGAGGAGACAAGTCCATGGCACATGTATGCACATCGCAGCCCCATCGCCCGGCGGCGGCCACTGACCGCCGCCACGCTCTCAGGAACCTGCTGTTCGCCGCCCTGGCGGCAACCGGGCTGGCCGCCGGCCCCGCCCAGGCCGACGATTGGCCCAGCAAGCCCATCAAGATCATCGTGCCGTACACGCCTGGCGGTTCCACCGACACCGTCACACGCATCGTCATGGAAAAGCTCGGGCCGCGCCTGAACCAGACCATCGTGGTCGAGAACCGGCCGGGCGCCAACAGCAGCCTGGGGTCCGCCCTGGTCGCCAAGGCAGAGCCCGACGGCTATACGTTTCTGTCGATGCTGCCCGCCTACATCATCAATTTCCACCTCTACAAGCTGGGCTACAAACCCGCGGACCTGACGCCCGTGGTGCAGATGGCGGACCTGCCGCTGTTCCTGTTCGTCTCGCAGGAATTGCCCGTGAACAACGTGAGCGAACTGGTCGCGTACGCCCGCAAGAATCCGGACAAGCTCACCTATGCCTCCAGCGGCAACGGATCCAGCGCGCACCTGACCGGCGCCGACTTCGCGCTGCAGAGCAAGATCACGATGACGCATGTGGCCTACAAGGGCAGCGCGCCGATCCTCACCGACCTGCTGGGCAACCGCGTGTCGATGGTGTTCGACCCCATCCTGGTCCCGATGCAGTACGTGAAGCAGAACCGCCTGAAGGCGCTGGCGTTCACCGGCAAGGAACGCTGGCCGACGGAGCCCGGCATTCCCACGATGGAAGAAGCGGGCCTGCCGGGCTTCGTGACCGGATCGTGGGCGGGGCTGATGGCGCCGGCCAATACGCCCAGGCCGATCATCGAACGCATGGCGCGCGAGATCAGCGAGATCGTCAAGGAGCCGGACGTGCGGCAGAAGTTCGTGGATGCGGGCTTTCTGCCCGTGGGCGGCACGCCGGCGCAGTTCGCCGAGCTGATGAAAAAGGACTCGGCGCGCTACGCCGAAATCATCAAGCAGGCGAACATCACCGTGAACTGAGCGCGGCCGGGCGCCCTGGGCGCCCGCCCTCCACCGGAGCTCCCATGATCGACAAGTTCATCGACACCCCCGCGGCGGCCGTCGTGGACATCCATGACGGCGCCACCGTGCTGATCAGCGGGTTCGGCGGCGCCGGCATGCCCACCGAACTGATCCACGCGCTCATCGACCAGGGGGCGCGCGACCTGACCGTGGTCAGCAACAACGCCGGCAATCGCGACACCGGCCTGGCGGCGCTGATCAAGGCCGGACGCGTGCGCAAGGTCATCTGCTCGTTTCCCAAGGCGTCCCATTCCTGGGTCTTCGACGCGTTCTACCGCGAGGGCCGCATCGACCTGGAATGCGTGCCCCAGGGCACCATCGCCGAACGGCTGCGCGCGGCCGGCGCGGGACTGGGCGGCTTCTTCACCCCCACCGCCTATGGCACGGACCTCGCCCGCGGCAAGGAGACCCGCATCATCAACGGCCGCGGCCACGTGTTCGAGGAGCCCCTGCATGGCGACTTCGCGCTGGTCAAGGCGGACCGCGGCGATCGCTGGGGCAATCTCACCTACAACATGAGCGCGCGCAACTTCGGGCCCATCATGTGCATGGCGGCCAAGACCACCATCGTGCAGGTGCGCGCCAAGGCCGAACTGGGCGAGTTGCCCCCCGAGGCGGTGGTGACGCCTGGCATCTTCGTCAAGCGCGTCACGGAAGTGCCCAACGCCGCCTTTTCCAGCTAACGCCACCCCGCGTAAAGGAACCCGCATGTTTCGTCCCCTGACCCGCGAAGCCATGGCGCGCCGCCTGGCCCTGGACATCCCCGACGGCAGCTACGTGAACCTGGGCATCGGCATGCCGGTGCTGGTGGCGGCCCATCTGCCCGACGATCGCGAGATCGTGCTGCACAGCGAAAACGGCATCCTGGGCATGGGCCCGCCCCCGGCCGAGGCCGACATCAACCTGGACCTCATCAATGCCGGCAAGCAGCCCGTGACGCTGCTGCGGGGCGGATCGTACTTTCATCACGCGGACTCGTTCGCGATGATGCGCGGCGGCCACCTGGACATCTGCGTCATGGGCGGCATGCAGGTCGCCGAGAACGGCGATCTGGCGAACTGGTCGCTCGACAAGCCGGGCGAAGCGCCGGCCGTCGGCGGCGCGATGGACCTGGCCGTGGGCGCGCGCAGCGTGTTCATCATGATGGAACACAACAGCAAGAACGGCGATCCCAAGATCGTCCAGCGCTGCAACTATCCGCTCACCGGCGCCGGCGTGGTGGACCGGATCTACACGGACCTCGCCGTCATCGACGTCACGCCGGACGGGCTGGTGGTCCGGGATATGATCGACGGCATGACTCTGACCGAACTGCAGGCGCGCACCGGCGCGCCGCTGCGCGCAGGCTGATGCTGCCCAACCTCCCTCCTCCCGGCTACGCGGCGCCGCCCGCGGCCGAAGACCATCCCGACCAGTTGCGCGGCGATCCGGACTACATGCTGACGCTGGCCCGCGGGCTGCATGTGATCCGCGCCTTCGGCACGCGCCGCCATCCGCAGACCGCCGCCGAGCTGAGCCGGCGTGCCGGCCTGCCGCGCGCCGTGGTGCAGCGCTGCCTGCACACGCTGATCCTGCTGGGCATGGCCGAACAGCACGGCCGGCTCTACGTGCTGACGCCGCGCATCCTGGGACTGGGCTACGCCTACTTTTCCTCGACGCCGTTCGTGTCGCTGGCGCAGCCCGTGCTGGAAGAGTTGAGCGCCACGGTGAACGAAACCTGCGCGCTGGCCATCATGGAGGGGCACGAGATGCTGTATCTCGCGCGCTCGGAAGTGAACCGCCTGCTGGCGACCTCGATGGGCCTGGGCAGCCGCCTGCCGGCGTATTGCACGTCCATCGGGCGCGTGCTGCTGGCGGAATTGCCCGAGCCGGCGCTGGCCCGGTATTTCGCGACGACCGACCTGCAGCCCTACACGGAATTCACGCTGACCAGCGAGGCCCGCCTGCGCGCGGAGCTCGCCCGCATCCGCGAGCAGGGCTATGCGGTGGTCGACCAGGAACTGGAACTGAACGTGCGCGCAATTTCAGTGGCCGTGCGCTCGGCCAGCGGCAAGGCTTGCGGGGCCGTGAACGTCAGCGTCAAGGCCGCGCGCGTGCCGCTCGATCGGCTGAAAGACGAATTCCTGCCGCCCTTGCGGCAGGCCGTCGAACGGATCGGGGAATTCCTGGCCGCGTGATCGGCCAGGCCATGCCGGGCCAGGCTACAGGCCGGTCGTATCCAGCGTGAAGGCCGCGGCCGCGCGGCCGATGCGGTCATTGACCGCGTGCCAATCATCGGTGGCGGGCGGCGCCTGCACGATGATGCGCGCATAGCCCTGTCCGTCCAGATCGCGCAGCAGGCCGTACAGCGCCTGCGCATACCGCGCCGGGTCCGCCGGCACCGGCTGCCATTGCACGCGGGCATCGACCGCGGCGGGCGGCGGGCCATAGGCCACCAGCACCACGCGGCCTTCGGGCAGGTTGCGCCCCTGCAGCACGTCCTGCATGCGCGCGTCGCTGGCCAGTTCCAGCGGCGTGCGCGGCGCGTAGTGCGCCTTCAGCGTGCCCGAGGCGCGCGGCGCCGCGGCGTCCGGCGCGAAAACCTGCACGCCCAGCACGGCTTCGATCTGCGCGGCGCTGATGTGGCCGGGCCGCAGCAGCACGGGGCCGGCGCCGCGATCCAGGCGCGACAGATCCAGGATGGTGGACTCGATGCCCACTTCCGATGCGCCGCCTTCCAGCACGGGCATGCCGGCCGCGACTTCGTCGGGAAACTCATTGCGCACGTGCTCGGCGCGGGTGGGCGAGACCTGGCCGAACTTGTTGGCGGACGGCGCGGCCACGCCGCCCTGCCCGTTCGGCTTGCCGGCCGCGAACGCCGCCAGCAGCGCCTGCGCCACCGGATGCGACGGACAGCGGATACCGATGCTGTCCTGGCCGCCGCTCACGGTGTCGACGATGTGCGGCGCGCGCTTGAGGATCAGGGTCAGCGGACCGGGCCAGAACGCGTCGATCAGCAGCCGCGCTTCGGGCGGCACCTGCGCGGCCCAGTACGACACGTCGCCCTGCGGGGCGATGTGCACGATGACGGGGTGATTGGAGGGCCGGCCCTTGGCCGCGTAGATCTTGGCGACCGCTTGCGGGTTTTCGGCATCCGCGCCCAGGCCGTACACGGTCTCGGTCGGAAAGGCGGCCAGCTCGCCGTCCAGCATGCGCTGGGCGGCGTGGGCGATTTCCGCGGCGCTGGCGGAGTCGGGTGTGGGTCGGGACATCGGATCGGCGCGGGTTACTCGGGCGCCTGCATGCCCAGCGCGGCCGCCACGCGGGCGGCATCGGCGCGGGCCGCTTGCAGGGTGGCCGCCACGATGGTGACGTGGCCCATCTTGCGGCCGCGGCGCGCCTCGCGCTTGCCGTACAGGTGCAGCTTGGCCGACGGCACCGCCAGCGCCGCCGCCCAATCGGGCTCGCGCTGCGCGGTGTCGGTGTCGTTGGCGTACCAGATGTCGCCCAGGATGTTCAGCATGACGGCGGGCGCCAGCAGGTCCGTGCCGCCCAGCGGCAGGCCGGCCATGGCGCGCGCCTGCTGCTCGAACTGGCTGGTGACGCAGGCGTCGATCGTGTAGTGGCCGCTGTTGTGCGGCCTCGGCGCGATCTCGTTGACGATGAGGCTGCCGTCCTTGAGCACGAAAAACTCCACGCACAGCACCCCGTGGTAGCCCAGGCCCTGCGCGATGGCCTGCGCCGCCTCGGTGGCGCGCGCCTGGCGTTCGGCGTGGGCGGCGTCCTGCTGCACGGGCGCGGCGGTGGACACGGCCAGGATGCCGTCGCGATGCACGTTGCGGGCCACGGGAAACACCACGCTCGCGCCGTCGAAGCCGCGCGCAAGCACGACCGAGATTTCATAGTCCAGCGGCATCAGCGCTTCCAGCACGCAGGCCACACCGCCGAATTCGGCGAAAGCGGCCAGCGCTTCTTCGCGCGTGTCGATGCGGGCCTGGCCCTTGCCGTCATAGCCCAGGCGGGCGACCTTCAGGATGCCGGGAAAGAGCGCGTCGGACGCGGCATGCAGATCGGCTTCGCTGCGGATGGCGGCGTGCGGCGCGACCGGAATGCCTTGCGCGGCGATGAAGGTCTTCTCGGCGATGCGGTCCTGCACGATGGCCACGGCGTCGCCCGCCGGGCTGACGCGGCAGCGGGTCGCCAGCGCGCGCAGGCTGTCCGCGGGGACGTTCTCGAATTCGGTGGTGACGGCCTGGCAGGTCTGCGCCAACTGCGCGAGGCCGGCCTCGTCGTCATAGGCTGCCTGGATGTGCAGGTCCGCGACCATGCCCGCGGGGCACTCGGCCGCCGGGTCCAGCACCGCGACCTTGTAGCCCAGGCTTTGCGCCGCGTGGCAGAACATGCGGCCCAACTGGCCGCCGCCCAGCATGCCCAGCCAGCCGCCGGGCGCGATCATGAAAGGAGTCGATTGAGTCATTCGCATCAGGCCTCGGGCGGAACCTTCATATCGCGCGCGGCCTGCGTCTGGCGGGCGCGGAACGCCACCAGCTTTTCGTGCAGTCCCGCGTCGGTGCCCGCCAGCGTGGCGATCACGTGCAGCGCGGCATTGGCCGCGCCCGCTTCGCCGATGGCGAAGGTGGCCACCGGCACGCCCTTGGGCATCTGCACGATGGACAGCAGCGAATCTTCGCCGCGCAGGTACTTGGAGGGCACCGGCACGCCGAACACCGGCACTTCGGTCAGGGCCGCCATCATGCCCGGCAGGTGCGCCGCGCCGCCGGCGCCGGCGATGATGCCGCGCAGGCCGCGCTGATGCGCCGCGGCGCCGTATTCGGCCATGTCCTGCGGCATACGGTGCGCGGAGATCACGCGCGCCTCGTAGGCCACGCCGAACTCCTCCAGCATCGTCACCGCGTGCTTCATGACCTCCCAATCGCTGGAAGATCCCATAATCACGCCCACCACGGGGGTGGCCTGCGCCGCTGCGGAAGTCTGGTCTGTCATAACCGGTGTCTAGAAGTTGAACCGCGGCGCGCGCGCCGCGACATGTCAGGAAAGCGCGGAACCCGCCCGCGAAACCCGCTATTTTACCCGGCGTCTGCGGACCGCTACTGCGCGGCCGCCCTGTCCAGCCAAAGATAGCTGACCGGATCGTCCGGGCAAGGCCCGAAGCCGCACTGCAGCGTGGTGCTGCCGGCGTTGGCCAGGACCACGACAAAAAACAGGGCCATGACCACCATGCCCAGCGCCGATACCGGCTTTTTCAGCATGCTGTCGCCCCATTTCCGGTCGACGCACAACATGACGACGCAGAACGCGATGATGCCCGCAAAGGCGATGAAGGCCCACGTATAGAAATGCAGGCCGAGCAACGGCGTGCCGTAGCCCGGATCGCCGGGCGCGATGTGCAGCAGGACCTGGCGCCCCGAGGCGACCATGCCGCCCATCGCCCCCGCGATGCTCATCGCATAGTGCATGGGCGAGGGCCCCAGCCGCAGGTTGAGCAGGAACCCGACGCCGGCCAGCATCAGCGCCACGCGTTGCAGCAGGCAGAGCGGGCACGGCAGTTCGTCATACGCGAACTGCCAGACGAAGGCCATGCAGAGGATGGCGCTGACGCCCAGGAGGGCCAGCGCGTTCAGGATGCGCGAGCCGCGCGCGGGGTTGAGGGAAAAGATCATCGTCCGCGCGTCACAGGGAGAGCGCCAGCGGACTGGTCATGTGGTATTGGCACCAGGCGGCAAAAAGCGCCAGGGTGAGCAGCCAGAACGTCACGCAGGGACGGCGCCTGCCCGTCAACCCGAACCACACCGCCAGCGTCCCAGTCACAAAAGGCAACATCATCACCATGCGGCGCTCCTTATCACGGATGTCCCGAACCAAGCGCGGACGAGTATAGCGTAACAATCCGAAATAATTGGCATTCCAAGCCCCGGGTTTCCCCTTGCCGCGACGGGGATCAGGCAAAAAAAACCCGCTCTGGATGCAGAGCGGGTTTCATCGAGCGCGATCGGTCGGGCGACCGATCAGGCAAACATCAGGCAAACATCAAGCGATCAGGCGGTCCAGCGCTTCGCGGTACTTGGCCGCCGTCTTGTCCAGCACGTCCTTGGGCAGGCGCGGCGCGGGCGGCGTCTTGTCCCAGGTCTGGGTCTCGAGCCAGTCGCGCACGAACTGCTTGTCGAACGACGGCGGGCTGATGCCCACGCGATAGCCGTCCGCCGGCCAGAAGCGCGACGAATCGGGCGTCAGGACTTCGTCCATCAGGTGCAGCGTGCCGTCATCGTCCAGGCCGAACTCGAACTTGGTGTCGGCGATGATGATGCCCTTGGTCGCCGCGAAGGCTGCGGCCTCGGCGTAGAGCTTGAGCGTGACGTCGCGGATGCGCTCGGCCATTTCCTGGCCGACTTCCTTGACCACATGCGCGAAATCCACGTTTTCGTCGTGCATGCCGAACTCGGCCTTGGCCGCCGGCGTGAAAATCGGTTCGGGCAGCTTGCTGGCCTGCTGCAGCCCGGCCGGCAGCTTGATGCCGCACACGGCGCCGGTGGCCTGGTAATCCTTCCAGCCGGAACCGATCAGGTAGCCGCGGGCGACCGCTTCCACCAGGATGGGCTTCAGGCGCTTGACCACCACGGCACGGCCGCGCACCTGGTCCACCTCATCGGGCGCCACGACGTCCTCGGGCTTCACGCCGGTGGAGTGGTTGGGCAGGATATGGGCCAGCTTCTGCAACCAGAACTCGGTCAACTCGGTCAGCACCTGTCCCTTGCCGGGAATGGGGTCGTCAAGGATCACATCGAAGGCGGAGATACGATCCGACGCGACGATCAGCAATTTGTCGTCGCCGACGGCGTACATATCGCGCACCTTACCGCGGCCCAGCAGCGGCAAGGACTTGATGCTGGATTCATGCAAAGCAGAAGTCACGGGAATGGCCTATGGCAAAAATGAACATTCCCGCCGCGGGCGGGCGCCAGGGCGGGAAGTAGAACGAAATCGGACACTGTGCGGGAGCGGCGCCGGATGGCGGCCGGGAACGGTCCCCGCAAAGCGCATAGATTACTGCAAATAAGTTCGCCTTGCCGCTGGCCGAGGGCCGGGTTAGGCTTTATTCCCACCCATTATTCGCGCCGGCCGCCCCAGGCGTCACGGCGCAACCCACCGCCCGGAGACAAAGCCGTATGCAGGATGCTTCCCCCAAGCGCATGCCCCACGCCGACGCGCAGGTACACATGACAGGCGGCTGCCAATGCGGCGCCATCCGCTACGCCCTCACCGACGAACCCATCACGGCCGCCACCTGTCATTGCCGGGACTGCCAATATTCCAGCGGCGGCGCCCCGGCCCATGCGCTGATCTTTCCGGCGGGCACGGTGACGCTGCTGCGCGGCCAGCCCAAGGAGCACCGCTACCAGGGCGACTCCGGCCACTCGGTCATGCGCAGTTTCTGCCCCGCCTGTGGGACGCCGCTGTTCGGCGGCTCGGAGGGCATGGGCTATGAAGTCGTGCGCGCGGGGTCGCTGGACGATCCGGAAGCGTTCCACGCCAAGGTCAGCCTGTGGACGGATTCGGCGCCTTCGTGGCATCACGTGGATCGCACGGTGCCGCATTTTCCGAGGAATGCGCCGCAATAGCGCCATCGGCTGCTGCCGCGCAAAAAAAAGCTGGTCCCTCGGGACCAGCCTTTTCCGCATGCTCCGCCCGCAGGCGGAGCACTGGCAAGACACTTACTGAACCACCTGAGCCAGCTTGCCCGACGCGTATTGCGCGGCGACTTCGGTCAGCGGCAGCGGCTTGATCTTGCTGGCGTTGCCGGCGGTGCCGAATTCCGTGTAGCGAGCGACACAGATCGCCTTGGCGGCGGCGCGGGCCGGCTTGAGGTATTCGCGCGGGTCGAACTTTTCGGGGTTCTCGGCGAAGAAGCGGCGGATGGCGCCGGTCATGGCCAGACGGATATCGGTGTCGATATTGATCTTGCGCACGCCGTACTTGATGGCTTCCTGGATTTCCTCGACGGGCACGCCGTAGGTTTCCTTCATGTTGCCACCGAATTCGCGGATCTCGGCCAGCAGTTCCTGCGGCACGCTGGAGCTGCCGTGCATCACCAGGTGGGTGTTGGGCAGGCGGGCGTGGATTTCCTTGATGCGGGAGATCGACAGGATGTCGCCGGTGGGCTTGCGCGTGAACTTGTAGGCGCCGTGGCTGGTGCCGATGGCGATGGCCAGGGCGTCGAGCTGGGTGCGGCGCACGAAGTCGGCGGCCTGCTCCGGATCGGTCAGCAGCTGGTCCATGGTCAGCTTGCCGTCGGCGCCGTGGCCGTCTTCCTTGTCGCCTTCCATGGTTTCCAGGGAACCCAGGCAGCCCAGTTCGCCTTCGACGGTCACGCCCAGCTTGTGCGCGATGTCCACGACCTTCTTGGTGACTTCGACGTTGTAGTCGTAGTCGGCGATGGTCTTGCCGTCTTCCTTGAGCGAACCGTCCATCATGACGCTGGAGAAGCCCAGGTCGATGGCGCCTTGGCAGACCTTGGGCGACTGGCCGTGGTCCTGGTGCATGACCACGGGAATGTGCGGGTAGGACTCAACGGCGGCCTGGATCAGATACTTCAGGAAGCCTTCGCCCGCGTATTTGCGCGCGCCGGCCGAAGCCTGCATGATCACCGGGCTATCGGTCTCCGCCGCGGCTTCCATGATGGCCTGGACCTGTTCCAGGTTGTTGACGTTGAAAGCCGGAATGCCGTAGCCGTGCTCGGCGGCGTGGTCGAGCAACTGGCGCATGGAGACTAGGGCCATGAGTGGTCCTCCTTAGGTACTGTCTATTGAGAGATGATTGAAGTCCTGCTGAATGGGGTGATTTTACGGGGGAATCGAAGAAAGGTCTTGCAACGGCCGGTATCCTATCCATTCAGACGATGCCGAACGACGTAGGGCCGGTTGGCGACCTCCGTTGTGCGGCCGATGCGGGCGGGGCCGAACAGCCTGCGCCCCGCCGCCGCGGCCTTCAGGCCGCCCTGGGAACGGCGACCCGCCCCGCCCAGGGCTGGGCCGCTTCCAGTTGGGCCGACAGCGCCAGCACCAGGTCTTCACGGCCGTAGCGGCCGACCACCTGCACGCCCACCGGAAGGCCGGCCTCGGTCCAGACCAGCGGCAGGCTGGCCGCGGGCTGCCCGGACGCATTGAATGCCGCCGAGAACGTGCCGTAGGTGGCGACCTTGCGGCGGAAGTCCAGGAACGAGCCCTTGGCGGTCGAGAGCTCGCCAAGCTTCAGGGGAAGCTGCGTGAGCGACGGGGACAGGATGGCGTCGTAGCCCTGCATGTAGCCGTCAAGGATGCGGCCGATGGCGTGGAACCGGTTCACGCTGGCGATGTAGTGCGCCGCCGGCAGCGTCTTGCCGTATTCATATCCCTCGCGCAGGACGGGTTCCAGGTCACCGTCGCGCAGCGGCTGGCCGGTCAGCCCCAGGCGCGTGTCGACCGACAGCACGATATTGCCGGCCAGCACGTTGGCGTGGGCCAGCACGAACGCCTCGTATTCGATGTCCGGCGGCGCGCTGTCCACCACCTCGTGTCCGAGCTCGCGGCACAGCACGGCCGCCCGCTCCACTGCCGCGACGCATTCGGGCGCCACCGGAATGCCGTTCCAGGCGTCGCTCCACAGGGCGATGCGCAGCTTGCGCGGCGATTCGGCCAGGACCTTCAGGTACGAAGCCGGGCCGGCAGGCGCCGTGTAGGGCGCGCCCGGTTCGGGGTCGGCTATGGCGTCCAGCGCCGCGGCCGTGTCGCGCACCGACCGCGACAGCACGCCGTCGGTCGCCAGGCCGCCCCAGCCTTCGCCGCGGAACGGCCCCATCGGCACGCGCCCGCGCGAGACCTTCAAGCCATAGACGCCACAGGCGGCCGCCGGGATCCGGATCGAGCCGCCGCCGTCGCTGCCATGGGCCAGGGGCACGATCCCCGCGGCCACCGCCGCCGCCGCGCCGCCGCTGGATCCGCCGGACGAGCGGGTCGGATCCCAGGGATTGCGGGTGGGGCCGCCGTTGCGCGCCGCCTCGGTGGTGGGCGCCATGCAGAATTCCGGCACGGTCGTGCGCGCAAACGGAATCAGGCCGGCGGCCTCGAACCGGTCGGCCAGCGTGGCATTGCGCGCATAGGCCGTGTCGTTGAGCAGGCGCGAACCCAGGCTGGACGGAAAGCGCGTGTGCGCCAGGCCGGAATCCTTCAGCAGGAAGGGGATGGCGCCGAACGCCCCCCGCGGCTGCCAATCCCGCGCCACGTCCAGCGATTCCTCATAGCGCTCGTAGCACAGCGCGTTCATCGCCGGCGCGCGTTCCCGCGCCAGCTTGATGGCGCAGGCCATCAGGTCTTCGGCGCGGACTTCGCGCCGGGCCAGCAGGCCGGCCAGCGCCAGCCCGTCCAGCAACTGATACTCGGTGTCACGCATACTGCTTGCTCCTGGTCGAGGGATCCGACAGCGCATCCAGATCGGGCTTGTTCCAGGCCTTGCCCGGCACCGAATCGATCAGGCGGCGCGTGTATTCATGTTGGGGGTGATAGAAAATCGTGGCGGCGCGATCCAGCTCCACCAGTTGCCCTTGGCGCATCACCGCGATGCGGTCGCAGATCTGGGCGGCGACGCGCAGGTCATGGGTGATGAACAGCACCGACAGGTCGAACTGCCCGCTCACGGTCTTGAGCAGGTCCAGCACCTGGGCCTGGATCGACACATCCAGCGCCGACACCGCCTCGTCGGCCACCAGCAGCCGCGGCTTGAGCGCCAGCGCGCGCGCGATGCCCACCCGCTGACGCTGCCCACCCGAGAACTGGTGCGGATACCGGTCGCCGGCATCGCCGCCCAGGCCCACCAATTCCAGCAGTTCGCGCGCCTCGCGCAGTGCGGTCTTGCGGTTTTCGCCGAAGGCGATCGGCCCCTGCGCCACGGCCTCGATGACGCGATGGCGCGGATTGAGCGACGCGTAGGGATCCTGGAACACCATCTGGATCTGGCGGCGGTACGGACGGAAATCGCGCGGCTTCATGCCCACGAGCTCCTGGCCCTCCATGCGCACGCTGCCGCTGTCGGGCGCGATCAGCCCGATCAGCGTGCGGCCCAGCGTGGACTTGCCCGAACCGGACTCCCCGACGAGCCCCAGCGTTTCCCCCTGGCGGATCTCCAGCGAAATGTCGCGCAGCGCATCGACGCGCCGCCCGCCCGTGGCGAAAGTCTTGCACAGATTTTTCACCATCATCAGCGGCTGCGCCGCCGCGGCCTCATCCTTGCCTTCGGGCTTGTGCGGCACCGCCGCGATGAGCTGGCGCGTGTAGGGATGCTGCGGACGGTTGAGGATGTCTTCGGCCGCGCCCGACTCCACCACCGTCCCCTTGCGCATCACCACGATGCGGTGGGCAATATCGGCCACCACGCCGAAATCGTGGGTGATGAAGATGACGCCGATGCCCATGCGCCGCTGGATATCCTTGATCAGGTCCAGGATCTGCGCCTGCGTGGTGACGTCCAGCGCGGTCGTGGGCTCGTCGGCGATCAGCACGTCCGGCTCCAGGGCCAGGGCCATCGCAATCACCACCCGCTGGCGCTGGCCGCCCGAGAGCTGGAACGGATAGGCGTCGTACATGGCCTGCGGATCGGGCAGCAACACCTGGCCGAACAGGTCCAGCACGCGCTGCTTGCGGGCGGCGGCGCCCAGGTTGGTGTGGCGCTCGAGCACCTCGTCGACCTGGCGGCCCACCCGCATGATGGGGTTGAGCGCCGTCATGGGTTCCTGGAAGACCATGCCGAAGGACCGGCCCCGCAGGCCGTACCAGTCGGTGGGCGACAGGTGGACCAGGTCGTGCCCGCCATACAGGATCTGCCCTTGCGTGACGCTCAGCTGGTCAGCCGGCAGCAGTCCCATGATGGCGTGCGCGGTGACCGATTTGCCCGAGCCGGACTCGCCCACCACGCACAGGATCTCGTTGCGGTTCACGGTGTAGGACACGCCCTGCACCACCGTCGGACCGCCATGGGCGGCCGTTACGCTGAGATCACGGATTTCCAGCAGCGCGCTCATCACGTCGTCCTCCTGCGGGCCAGTTTGGGGTTGAGCGCATCGTTGAGCGCTTCGCCGATCAGGTTGAGCGCCAGCACCGTCATCAGGATCGCCACGCCGGGAAACACGCTCATCCACCAGGCGTCGCGCAGCACGCTGCGCGAGGCGCCGATGATGTAGCCCCAGGTCATGGCGTTGGGGTCGCCCAGGCCCAGGAAGCTCAGCGCCGATTCCAGCAGGATCGAGCTGGCGATCATCAGGGAGCCCGACACGATCACGGGCGACAGGCTGTTGGGCAGGATCTGCGTGAGGATGATGCGCAGGTTCGACTGCCCGGACAGCATCGCCGCCTGGACGAACTCGCGATTCTTCAGGCTCATGAATTCGGCGCGGACCAGCCGCGCCAGCGGCGGCCAGGACACCACGGCGATGGCGAAGATCACCGTGGCCATGTTGGGCGTCAGGATCGCCACCAGCACCACCGCGAGGAAAAAGCTGGGGATGGTCTGGAACAGTTCGATGAACCCCACGATGGCCTGGTCCACGCGTCCGCCGTAGAACCCGGCCAGCGCACCGACGGTGATGCCCAGCAGGATCGACACCGCCGTGGACACGGCGGCCAGCACCAGCGTGACGCGCGAGCCATAGGCGATGCCCGAGGCGATGTCGCGCCCCAGCGTGTCGGTGCCGAGCAATGCGCCTTCGGACAGCGGCGGCATGAATGGGCCGTTGATGATGTCCCAGGGACTGTCGGGGAAGATCCAGCTCGCGGTGATGGCCACCAGCGCAACCAGCGCGACCACGATCAGGCCCATGACGCCGCCCTTGTTGCGGCAGAACGATTGCATGAACGCTTTCATTTGAGTTCGATCCTGGGATCCGCCACCGTGTAAAGAATGTCGGTGATGAGGTTGACCACGACCACGATCAGCGAGGCCACGAAGAACACGCCGAGCAGCACGCTGTAGTCGCGCTGGATCAGCGCGTCGAACGCCAGCCGGCCGATACCCGGCCACGCAAAGACCGTTTCCACCAGGAGCGACCCGCCGATCAGCCCGCCCGCCTGGATGCCGGCATAGGTAATGACGGGCAGCAGCGCGTTGCGCAGCACGTGGCGCACGATCACCGTGCGTTCGGACAGGCCCTTGGCGCGCGCCGTCTTCACGAAGTCCAGCTGGCTGATTTCCAGGATGGACGCGCGGGTCAGCCGGGCGTAGACCGCCATGTAGAACATGCCCAGTGTGAGCGCCGGCAGCAGCAGATGCTTGGCCACGTCGGCCAGGCGCGCCAGCCCGGTCAGGTTGGCGCCGACACTTTCATAGCCGAAGGCCGGCAGCCATTCCAGGTTCACGGAAAAGAGCAGCACCAGCATCAGCCCCACCCAGAACAGCGGCGTGGCGTAGGCCAGCATCGACAGGGTCGTGATGACGGTATCGCCCCACTTCCCGACGCGCAGCGCGGCCTGCGTGCCCAGGCTTACCCCCGCCAGCAGCGCAAAGGCGAATGCCGACAGGGTCAGCAGCAAGGTGGCCGGCAGGTGCTCCAGGATCAGGCTGGATACCGGCGCCTGCTGGCGATAGGAATACCCCAAGTCGAATGTGGCGACGTTCTTGAGGTATTGGCCCAACTGCACCGCGATCGGCTTGTCCAGACCAAACTCCTGCCGCAGCTTGGCGATGAATTCGGCGTCCACCGCCCCGGACTGGCCGGCCAGGATTTCGGCCGGGTCGCCCGGCGCCGCCCGCACCAGGAAGAAGTTGAAGAGCGCGATCATCAGCAGAACCAGGACGCTCTTGACCACCCGGTTCGCCAGGAACGTGGCGATCTTCTTCATTCTTTGGACAGCCAGGTGTCGCTCTGCGTGTCGACGACGCCCAGCGCGGTCGTCACGGCGTCATGCACGCGCTTGTTCAGCAGGGTCGAATAGTTGGTGTCGGCGATCCACAGCACGGGCACGTCTTCCACCAGGATGCGCTGCACCTCGCTGTACAGCTTCTGGCGTTCTTCATCGGTGGCGGCGGTGGCCGCGGCGTTGAACAGCGCATCGACCTTGGGGTTGTTGTACTGAGACGTATTGGTGAACATCAGTCCCTTCTTGATGTTGCTGCCCAGGTATGTGCGCGACACGCCGATCGCCGGATCGCCGTACTGGAACACGCCGTTGGAGCCCATGTCGTAGTCCCAGTTGCCCACGCGGCTGGTCCAGCCGCCCACGTCGGTGTTCTCCAGCGTCACCGCCACGCCGATCTTGGCCAGGTTCTGCTTGACGTATTCGGCCACGCGGCGCTGCATCTCGCCGTAAGGCAGCGGAATCAGGCCGACCGAGGCGCGCACGCCCTTGGCGTCGGGCTTCAGGCCCATTTCATCCAGCAGCGCGATGGCCTTCTTGGGATCGTAGGGATAGGACTTGACGTTGGAATCGTAGAAGCGCGTGTTGTGATGGATGGGGCCGGTGGCGACCGTGCCCGTGCCGAACATGATCTTGTCGACGATGAACTGGCGGTTGATGCCGTACATCAGCGCCTGGCGGAAGCGCTTGTCCGAGAATGGCTGGCGGCCGCCGTTCAGTTCGATCCACTGCATCGTCGACCAGTATTCGTAGCCCTTTTGGGTCTGCGCGATGCTGGGCAGCTTGGCCACACGCGCCACGTCCACGGGCTCGATATCCTGCAGCCAGGCCTGCAGCACCGTGCCCTGCTCCAAGGCCACGCGGCGCGATGCGGAATCGGGAATCACGCGGTAGGTAATCCCGTCCAGGTAGGGCCGGCCTTCCTTCCAGTAGTGCTCGTTCTTGACCAGTTCGATGTAGGAGCCGCGCTCCCAGCGCTTGAACTTGAACGGCCCGGTGCCGACCGGCGCGTTGTTGTTCGGGTTCTGGCCGATCGGCGTGTCGACGTCGTACAGGTGCTTGGGCAGGATCGCGCCGCCGCCGATGTCGAAGGCATAAAGAAAGGCGGAGTACGGCTGCTTCAGCTTGAAGACCACTGTCTGCGCATCCGGCGCCGAGATTTCCTGCACGTTCGCCATCAGCGTGCGCGTGCGGGGCGTGTTGGCGAGGATCTTGGTATAGGTGAACACGACATCGTCGGACGAGAACGGCTTGCCGTCATGCCACTGCACCTTGGGCTGCAGGTGGAAGGTGTAGGTCAGGCGGTCCGCCGAAACCTCCCAGGACTTGGCCAGGCCAGGCTGCGGCTTCAGGTCGAAGGAATAGGTCAGCAGGCTTTCAAAGATCTTGCCGGCCACCAGTTGAGTGCTGGCCACCTGTTGCACGGCCACGTTCAGCGTGGGCGGCTCCGGATTGACGATGGCGGTCAGGATCCCGCCATATTGCGGGGTTTCGGCGGCGTGCGAGGGGGAGACGGCGAAAGGCAGCAAGCTGGCGGCGGCCAGCATGCAGCGCGCCAGGGCGCGGCGGGCACTGAAGGCATTCATGGCAGGACTTCCCAAGGAAAAGTGAGGATCGCGGATGGACTCAGGCTTGCAGCGGTTCGACGCCGCACCAGTCATGGATGAAGAGCGCCAGCGAGGTCGCCACGCGCACCATGCTGTCCACCGACACGCATTCGTTGAAACCGTGCACGTTCTGCACCTTCGGGCCGTAGCAGGTCACGGGCACGTCCATCATCAGCCGGAAATGGCGGCCGTCCGTGGTGGCGGTCAACGCTGTGGGCTGCGGCAGTTCGCCCGCTACGCGGCGGTGCGCGTCCGCCAGCAACTGCATGGCGGGAACGTCCAGGTCGTACTCGCAGCCTGGCGCGTGAAAGCCTTCGTAGCGGATATCGATACGCACGTCGCTGTCGGTCAGGCCCGCCTCGACGGCGCGGATGCGCGCTTCGACCCGTCGTTTGGCCTCATCGATGGTCATGTCCGGATAGCAGGCGACACGCATGCCCAGCGTGCACACGCTGGGCACGGATGAATTCCAGTCGCCGGCGTGGATCTGGCCCAGGTTGAAGTTGATGGGATGCGCGTGCTCACGGTAGGCCGGATGTCGGTTCTCGGGCAGGTTCCATTCGTGCTCCAACTGCTTCATGGCGTCGACGATGCGCAGGCCGGTTTCGACCGGATTGACGCCCGTGGTCATATAGGCGGCATGCGCCGGCCGGCCCACGATGTCCACGTACATCCAGTACACGCCAAGCTGCGCGCTCATCATGCGCTCGTGCGTGGGTTCGGGAATGACCACCGCGTCGAACGCGCTGAGCTTGGCGGCGGCGATGGCGCTTTGCAGCGCGGACACCGTAGCCAGCGTGCCGTTGCCGGTGTTTTCCTCTTCCAGCACGCCATTGAAGCCGACGGCGCCCGCGGGCTGCACGCCCAGATCCTGCAGGGCCTTGAACGCCGCCAGGGCGCAGATGATGCCCGCCTTCATGTCGCCTGCGCCGCGGCCATAGAGCCAGCCGTCGCGCAGTTCGCCGTCGAACGGCGCGGGATCCCACAATTCGTGCGGGCCGGTGGGCACCACGTCCAGGTGGCCGTTGAACAGCACGGCCCGGCCGCCGGCGCTGCGGGGTTCGTGCCGCGCCAGCACGTTGTAGCGGCCGCCGTCGGGGCAGCAGGCGGGGGAATACAGCGGCAGGTTCTTGAGTTCTTCGGTGCGCAGCACGATGCGCTCGGACGTGAGGCCCAAGTCGGCCAGCGCGCCCTCCAGAAATTCGGCGGCGGACGTTTCCTGACCGGGCAGGCTGCGGCACTGCACGAAACCCGTGAGCGCGTCGGTCATGTACTGGCGAAGTCCGGCCACGGCTTCGGCGATTCGGGCCTGGTCCAGGCTGGCTGCTGCGACGGCGGTCATTGCATTCCCCTTTTCGAGTATGAAATCGCTCAAATATAAGTATCAATAATTGATACTTAGATATCTATATTTGGCATGATAGAGTTCGAACAAGCGCGCAGCAATACGACATCCATGGGTAATTTCCCTAGGACCTGTCGGAAAATGCTTGCCGCTACAGTGCGTATCCGCGCGCTGTAGCAACGGGGCTTGCAAGGCCGCACATAACAAGACGAACGGAGAAATCAACATGGCCACAACCGAGACCCGGTTCAACCAATCCCTGGCGAAAGGCTTCGGCATCCTGGAGGCTTTTTCCAATCACCCCGGCCCACTCAGCCTCAACGAGCTGACGGAACTGTCGGGGCTGGACCGCAGTTCCACGCAGCGCATGCTGCATACGCTTGTGGCGCTGGGATACCTGGAACGCGGCAGCAACCAGCGCGGCTATGTGCTGGGCAAGAAGATCCTGGACCGGACCTTTGATTTCCTGCGCAGCCATCCCCTGCTGGAACGCGCCACGCCCATCCTGGAACAGCTCCAGCAGGAATGCGGGGAACGCGTGGACCTGAGCCTGTTCGACGACCTGACCATCGTCTATGCGCTGCGCCGCCAGACCAAGCGCCAGACCTTCTACGCCACGCTGGTGGGCCGGCGCATGCCCACGTTTTCGTCGTCCGGCGGGCGCGCCATGATGGCGCACCTGACCGACGCCGAGGTGGACGACATCCTGGCGCGTAGCGACATGCGGCCGCTGACGCCCAAGACCATCACCGATCCCGACGTGATCCGCCAACGCGTGCAGGAGGCCCGGATGCAGGGCTATGCCCTCTGCCTGGAGGAAAGCATGGTTGGGGAGATCGTGCTGGGCAGCGCCGTGGTCGACCACAGCGGGCGGCCCCTGGCGGCCATCCACATCTCCGGGCTCCTGGCCGAATGGACGCCTGACTCCTTCACCCAGCGCTTCAGCTCGCTGGCGATCTCGGCGGCGCGCGCCCTGAGCGGGCGCCCCAATCGCAACTGAGCCCGCAAGCCGGCCGCCTTTCACGGGAAATCCCTAGCGCCGGCCGCCTTGCGCGGCCCGGCGCGCTGCTGCACCATAGTCCACTTGGATTCTTGAGTATCAATATTTGATACTTAAGATTTGACGCAGCAGCGGCCTTCGGCATCGCGGGGCCGCCACCCGAGGAGATTCGCCTTGAAGTGCAATAACGTCCGCCGCGCCCTGATGCAGGGGCTGCTGGCCGCCGCCGCCTTTGCCGCCGTTCCCGCCGCCAGCGCCGCCGATCCCCAGCCGCAATACGGCGGCGTGCTTACCGCCATCCTCAACCCCGAGCCGCCCAACCTGAACGTCGCGATGCAGCAGGTGGGCACCACGCAGATGGTGGCCGGGAAAATCTACGAAAGCCTGCTGACGTATTCCTTCGACCTGAAACCGCTGCCGAGCCTGGCCCGGTCATGGGAGGTGTCCGACGATCAGTTGACCTATACCTTCCACCTGCAGCCCAAGGCGCAATGGCACGACGGCAAGCCATTCACGTCGGCGGACGTGCTGTTCTCGTACAAGCAGATCCTGGCCAACACGCCGCGCACGCGCTCGCTGATGCGCTACATCCAGGACATCACCGCGCCGGACGAGCACACGGTGGTGTTCCATCTGAAAGAGCGCTACTCGGCCTTCCTGTATGCGTTCGATATCGGCGGCGGCGTGATCCTGCCCAAGCACCTGTACGACGTGGACACGCCGCTGGCGCAGAACCCGCACAACAACGCGCCCATCGGCACAGGGCCATTCAAGTTCAAGCGCTGGGAACGCGGCTCTTACATCGAACTGGTCAGGAATGACCACTACTGGAAGGAAGGACGTCCCTACCTGGACGGCATCACCTACCGCGTGATTCCCGACGCGGCATCGCGCCGCCTGGCCCTGGAGCAGCGGACCGTGCAGCAGGCTTGGCTGCAGGACATCGAGCCCTTCGACATGCCCCGTGTGGCCAAGCTGGCGCACATCAACGTCACGCAGAAGGGCTACGAGTACTGGTCCACGCTGCACTGGATCGAAATGAACGAAGCGCGCAAGCCGATGGATGACAAGCGCTTCCGGCAAGCGGTCATGTACGCCATCGACCGCGAATTCATCGCCAAGCGCATCATGTTCGGGATGGGCACGGTGTCCACCGGCCCGTTTCACCGCAACACACGGTTCCACGATCCCAACGTCAGGCAATACCCGTACGATCCCAAGAAGGCCATCGCGCTGCTGGACGAGATGGGCCTGAAGCCCGACGCCAATGGCGTGCGCGTCAAGCTTGGCCTGATCCCCAATCCCTATGGGGAAATGCAGCGCCGCATCGCCGAATACACCAAGCAGAGCCTGGGCAAGGTGGGCATCGCCATCGAAATCGAAAGCACCGACGTGGGCGGCTGGACCACGCGCATGGGCAACTGGGATTTCGACATGGCCTACAACGGCGTGTTCCAGTATGGCGATCCCGCCATCGGCGTGTCGCGCACGTACGTCAGCAGCAACATCAAGAAGGGCCTGGCGTTCACCAATACCTCGCAGTACCGCAATCCCAAGGTCGATGAACTGTTCGACCAGGCCGCCACCGCGCCGACGGACCAGGAACGCCAGCGGCTGTACACGGAAGTGCAGAAGATCCTGGCCGAAGATGTGCCGCTCGCGTGGATCGACGACACCAACTACTCCACCTTCCTGGACAAGCGCGTGCACGGCGCCATCACGACGGGACTGGGCGCCGTGGATAGCTACGCAGACGCGTGGCTGGCGCCCAAGTAGGCACGGCCCGGGCCGCTGCGCCCCGGCCCGCGGGCGGCCTCAGGGCCGCCCAGCGTGCGGCACGTCCACGCGGGTCGCCAGGATGCGCGCCTGGGGCTTGGCCCGGCGGTTGGCCTCGATGAAGTCCGGCGCGGCCGCCATGAACAGGGTCCGGCCATCCGGGCCGCCCAGGGCAGCCGCGAAGATGCCGAATTCCCCCGTGTCGATCTGTTCGAGGATCCGGCCGCCGCGTTCGACGCGCACGATGCGCTTGCCGATGGCGTCCGCGACCCACAGGGCGCCCTCCTCGTCCAGCGCGCCGCCGTCAGGGGCGATGGCGGAGGCGGCGATCAGCGTGGACAGGTCATCGGTGTCGGGCAGCTCGCCAAAGTTGGCCCAGTCCCGGCGCGGACCCAGCACGCCGTTGGGCTGGATGTCGAATTCCGAAATGCGATTGGCAAAGGTCTCGTTGACGATCAGGGTCTTGCCGTCGGGCGTGATGAACGACCCGTTGGGAAAGCACAGGTCGTCCGCCACGACCTGCGCGACACCGTCCGGATCGACGCGCACCAGCGTCGTGGTGCGGACCGGCTCGCCCGCCATGATGTCGAAGCCGAAGTTGCCGACATAAGCCCTGCCCTGCGCGTCCACCACCATGTCATTGATGTGGCCGCCGGTCAGGGCGGACAGATCGGCATGGACCGACAAGGTGCCGTCGGCCTCGCGGCGCAGCAGCTTGCGGTCTTTCATGGACGAGATCAGCAGGCGGCCGTCGGGCAGCCAGCCCAGGCCGGACGGCTGCTGCGGGACCAGACAGACGCGGTCGACAGCGCCTTGCTCCGTCACGGTGATGACCTGCCCGGTGTAGAAATCCGACGCCCACAGACGGTTGTCGTGCCAGCGCAATCCTTCCAGATAGGTGTAGCCGGAGGCCAGTACGGACAGCTCGCGATTCGGCATTGCTTTGTCTCCTTTATCGCCCCGCTCGGGGCCGGTTCCCTGGGTGGCGCGCAGCCTTCGTCGTCGAGGCCGGCGCGGTCATTCTGGCATGATTGATCCGTCCCCAAACTGACAACTGGCTGTCAGCTTCACGGCGTTAACATCGCGCCCCAAGGGTTAACCCGTGCTTTCCCCGGGCCCTGGCATGTCCGTCATCGGACCGCCCTGCACCGCCCCCATGCCGGCGGGCCTGGCCCTTCGGGCCGAGCGGCGGCTCCCCGTTATCCCGTTTTGAACATGAACACAAAGAAGCTGACGCGTTATATCGGCATCGCCATGGTGCTGGGCATCGTGGTGGGCTACTTCTGCAACAAGTTCGCGCAGAACCAGCAGGAGGCGGCGCACATCGCCTCGTACTTCAGCCTCGTCACCGACATCTTCCTGCGCATGATCAAGATGATCATTGCGCCCCTCGTGTTCGCCACCCTGGTGACCGGACTGGCCAGCATGAGCGATGCCAGCGCCGTGGGCCGCATCGGCATGCGCGCCATGATCTGGTTCATCGCCGCCTCCGCGATCTCCCTGTTGCTGGGCCTGGCGCTGGTCAACATCTTCCAGCCCGGCGCGCACATGAACCTGGCGATCCCCGACGCGGGCCTGACCTCGGGACTGAAGACGGGCGATTTCACGCTCAAGGCCTTCATCGCGCACGTGTTTCCCAAGAGCATCGCCGAAGCCATGGCGAACAACGAGATCCTGCAGATCCTGGTGTTCTCGCTGTTCTTCGGCGCGGCGCTCTCCTTCATCCGCGGCAAGGGCCACAACACGATCTACAACATGATCGACGAGCTGGCCAAGATCATGTTCCGCGTGACTGACTATGTGATGCGCTTCGCGCCGCTGGGCGTATTCGCCGCCATGGCCGCCGCCATCACCACCGAAGGCCTGGGCGTGCTGGTCAGCTACGGCAAGCTGATCGGGGAGTTCTACCTGGGCCTGGCCCTGCTGTGGGCGGTCCTGTTCGGCGTCGGCTACCTGTTCCTGGGCAAGTCCACCTTCCGCCTAGGCGGCCTGATCAAGGAACCGACCCTGCTGGCGTTCTCGACCGCGAGCAGCGAATCGGCGTATCCCAAGACCATCGAGGCGCTGGCGCGTTTCGGGGTGTCCAAGCGCATTTCGGGATTCGTGCTGCCGCTGGGCTACTCGTTCAACCTGGACGGCTCGATGATGTACCAGTCCTTCGCGGTGCTGTTCATCGCCCAGGCCTACAACATCGAGATGAGCTTCACGCAGCAGCTCACCCTGCTGCTGGTGCTGATGGTGACCAGCAAAGGCATGGCCGGCGTGGCGCGCGCGTCGCTGGTCGTGGTGGCGGCGACGCTGCCGATGTTCCATCTGCCGGAAGCCGGCCTGCTGCTGATCATGGGCATCGACCAGTTCTTCGACATGGGCCGCACCGCCACGAACGTGGTCGGCAACAGCCTGGCCACGGCCGTGATCGCCAAGCTTGAAGGCAATGAGGAGGACCTGCCCGCGCAGGCCGCCGAAGACGCCCCGCAGACGGGCGCGGCCGCCACCCAGAACGCATGAAAAATCGGGCCACAAGGGCCCGATTTTTCATGGTGCGCGCCAGCTTGACCCGGCGCGGGGAGCGGGCGCAACATAAAGGCCCCTTCCGACAAGTACCGGCGCGGCGCGCATGGGCGCCACGCCCGGCCCGCACGCCATGAACCTACCGCCCTTTCGCACCGCGGCGGCCGCCGCCGCGCTTGCCGGCGGCGTCTTTGCCGCCATGCCTGCCGCGCACGCATGGACACTCGTCTCCTGCGACCTGCACGGCACCGTCGCCACCCTGCCCACCACCTTCCGGCAATTCCGCACCGATGGCTCGGAACTGGTCCAGGTGTTGTTCAAGCTGAAAGTGAAAGCCGCCGAGATCCCGGACGGCGAGCGCGCCGACACCGACTGCTCGCAGTTCGTGGGCAAGGATGTCGATGTGGCGCTGGAGAACGTGCCGGCCCGCAGGATCCAGCGAGGCAAGCCGCTGAACGTGCGCTACCGGTATGACGAATCGCTGGGGCAGGCGATGTCGACAAAGTACGAGCTGACGCCCTGACGCCTTGCCGACGTCGCGGCCGCTAGTCGTTGACCGAGCACGACACGGGCGAACCGTCCTCGAACTCAACGTCGTAGGTGTGCACCGGATCCCAGGGCAGCGTGAACCAGAGTTCATAGCCGTCGCCGTCTTCATCGAACAGCCACAGGGCGCGCAGCACGGCCTTTTCCGCCATGGCTTCGGCGGTTTCCTCGGCCAGGAGCTGGTCGTCTTCGATGCCCAGCTTCTTGTAGTGCTCATACGAATAGTTGTCGAGCAGGAATTCGGCGGCGGCCAGGATCTGTTCGTCCAGGTCGTCGATGATGGCCTTGACCACCTTGGAGGCGTCGCCGCCGGGCTCTTCGCCATCGGTCTGGATCATGACGTGGATGGGCGGCCGGCCCTCTCCTGCGGGGACGTTTTCCGCCGCCCACAGATCGGGTTCTTCGAGGTCCTGGGTGAAATTGAATCGTGCCATCTGGGGCTCCGTGATTTGTCATGGCGAGCCGGAAAAGGCCATGGCTCGCCCTAGGCCGTCTGGCCTTTCAGCCATTTAACCAGATGCAGGCTCCCGCGTCTTTGGGGGCACGCGACGTTTTTGCGCCTAGGACATGCGCAGGTCGCGCCAGGCGGGCGCCCGCCTCACGGTGCGCCCGCCTCGCCCTGGCGCCAGGGCGCGGCCGCGTCGCCGCAAAGACCCAGCAGAATCTCCGAAAACCGCTCCTCTGCCGCCAGGGCCTGGTCCCGCCTGCGCCGGATCAGGTTGATCGGCGGCAGCTCCCAGCCGAAATCCCAGGGCACCATGCCCAGCCTGCCGCGCTGGCACAGCTCGCGCGCGATGTCTTCGGGCACCACCGAAATCAGCGTGTCGTTCATGGTGAGGATCCCTTCGATCACGTCCGTCGAATAGGCTTCCAGCACCGGCGACGGCGGTTGCAGCTCCGCGCGGATGAAATGCTCCACGATCAGTTGCCGCGTCGGCGTATTGGCCGCGGGCAACACCCAGTCCATGGCGGCCACGGCGGCCCAGTCCGGCTGGCGCCGGGCCAGCCGCTGGGCCAGGCGGCCATGCGCGATCAGGCGCGGGCGCTGGCGATACAGCACGCGATGGATCAGATCCTCGTGCGTCACCGTGGATGTGGCCCGGCTGATGATGCAGTCCAGCTCATGGTGGCGCAGCATCGGCACCAGGTGATCCGTGGTGGCGCGGTGCAGGCTCAGGGTCACGCCATGACGCTGATGCAGGCTGCTGATGGCGGCGGTCAGCAAGGCACTGGACACGTAGGGCACCACGCCTACCTGCAGGTGGGCGGAATGGCCGGCATGCAGCGCCTCGACCTCGCGCGCCCACAGGTCCAGGTCGCTGAGCAGGTGCCTTGCCCGCACCAGCGCCAGGTTCCCGAGCAAAGTGGGCTGCAGGCCGCTGCCGGTGCGCTGGAACAGGGGCGCGCCAAAGATGTCCTCCAGCTCGGCGAGCGCCTTGGTCACCGCCGGCTGGCTGATGCCGGTTGCGGCCGCCACGCGCGTCAGCGATCGGTGGCGGTCGATGTTGACCAGCAGCGTCAGATGCCGGGGCTTCAGGCGGTTGACGAGCCGGACTGCGTCCCAGGTCATGGCATGCTCCGAATAACCATTCAGTTATCGGATTATGCCAATAAAGATAAAACCAGTTATTTCAGGATCCTATACTGCAGGCATCTCCCCGCCGTCCGGATACGCCCGATGACTCCCTCATTTACCACCCGACCCGAAATTCGCGGCACCTACGGCGTGGTCTCGTCCACGCACTGGCTGGCGTCGCAAGTGGCCATGAGCGTGCTTGAGCGCGGCGGCAATGCCTACGATGCCGCCGTGGCCGGCGGCTTCGTGCTGCAGATCGTGGAACCGCACCTGAACGGACCCGGCGGCGAAGTGCCCATCCTGTTCTGGAGCGAGCGCGAACAGCGCATGCGCGCGCTGTGCGGACAGGGCCCGGCGCCCGCGCTGGCGACGCCCGATTACTTCCGCGGGCTGGGACTGGATCTGGTGCCCGGGATCGGCCTGCTGCCCGCCACCGTGCCTGGCGCGTTCGGCGCCTGGCTGACCCTGCTGCGCGACTATGGCACGTGGGAGCTGGCCGACGTGCTGCGGCCGGCCATCGACTACGCGCGCAACGGCTTTCCGCTGGTGCCGCGCATTTCGCAGGCCATTCTTGCCGTGCAGGCGCTGTTCCGCGACGAGTGGACGAGTTCGGGCCAGGTCTGGCTGCCCGGCGGGCGCGTGCCCGCCCCGGACGCGTTGTTCCGCACGCCGGCCATCGCGGCCACCTACGCCCGCATCCTGGACGAGGCGCACGCCGCCGGCACCGACCGGCGCGGCCGCATCGATGCGGCGCTGGACGTCTGGTATCGCGGCTTCGTCGCCGATGCGATCGACGACTACTACACGAACCAGGCCGTGCTGGACACGACCGGGCAGCGCAATCGCGGCCTGCTGCGCAAATCCGATCTTGCCGATTGGCGCGCCGCCTACGACGAACCGCTCACCACCCAATATGGCCGCTACACCGTCGCCAAATGCGGCGTGTGGTCGCAAGGTCCGGTGCACCTGCAACAGCTCGCGCTGCTGCGCCACCTGGACGTCGGCGGGCTGGATCCGCTGTCCCCGCAGTTCGTGCATCGCGTGGCCGAGGCGGCCAAGCTGGCCTTCGCGGACCGCACCGCGTGGTACGGCGACCCGGATTTCGTGCAGGTGCCGATCGAGGCCCTGCTCAGCGACACGTATGCGCGGGCGCGCGCCGCCAGCATCGGAGAGCGCGCCTCGGCCGCGCTGCAGCCCGGCAGCCCGGGTGGCCTGACGCCGCGCCTGCCCGACCTGGACGCGGCGATCCGCACCCTGGCCGCCTCCGATACCCGCTACGGCGTGGGCGAGCCGACCTTCGCCGCGTTGCCGCCCGTGACCGAATGGGCCGCGCGCGAGCTGTTCGTGGGCGACACCTGCCAGATCGACGTCATCGACCGCGACGGCAACATGGTGGCGGCCACACCTTCGGGCGGCTGGCTGTCGTCCAGTCCGGTGGTGCCCGCGCTGGGCTTTTCGCTCACGACCCGGCTGCAGATGACCTGGCTGGACGAGGACGTCCCCGGACGCCTGCAGCCCGGCAAGCGGCCCTGCACGACGCTGTCGCCCGGCCTGGCGCTGCGCGACGGGCTGCCCTACATGGCCTTCGGCACGCCCGGCGGCGACCAGCAGGACCAATGGACCGTCGCGTTCTTCCTGCGCCACGCAATGGGCATGAACCTGCAGGAGGCGATCGACGCGCCTTCCTGGCACATCGATCACTTCCCGGGTTCGTTCTGGCCGCGCTCGCAGACGCTGAACCGCCTGACCGTGGAGTCGCGCATGCCCGCCGCCACCCTGGACGCGCTGCGCGCCGCCGGCCACGACGTCAAGGTCGGACCGGATTGGTCCGAAGGCCGCATCAGCGCCTGTACCCGCGAGCCGGCCGAGGGCGGCGGGCTGCTGCTGCGCGCGGCGGCCAATCCGCGCGGGATGCAGGGATATGCCGTCGGCCGCTGAATCGATTTCCATCCGACCGGCTCTGAGAAGCCGGACACTACGCAAGGGGTAACCGCACCATGAAACTGCAATTCAAACGACTGCTGCGCACGTTCGCGCTGGGACTGGCCATGGCCGCGCCCGCGATCTCCCACGCCGCCTGGCCCGAAAAGCCCATTACGCTGGTCGTGCCGTGGGCCGCGGGCGGCTCCACCGACATCCTGGCGCGCGTCCTGTCGGAAGGCCTGACCCAATCGCTGGGCCAGCCGGTCATCGTGGAAAACCGCTCGGGCGCGTCCGGCAACATCGGCACGGCGTTCGTCGCGCGCGCCAAGCCGGACGGCTACACGCTGCTGGTCGGGTCGATGAGCACGCACACGATGAACCAGGCGCTCTACCCCAACATGCCGTTCGACGGCGTGAAGGATTTCACGCCCATCGCCGAGCTGGCCCTCGTCACCAACACCATGGTGGTGCACCCGTCGGTACCAGCCTCGAACGTGAAGGAATTCATCGCCTACGTAAAGGCCAATCCCGACACGGTGGCCTACGCCTCGGCGGGCCAGGGCTCGACCAATCACCTGAGCGCGGTGCTGTTTGAAAAGGCCGCTGGGGTGAAGATGATGCACATCCCCTACCGCGGCGGCGCGCCCGCGGTGCTGGACACGGTGGCTGGCCGCACGCAGGTGTTGTTCAGCGCCGGGACGCAGACGCTGCCGCACGTGCAGTCCGACAAGCTCAAGCTGCTGGCCGTCACCGAAGACAAGCGCTCGCCGCTGCTGCCCAACGTGCCCACCGTGGCCGAAACCCTCCCCGGCTATGAACTGTCGGTCTGGTATGGCGCGTTCGGCCCGGCCGGCATGCCGCCTGAATTGACCGCCCGTCTGAACCGCGAGATCAATCTGATCCTGAAGCGGCCCGAGGTGGTCAAGAAAATGGGGGACATGGGCGTGCTGCTGACCGAAACCACGCCGGATCAGTTTGGCCAGATCCTGGCGCGCGATGCGGACAAGTACGGCAAGCTGATCAAAGAACTGGGAATCACGGCGGAATGACGAATGCTTCCCCCAGCGCGGAGCTGGCCGGCGTACAGGCCATCTCCCGCGCCTACGCGACTGGCGATCCCGAGGCCGCCTTGCAGGCCATCGACGACTACATCCGCCTGCGCCTCGCGCACACCCTGTGCACCGTCAACCGCTACGATGCCCAGGCCATGCGCGTGGTCCGCCTGTACAGCTCGAACCCGCAAGCCTATCCGCCTGGGGGCAGCAAGGACAAGACGGGCACGGCATGGGGCCGGCACGTCCTGCTGGAGCAGCAGGTCTTCGTCGGGCAGGGCGAGGACGCGATCCGCGAATTCTTCGACGATCACGACGCGATTCGGAAATTGGGGTTGCAGTCGGTGATCAACGTGCCGGTGGTGGATGGCGGCCGGTGCCTGGGCACCGTCAACTTCCTGATGCCGCGGCCGGCCGTGTCGGATGCCGACATCCACGCCGCGCGGCTGGCGGGGCTGCTGGCATTGCCGGCATTCCAGGGGCTGCAGCGGCCCGATTGAGGCGGCGCGCGGGTATATTGGACTTATTGCCCACTTACCCGACGCCCATCATGATCAAAGGTTCCTGCCTGTGCGGCCGCGTTGCCTACGAGATCACCGGCCCGCTCACCCACGCACTCAACTGCCATTGCATCATGTGCCGCAAGTCGCACGGCGCGGCTTTCCGCAGCCGCGCGACGGTGCAGGCCAAGGACTTCGCCTGGACGCGGGGCGAGAACCACATCACCTGGTACGCCTCGTCGCCCGGTTGCTACCGCGGCTTCTGCGAGGCCTGCGGCTCGCCCTTGCTCAGCCGGTTCGACCAGACCCCGGATATCTACGGCCTGCCGCTGGGGGCCCTGGACGACGACCCGGGCGTCAAACCCGAAGCGCACTATCACGTGTCGAGCAAAGCGCCGTGGTACGACATCACCGACGCGCTGCCCCAGCACGAGGGCGCCATGGAAAGCGCGCCGGACCACGACCCGCAAATCCCGCCCCTGACCTTTTCGCACGGCAGGTAAGACCCGCGTTGGGCGGCGGACTTCACAGGAGATCGACATGAACGACTATGGCGTCGTACTGGATCCGACCACATTGCGTTTCACGCGCCGGCTGCCCGCCAGCGCGCAGGAGGTGTGGGCCTGGCTGACGGAATCCGACAAACGCGGCCGGTGGCTGGCATCCGGGGACATGGAGCTGATCGAGGGCGGCGGCGTGACCCTGCGGTTCCTGCATGCAGACCTGTCTTCCGTGCGCGAACCGACGCCCGAGGCCTACAAGCCCTTTGAAGAAGGGCTCACGACCCAGGGCCTGATCACGCGCTGCGAACCGCCCCACCTGCTGGGCTACACCTGGGGCGGATCGGCCGGATCGCCGTCCGAAGTGATTTTCGAGGTCTCGCAGGAGGACGACGGCGCGCTGCTGGTGCTGACCCATCGCAAGCTGGCCAGCCGCGACGACATGGTGGACGTCGCTGGCGGCTGGCATACCCATCTGAACGTGCTGGCCGCCCGGCTGGCCGGACGCGAGCCCGGCCCCTTCTGGTCCGCCAACGCGGCCTGGGAGGCCGACTACCAGCGCCGCATACCGCACCGCTAGAGTCGTTCAAGCACAACTATCATGGCCGAACCAAGCATAAAAACTGGCTAAATGGCCAGCTTTGCAGTAACATAAGTCCGTGATTTTTCCGCAAAAACCGGACTTCGGTCATTCTGCGTGCCAACCTGTAGCGCCCACACAAGGGCGCTATTGAATGAGCGTCAGCGCCGCAGACTGCATCCGGTTTTTCCTTTGGGCGACCCCCGTCACAGCCCAACGCGCCGCCGCAATCCGCGTGGCGCCAAGCATTGCCGCAGACGCTGCAACCCCGCTTCTTCCGGCAAAGGTGCCCGCAGCACCAACGCCGCGACCTACGCGCGCATCGCGCGCACTTACCTCGGGGCGCGAGTATCCGCCATTTCAGACATCCACCCGGATGCCGTGGCCATACCCACGCTTGCCCGGACGTTTTTTACGTTCAAACCGCTGGACCGGTTTATCCGAGTCCGACGCGCTTGCCGCCTTGGGCGGCGGGTCATGCCGCAGGCATGGCTGCGCGTTTTGATCAAGGAGTAGAGCATGGCTAAAGAAGAACTCATCGAATTGGATGGCATCGTTGACGAAGTGCTGCCCGATAGCCGCTACCGCGTCAAACTGGACAACGGCATCGAAGTCGGCGCCTACGCGTCGGGCCGCATCCGCAAGCACCGCATCCGCATCCTGGCGGGCGACCGCGTCACCCTGGAAATGTCGCCGTATGACCTGACCAAGGGCCGCATCAACTTCCGCCACAAGGACGAACGCGCTCCCGCGCCGCACCGTCCCCAGCAGTACCGCCGCTGATCCGGCTGCCCGGGCCGGCTTCACGCCGGCGCCCGGCTCTCTTTTCCGCGAGTCATTAAGCCCGGCTCGCGAACTGCCGTAATGCGTGGAACGCGCGTTCATGAAAGAATGGCGCTCCCCGCCTGGCGCAACGCCGGGTCGGATACGCACGAAGCACGATGGACCTGAAAGAAGAATTGCAAGCCGCCGCAGACCAGCTTGCCCTGGCGCGCAGACGTTTCGCGAAGGGCGAGGAAGGCCTGCGCCTGCTGCGCCAATCGCGCGAGGCATTCATCAACAGCCTGCGCAATACCGGCCTGACCTACGCCGACGCCAAGACCAAGTACGACAATTGCCTGGATGACCAGGAAGCCGAGCAGCGCAACGTGCGGCAGCAGATGGAGTATGCCGAGCGCATGCACCAGTACGTGCTGAACCGCATTGCGATGCAGGCCAAACAGGCCAATCAAGCCAACCAGGCCTGACGCGCCCATCCTGTCCGACCCGTCCGGCCTCTGTCCTGCCTGCCCGTCAGGGCTTGAACGCGCCGATGAAGATCGCCGGATCGATGCGCGCATCGTTCAGGCTGACATTCCAGTGCAGATGCGGGCCGGTCGCCCGCCCGGTCGCGCCCACCTTGCCCACCACCCCGCCGCGCGGCACCTCGTCGCCCACCTTCACGTCGATGGCCGACATGTGGCAGAACATGCTGACCAGGCCCTGGCCATGATCCAGGAACACGGTCTTGCCGTTGAAGAAATAATCCCCCACCAGCACGACCACGCCGGCCGCCGGCGCCTTGATCGGCGTGCCCGCGGGCACGGCGAAATCCAGCCCTGAATGCGGGTTGCGCTCCTGGCCATTGAAAAAGCGGCGCAGGCCGAAGGGGCTGGACAGCCGCCCGCCGTCGACCGGACGGTCCAGCAGCAGGTTGCTCGGCGTGACGCCCGCGCGATAGCGGGCGTAGGCGGCGAGCTGCTCGGCCAGTTCACGCTCGATGCGCTTCAGATCGTCGGGATTCGGGTCGACCTGGCGGCGGTTCTTCAGGGTGATGTGCTGCGCCACGTATTCCTTGGCGCCCACCGTGAAGGCCACCTTGCGCTGGCCGGCGGCATCCTTGACCTGGATGTGCTCCTGGCCCGGCTTCACGCTGAGCGGGATGCCGACCACGGCGATCCACTGTTTGCCTTCTTCCCGCACCACCAGCACGCGCCGGTCCAGATACGTGACCTCTGGCGCGCTTTCGGCGTCGCCCAGGCCCAGCACCGCCACGCCGCCGGGCACGCGCGCGTCGAGCTTGCGGCTGATGTAGCCCGCGGCCGCCTGCCCCCGTGCGGGCCACCCCAGGCACAGGGCTGCCGCCGCCAGGCCGGTGCGCAGGAGGTCGCGCCGGTGGATGATGGCGCTCAACGGCACAGGTTGGCCGGTTCGATGATGGACTGGTCGCGGCGCGCGATGCGCGTGGACAGACGCGCCTCGGTCTTGCCCTTCCAGTGCGTGGTCGTCAGGACGGCTTCGACGCCCAGGCTGCCGTGCAGGATGAGCTCGTAGCCGTTGCGCACCGGCTTCTGCTCGAAGTCCACGCCCAGGCCCTTCCAGGCTTGCGCCACGCATTGCGTGTAATCCTCGGGAGTGCGCTGGGTGGAACCGTAGAAGACGGGCTCGCGGTCGCGCACGTCCTTGACGTTGGCGCAGGCCGACAGGGCGGCCAGGGCGGCGAGGGACAGAATGGTACGAACCTTCATGACGATGGGAACTCTTGGTCAATAGGGGTTGATCGGGGCGGCCAACTATACCGCACGGTCCTTGCCGCCCCCGGGCGGGGACCGGCCGCCGGCGCGGGGTTCAAGCCGGGGTTCACGCCTTTTCAGGGCGGCGGGCGGACTTCGGACGGAAGGCCGCGATGACCTCGGGACGGGTCTCGGCGTAGGGACCGCCGATGAGGTCGATGCAATAGGGAATGGCGGCGAAGATGCCCGGCACCAGCACGGCGCCGTCGTCCCCTTTCAGCCCTTCGAGGGTCTCGCGAATGGACTTGGGCTGGCCGGGAAGGTTCACGATCAGGGCCGCATGGCCGTCCGTTTCGCGGATGACGGCCACCTGCCGCGACAGGATGGCCGTGGGCACGAAGCGCAGGCTGATCTGGCGCATCTGCTCGCCAAAGCCCGGCATTTCCTTGGTGCCGACGGCCAGGGTCGCCTCGGGCGTGACGTCGCGCCGGGCCGGGCCGGTGCCGCCGGTGGTCAGGACGAGATCGCAGCCGCAGCGGTCGACCAGTTCGATCAGGGTGTCGGAGATGCGCGCGGGCTCGTCGGGAATCAGCCGGTCCACCGCCTGCCAGGGCGAGACCAGCGCGCCGCCCAGCCACTCGCGCAGCGCGGGCAGTCCCTGATCCTGGTAGGCGCCGGTGGAGGCGCGATCGGAAATGGACACCAGGCCGACGATCAGTTCATCGGGATGGCTGCGGACGATACGGGCAATGTCGGTCATGGCGAAAGAATGAGGTTCTGGCGATGAAACGCCGCGGCGGCGGCGGCGGGCGGCGCGGTCGGTCGTGGGATACCTGCCTGGATGCCCTGCCGGGCACCGGGCGGGCGCGCGACATCGATGCTATCGCATTCCTTGACCGGGCACGTCCGCCCTTCCCCCCTGCCGGGTGTGGCAAAAAGGGGAATCGGCGCGCCGCCGAGGGTTTCCCGCGCTTGTTCGGGCCGGGGACGCTGGATAACATCCGCTAACAATCCCGCCCCGTTCGTGGCGCGGCGCACTATCGGATTTCCCATGTTCAAACGCACTCTCGGGCAGCATGCGCTCGCCGCGGCGCTGGCCCTGTCCGTTGCCGCGGCCGCCGGCTGGGCGGCCGTGCACCTGCTGGCCCTGAAGACAGAGGCGGTGCCCGCCGCCGCGCCAGGCATCTATATCCCCAATCTGGGCAACACGCTGGACGAGCAGACCCGCAACCTGTCGCGCCTGAGCCAGGCGCTGCGCACGGGCGACCGTCTCGTGATCCTGGGGTCGTCCGAACTCACCAGCAACGATCTGCGCTTCGTGCCGTACCGCTACCTGGCCGACGAACTGCAAATGCCCGTGCTGGCCTACGGCCATTCGGGTTTTCAGTCCCTGGGCATGCAGTTCGTGCTGGCCGCGCTGGCCGATGACCTGTCGCCGGCGTCGCGCGTGGTCGTGATGCTGTCGCCCGGTTGGTTCGACGGCGTCGGCGGGCTGGGACCGGACGAGTTCAAGGAGCATGCCAACCCGCTGCTGCCGCGCCTGATGCGCCAGCCGGAAGGCCGGGCTGAAGTCCTGCGATGGCTGGATGCGAAGGCCGACGCCGGGGTCTTCTGGTCCATGGCGGCCGAGCAGGCGTATGTGTTTCGCCAACGGCTTGCAAGCCTGTGGGCGCCGGCCCACGCCGCGCCCGCCCCCGAACCGGAGCGCGAGGGCCCGCCGGCCGCCGCCCGCGTGGTGGACTGGGACGCGCTGGCGGGCGAGGCGCAGGCGGCCGAACAGGCGCTCATGCAGGACAACCGCTATGCGGTGCGCGACGAGTTCTTCAACAAGTACCTGCGCGCCATCCCCGAGGGCGGCAAGACCGCCTACCAGCCCCAGCCGCTGACCGGCCGCGATGAGCTTCGCGAGCTCGCCGCCCTGATGGCGCTGCTGCACCAGCACGGGGTCGAGGCGCTCTTCGTGATGCAGCCGCTGCATCCCATGGTGTTCAAGGATCTGGACCGCTTCGAGCCCATCCAGCGACAGGTGGCCGACCTGTGCCAGCGCTACGCCATGCGCTGCATGGACATGTACGACGCCCCCTTCGAGGTGGGCACGCTGCGCGACGTCCAGCACCTGGGCGAACTGGGCTGGCTGCGCGTCAACCAGAGGATCGCCGAGGAGTTCCGCCCATGAAAAGAACGCTCTGGCTCTGCCTGCTGTATCTGGGCCTGCTGGCCGTGATGATGATCCAGGCGGACACCTCCGCCAATCTGGGTAAGCCCATGGAGATCGAATTCCAGTATTCGAAGTTCTGAATAAGGGCCTGGTCATTCAGGGACAGGTCACAAATCTGCAATAATCGGGGCCTCTCGCCGGAACCTCGCCCCCTTCCCCATGTTCGACCTCTTCCATGGCCTAGACCTTTGGGTCGGCCTCAGCCTCGTGCTGGCCCTGACCTTCGTCCTGGCCTTCGAATTCATCAACGGCTTTCACGACACGGCAAACGCCGTCGCAACCGTCATCTATACCAAGGCCATGCCGCCGCACCTTGCGGTGGTCCTGTCCGGAATCTTCAACTTCCTGGGCGTGCTGCTGGGCGGCGTGGGCGTCGCCTACGCCATCGTCCATCTGCTCCCCGTCGAATTGCTGATCAACGTGGATACCGGCCGCGGCCTGGCCATGGTGTTCGCCATGCTGGCCGCCGCCATCGCCTGGAATCTCGGCACCTGGTATTTCGGCATCCCGGCATCCAGCTCGCACACCTTGATCGGATCGATCCTGGGCGTGGGCCTGGCCAACGCGCTCATTACCGATCTGCCCCTGGGGGACGGAGTGAACTGGGGCAAGGCCATCGACATCGGCCTGTCGCTGGTGGCCTCGCCCATCGCCGGCTTCATGGTGGCGGGCGTGCTCCTGCTGGCGCTCAAGCGCTGGCTGCCCCTGTCCAAGATGCACAAGACGCCCGAGCAGCGCCGCGCCATCGACAACAAAAAGCATCCGCCGTTCTGGAACCGCCTGGTGCTGGTGCTGTCGGCCATGGGCGTGAGCTTCGTGCACGGCTCCAACGACGGCCAGAAGGGTATCGGCCTGATCATGCTGGTGCTGATCGGGATCGTGCCGGCCAACTTCGTGCTGGACACCCACAGCACCACCTACCAGATCGAACGCACCCGCGACGCCGCCAACCACCTGCTGGTGTTCTATCAGCGCAATGAAGCGCTGCTGGGCGATTACCTGGCACTGCGCCGCGTCGACATACAGGAAGACCTGCCCGCCAATTTCCGCTGCGATCCGACCCTGACGGTGCCGACCATCATGGCGCTGCAGAACGACCTGCACGGCGTGGCCAACTACGCCGACCTGTCGGCCCAGAAGCGCATCGACGTGCGCCGCTACCTGCTGTGCCTGGACGATACGGCCAAGAAGGTGGCTCGCCTGGAGGGCCTGCCCGCGCGCGAAGCCGCCGACCTGCAGCGCCTGCGCGCGGACCTGACCGCCACCACGGAATACGCACCGTTCTGGGTGATCGTGGCCGTGGCGCTGGCGCTGGGCGCGGGCACCATGGTGGGCTGGCGCCGCGTCGTCCTGACCGTGGGCGAAAAGATCGGCAAGCAGGGCATGACCTACGCGCAGGGCATGTCGGCGCAATTGACCGCCGTGGGCGCCATCGGACTGGCCAACGTCTTCAGCCTGCCGGTATCGACCACGCACGTGCTGTCCTCGGGCGTGGCGGGCACCATGATCGCCAATAAAACCGGCCTGCAGGGCAACACCGTGCGCAACATCCTGCTGGCCTGGGTGCTGACCCTGCCCGCGTCCATGCTGCTGGCCGCCGGCCTGTTCTGGATCGGCGTGCAGATCGCAGGCTGATCGCCCGGCCGTGCAGGCAATCTGCACGGCCGCTGCAACACTCTGGGTATCGCGCCGGCCTATGCGCCCGCGCCGGGCGCCGTCTACCATGGCGCCATGACGACCTCTCTTCCCACTCTGCATTATGTTTTTGATCCGCTCTGCGGCTGGTGCTATGGCGCCGCGCCGCTGGTGGAGGCCGCCCGCGGCATTGCGGGCCTGTCCATCGAGCCCCACGGCGGCGGCATGATGACCGGCGCCAACCGCCAGCCGGTCACCGAGGCCCTGCGCCGCTACGTCATGCCGCACGACGAGCGCATCGCCGGGCTGACGGGGCAGCCGTTCGGTCCGGGCTATTTCGACGGCCTGCTGCGTGACGGCGGGGCCGTGTTCGATTCCGAACCGCCCACCACGGCCATCCTGGCCGCGCAGACAATGGCGGGCCGCGGCCTGGACCTGCTGCGCCGGATGCAGCACGCGCACTATGTGGAAGGCCGGCGCATCGCCGACCCGGCGGTCCTCAGGACGCTGGCAACGGACATCGGCCTGGACGCCGGGGCCTTCGAAGCGGCGTATGCGGCCGCGCAGGGTGCCGAGACGGCCGCGCACATCGCCGCCAGCCGCCGGCTGCTGGCCCAGGTGGGCGGCACGGGCTTTCCCACGCTGGCGCTGGAGCAGGGCGGCGTCTACACCTTGCTGGAACCCAGCCGCTACCTGGGCCGTCCGGAACAATGGCGGGACCACCTGCAGGCGCGCATCGCGGGCCCGCGCTGACTTCGCGCGCCGGGCGTCAGGACTCTTCGATGTCGCCGTCGCGCTGCAACGCGCGGTGCATGGCCGGGCGGTCGCCCAGCCGCTCGACGTAGGCGGTGAAGACGGGCGTTTCGGGCACGACTTTCATCTGCATCATGTACTGCAGCGAGCCGCCCAGCACGATGTCGACGGCGGAAAACTTGTCGCCCAGGAAGAAGGGCCGCGCCTGCAGCACCCGGGCCAGCACCTGCTCGACCTCGTCCGCCGACCCCCACCCCAGCGCCGCCTGGTGCGGCGTCTTGTAGGCCCGCTCGACCATGGCCGGCTCGAACACGCCCGTGGAATAGGCCAGCCAGGTCAGGTAGGGGCCGCGCTGCCGGTCGCCGATGAGCGGCCCGAGGCCCGCCTCGGGGTGCAGGTCCGTCAGGTACAGCGCGATGGCCGGCGTCTCGAATACGGGCACCCCGTCATGCACCAGCGCCGGCACCTTGCGATGCGGATGGATGTCGATGTAATCGGCCGGCATGTGCCCCGTGCTGTCGTGGCCGCGGATCGACACCATTTCGGTGTCGTAAGGCACGCCCAGTTCCTCGAGCAGCCACAGTATCCGGAACGACCGCGATCGCGGCGCGTGATAGAGCGTAAGCATGGTCGGACTCCTTGGGGGGATCGGACCATTTTGCCTTGCGGATCGCTACGCCGCCAAGGCCAGCAATATCCCGTAGCCCGCCATGCCGGGCGTTGGCCGCGTGCCCTCAGGGCAGCCCCCCCAGCGCCCGCAATTGCGCCCTGAGGCGGCGCACCTCCTGGCTCAGGTCCAGGATGAGGGCCACGGCATCCAGCCCCGCGCCAAAGTCGCGTTCCAGCCGCCGCGCGTGCAGGGCGCGCTGCAGGTCCACGCTGTAGAAGCGCCATTCCGACGGGCCGCCGCCGCTGGCGTTGACGATGCCCACTTCCACCAGCCGGGCCACCCATTCCACTTCCGCCCCGCAGGCGCGGGCAAGGTCGTCGGCGCTGAGCGGTTGCGACTTGCCCACGACGGTGGCGCTGGCGATCACGATCTTCTTCATGGTCAGACCCCCAGGTTGCGGCGCGGGTTGAAGGGCAGGTCCTGCTGCAGCTTGCGGTAGGCGGCCTTGGCGGCGTCGCTGTCGGCCGGCGGCAGGACCAGGTCCAGGACCAGGTACAGGTCGCCGGGCGGATCGCCCGGGATGCCGCGCCCCCGCAGCCGGAGCTTGCGGCCGTTGCCGGACCCCGGCGGCACCGACACCTCGACCGTGCCTGCGGGCGTGGGCGCCTGGACATGCGCGCCCAGCGCGGCTTCCCAGGGCGCGACCGGCAGCGTCATGTAGAGATCGCGGCCATCGGCGCGATAGCGCGGGTGCGGCTTGAAGCGCACTTCCAGGTACAGGTCGCCGTTTTCGGCGCCGCCATAACCGGGCATGCCTTGTCCGACCAGCCGGATGTACTGGCCTTCGCGCACGCCAGCCGGGATCCTGACGCTGAGCGTGCGGCTCTGCATCTGCGGCCGGCCCTGGGCGTCCATCTGCATGGAGCGCAGGCTGATGTCGCGCGTTGCGCCCTTGAACGCGTCTTCCAGGTCGACTTCGATGGCGGCGTGGTGGTCTTCGCCGCGCGCGCGGAACTCCTGCTGCCGCGCCCCGCGCCGCCCGCCGTGGCCACCGAACAGCGACGAAAAGAATTCGCTGAATTGCGCTTCGTCGCCGGGCGCCGCGCCGCGGTGGAATTCGAAGCCCTCGTCCCAGCCCGGCGGCGGCTGGAAGCCCCCATCGGGTGATACGCCCGCCGCCAGGTTGTCATAGGCCTGGCGCTTTTCGGCGTCGCGCAGCACGTCATAGGCCTCGTTGACGTCGCGCATGCGCGACTCGGCATCGCTTTCCTTGCTGACGTCGGGGTGATATTTGCGGGCCAGCTTGCGGTAGGCCTTGCGGATGTCGTCGTCGGACGCGCCCTGTTCCACCCCGAGAATGCTGTAGTAGTCCTTGAACTCCATGTTCCAGCTCACGTAGAGGGTTGAGGCCGCGTCCGGCACAGCCGGATCCGGCCTTGAATAGCCAAAAGATAGGGGCTATGGACCGATTTTTCAATGCAATTTGCCAGGTTGGAAACGGCGCATAATGGTCGGTTTGGCGCGCGTCCGCCCCGGTCGCGCCGCTTCCCGACATCATCCATCGCGGGCCCCGCGTGCCCGCGCGAAGGAAACCGAACGTGCTGGACATCATCGACGTCAACTTCAACGACCCGGAACACGGCCGCCAGGTGCTGGCCATGCTGAACGAATACGCCAGCGGACCCATGGGCGGCAACACGCCCCTGCCCGCCCATGCGCAGGCCAACCTGATCGCGGAACTGGCCCGCCGCCCCACCGCCCACGCCCTGCTGGCCCGCGTCGATGGCCAGGCCGCCGGCGTGGCGATCTACCTCGAGGGATTCTCCACCTTTGCATGCCGTCCGCTGCTCAACCTGCACGATCTGGCGGTAGCGCCGGCGTTCCAGGGCCGCGGCGTGGGCAAGCAACTGCTGGCCGCGCTGGAGGACCGGGCGCGCCAGATGGGCTGCTGCAAGATCACGCTGGAAGTGCTGGAAGGCAACGCCGTCGCCCAGGGCCTGTACCGCAAGCAGGGCTTCGAGGGCTATGCGCTGGACGAGACCACCGGGCGCGCCATGTTCTGGCAGAAAAAGCTGGCCGCCTGAATGGCGTAGTATGTGTTTTCTGTTTTCGCCCCGGATGACCGGGGCCAGCACCCACACCGCAGGAATCACGATGAAGATGAGCAACATCCCCTTCGGCACCACCGACTGGTCCGAAGTGGAACGCACCGAACACGCCGGCGACACCGGAATGGCGTACTGGCGGACCCGCCATTTTGGCGATCTTCGGGTACGCATGGTGGAGTACACGGCCGGCTACCTGGCTGACCACTGGTGCACCAAGGGCCATATCCTGTTCTGCCTCGAAGGCGAACTGCACACCGAGCTGGAAGACGGCCGCCAGTTCGTGCTGACGCCGGGCATGAGCTACCAGGTGGCAGACCAGGCCGAACCGCACCGCTCATCCACCGCCACCGGCGCCAAGCTTTTCATCGTGGACTGACGCGCCGGCGCGACACGTCCGGGTTGCCGTTGCGTTACGCTTTGCAAACGCAGGCGCCCCGCGCAGCCTGACCATACGTTACCCGCCTGACCCGGAGACAAGCCTTGGGCGCCCCGATTACGCTATACGTCGACTCCCTGTTCCTCAGCCCCTTCGCCATGTCGGTCTATGTGGCGCTGACCGAAAAGCGCCTGCCGTTCGAAGTGCGTCCCATCGACCTGGACGCCGGCGAGCAGCGCATGCAGCCGTTCCAGTGCCGCGCGCTCACCTCGCGGGTGCCGGCCATGACGCACGCGGATTTCAACCTGACCGAATCGAGCGCCATCGCCGAATACCTGGACGAAGCCTTTCCCGCGCCCGACCACGCCGCCCTGTTTCCGGCCGGCCTGCGCGAGCGCGCCCGCGCCCGCCAGCTCCAGGCCTGGCTGCGCAGCGACCTCACGGCCCTGCGCCAGGAACGCCCCACCGAAACCGTGTTCTACGGAGAAGCCGGCCAGCCCCTGTCCGACGCCGGCCATGCCGCCGCGGCCAAGCTGATCCTGGTGGCCAGCCATCTGGTGGGCGTCCACCAGACCACGCTGTTCGACGAGTGGTGTATTGCCGACACGGACCTTGCGGCCATGCTCAAGCGCCTGGAGCAGGACGACCTGCCGGACACCCTGCGCGCCTACGTCGATGCCCAGTGGCAGCGGCCGGGCGTGCAGAAATGGCTGGAGCACAACGCCGCCGCCCGCTGACCCGATTGAAGCGGCTCAACCGGAAGCGGGCCGATCCGGCCCGGCTTGACGCCGCGCAAGCGATCGGATGTTGCACCGCAGCATCCATTGCGGTGTAATGGGGAGGTCAACTCCGCCGGTTCCACTGGGACCGGCTTGCCAGGCGGCGCTTTGCCGCCGGCAGCAATTTACAGGAGATCGCCATGGCCGGATCCGGCACCGATCACACACCCGTCCCGTCCTTCAACCCCTGGACGGCCGCTTATGAATATGCGGTGGACGCCTGGCAGCGCGGCGTGCTTTACGCTGACGTGATGCGCCAGCGCGGCAATCAGTACCACGATCACATGGCCAAGCGCGCGCCCAATGTGCTCAGCATGGAATTTGAGCTGGTGCTAGACGGCCGCGAGCTGCCGCGCCCCGTCAACTACGGCCTCTTGCGCATCACGCCCCCGGAGGGCGTGGAAGTGGACCCGATCAAGCGCCCCTTCCTGGTGGTGGACCCGCGGGCCGGCCACGGGCCGGGCATCGGCGGCTTCAAACCCGAAAGCGAAATCGGCGTCGCCGTGCGGGCGGGACACCCCTGCTACTTCGCGACGTTCCTGCCTCAGCCCATGCCCACGCAGACCGTCGAAGACGTGATGATGGCCGAGGCCCGCTTCCTGGAAGAAATCATCGCCCTGCACCCCGACGCGGAAGGCAAGCCGGTCGTCGTGGCCAATTGCCAGGCGGGCTGGCAGATCATGATGACCGCCGCCGTCCATCCCGAGCTCTTCGGCCCCATCATCGTGGCCGGCGCCCCCCTGTCGTATTGGGCGGGCTGGCGCGGTATGAACCCCATGCGCTATGCCGGCGGCCTGCTGGGCGGAAGCTGGCTCACCGCGCTGACCAGCGACCTGGGCAACGGCAAGTTCGACGGCGCCTGGCTGGTGCAGAATTTCGAGAACCTGAATCCGGCCAACACCTTGTGGTCCAAGCAGTACAACCTGTACTCCAAGGTCGACACCGAGGCCAGCCGCTACCTGAGCTTCGAAAAGTGGTGGGGCGGCCACGTCTTCCTGAATGGGCCCGAGATCCAGTACATCGTCGACAACCTGTTCGTGGGCAACCGCCTGGCCACCGCAGGTCTCGTGACCTCCGACGGCATCCGCATCGACCTGCGCAACATCCGCTCGCCCATCGTGGTGTTCTGCTCCAAGGGCGACAACATCACCCCGCCGCCCCAGGCGCTGGGCTGGATACCCGACCTGTATCAGAACGAGGCCGAAATCCTCGCGCACGGCCAGACCATCGTGTACGCCGTGCATGAAAGCATTGGCCACCTGGGCATCTTCGTGTCGGGCAGCGTGGCCCGCAAGGAACACCAGGAATTCACCTCCAACATCGACATGATCGATGTGCTTCCGCCGGGCATCTACGAAGCCGAAATCGTCGACAAGACGCCGGATACGCCCAACGCGGACCTCGCCTTCGGCAACTATGTCCTGTCCTTCGAACAGCGCAAACTGGACGACGTGCGCGCCATCGTCGACCGCAACGAAGAAGACGACCAGCGCTTTGCCGCCGTGGCCCGCATTTCCGACATCAATCTCGGCATGTACCGCAGCTTCGTGCAGCCGTGGCTGCGCGCCATGGTGACGCCGCAGTCGGCCGAATGGATGCAGCGCATGCATCCGCTGCGCCTGCCCTACGAACTGATCTCCGACCGCAATCCGCTGATCGCGCCGGTCGCCAAGGTGGCCGAACAGGTGCGCGAGAGCCGTCAGCAGGCCTCGCCCTCCAATCCCTTCCTGGTCGCGCAGGAGATGTTCTCGAACATGGTCGAGACCGGCCTGAACATCTGGCAGGAAATGCGCGACTCGGCCGACGAACGCGCCTTCATGGGCATCTACGGGTCGCCGGTGGTGCAGGATCTGGCCGGCCTGGGCGCCAAGTCCGGTCCGCCGCGCAAGCATCCCGGGGTGTCCCCGGAGCATCGCCGCTTCATGGAACAGCGCGCCGCGGAACTGCGTTCGATGCTGCAGGAAGGCGGCCTGCGCGTGGCCGCGATCCGCATGCTGCTGTATGTCTCGGGCGCCGAAGGCGGCCTGGACGAGCGCAGCTTCGCCCTGATCCGCAAGATGCGCGCCGAAGCCGACAACGCGCTGACCCTTGAACAGTTCAAGGACGTCATCCGCGAACAGGCCCTGATGATGACGCTGGATTCGACCGCCGCGATCCAGGCCATGCCGCACCTGCTGGAAGGATCGACGGCGGCGGAAATCCGCGCCGGCCTGGACGCCATGAAGAGCGTGCTGGAAGCCGCCGAGCCGCTCAGCGACGCGGCGCGTGAAAGCCTGAACGACATGGAGCGCATCTTCGAAGCGGCCGAGCGGCGCGCGCAGCGGCGCGAACAGCCCCAGCCGGTGGCCCGCCGGCGGACCGCCAAGGCGGCCGATGCGGGCAACGGCGCGCAGGATGCGGCCGAGACCGTGAACGGCAACGCGGTCGACGAACTGGTCCAGGCTGCCGCGCAGGTGCCGGCCAAGACGGCCAGACAGCACCCCGCCGCGGCCCGCAAGGCGGCTAACGGCGCCTCACCGGCCAAGGGCGCCGAGAAACCGGCGGCCAAGACCGCGGCCAAGAGCCGGTCTGGCAGCGCGGCCAAGACGTCCGCCAAGACGGCCGCCAGCACACCGGCGCGGCGCGCTGGCGGCAAGGCGGCTTCCCGCCAACCTTCGAAGGCCAAGACATCATGAGCCTGCCCACCTCCACGCACTACGACAAACTCATCGCGCGCGCCCAGACGCTGGAGGCGACGCCCTGCGCCATCGCCCATCCCTGCGACGAACCCTCGTTGTCGGCGGCGCTGGAGGCGCGCGACCTGGGCCTGCTCAAGCCCATCCTGGTCGGCCCCGAAGGCAAGATCCGCGACACCGCCGCGCAGTTCAAGCTGAACCTGGGCGATGCGCGCATCGTCGATGTGCCGCACAGCCACGCGGCCGCCGAAGCCGCCGTGGCGCTGGTGCGCAGCGGCGAGGCCGCGCTGCTGATGAAGGGCAGCCTGCACACGGACGAACTGATGCACGAGGTGGTGGCGCGCACCACCGGCCTGCGCAGCGGCCGCCGCATCAGCCACGTGTTCATCATGGAAGTGCCGACCTACCCGGAACCGCTCTTCATCACCGACGCGGCCATCAACATCTTTCCCGACCTGGAAACCAAGGCTGACATCATCCGCAACGTGATCGACCTGCATCGGGGATTGGGGCTGGGCGAGCCGCGGGTGGCGATCCTGTCGGCGGTGGAACAGGTCACCCCCAGCATCCCCAGCACCATCGAGGCCGCAGCGCTGTGCAAGATGGCCGACCGCGGCCAGATCTCGGGCGGCGTGCTGGACGGCCCGCTGGCGCTGGACAACGCCATCAGCCCGGACGCGGCGCGCATCAAGGGCATCCGGTCGCCCGTGGCCGGGGTGGCGCAGGTGCTGGTGGTGCCCGACCTGGAGGCCGGCAACATGCTGGCCAAGAACCTGACCTTCCTGGCGAACGCCGAGGCCGCCGGCATCGTGCTGGGCGCGCGCGTGCCCATCATCCTGACCAGCCGCGCCGACAGCCCGCGTTCGCGCCTGGCCTCGTGCGCGGTGGCGGCGATCTACGCCCACCACCTTGCCCAGGAGCAGGCCAAGCCCCTGGCCTGACAGCAGGCCCCCTGCCCGCTCGCGCGGGCTCCGAGCGACTTGTCTCAACGTGGAAGCACACCGCCATGAGCGACACCATCCTCGTCATCAACGCCGGCAGTTCCAGCATCAAGTTCTACCTGTACGACATCGACGACAAGCACGCGCTCGCGCCCAGGCTGGGCGGCCAGCTGGAGGGCATCGGCACCACGCATCCCCGGCTGCGGGTGCGCGACGCGGCGGGGCAGGCGCTGGTGGAGCGCGACATCGCGCCCAGCCATGCCCCCGACGTGCCCAACGCGCAGGAAGTCGTGGGCACCTGGCTGAGCGGCCATCTGGGCGGCGCGCCCCTGGCCGTGGGGCATCGCGTGGTCCACGGCGGGCCCGACCTGTCCGAGCCCGTGCTGGTCGATGACGACATCCTGACCAGGCTGGCCGCCTTCACGCCGCTCGCGCCGCTGCACCAGCCCAACAACCTGGCGCCGATCCGCGTCATCCGCGAGCGCCGGCCGTGGATTCCGCAGGTCGCCTGCTTCGACACGGCGTTCCACCGCAGCCACTCGGACGTCGCCGACCGCTACGCGCTGCCCGAGCGCCTGTACCTGGAAGGCGTGCGCCGCTACGGCTTTCACGGCCTGTCGTACGAGTACATCGCGCAGCGCCTGAAGCAGGCGTTGCCGGACATCGCCATGGGCAAGATCATCGTCGCCCACCTGGGCTCCGGCGTGTCGGCCTGCGCCATGCACCAGGGCAAGAGCGTGGACAGCACCATGGGCTTCACGGCGCTGGAGGGCCTGCCCATGGGCACCCGGCCGGGGCGCCTGGACCCCGGCGTGGTGCTCTGGATGATGGAACAAGGCATGAGCCACGATGAGATCGAGCACATGCTGTATTACGACTGCGGCTTGAAGGGCCTGTCCGGCATCAGCAACGACATGCGCGAGCTGCTGGCCAGCGATGCGCCATCGGCCAAGCGGGCGCTCGAATACTTCGCCTGGCGCGTGGCCGAAGGCATGATCGGCCTGGGCTGCGCCATGAACGGCATCGACGGCATCGTCTTCACGGCGGGCGTCGGCGAAAACTCCGCCGAGATCCGCCAGGCGATCAGCCAGCACTGGGGCTGGCTGGGCATCAAGCTGGACCCGGAACGCAATGCCCGGCACGGACCGCGCATTTCCAGCGACGACAGCCGCATCGGCGTGTACGTGGTGCGCACCAACGAAGAACTCATCATCGCGCAACACACCCTTGCCCTCGTGAGGCAGCAATGAGCGCGCACCTGCCGCTCGCGGGCAAGCGCGGCCTGGTGACGGGCATCGCCAATGCCGATTCCATCGCGTGGGGCTGCGCCAAGGCGTTTCGCGCGATGGGCGCGGAACTGGCCGTGACCTACCTGAACGACAAGGCGCTGCCCCACGTGGCGCCGCTGGCGCAGCAGGTGGACGCCCCCTTGCTGATGCCGATGAACCTGCTGAACGACGGCGAGCTGGAAGCCGTGTTCGACCGGATCGCGGCCGACTGGGGCGCGCTGGATTTCGTGCTGCACTCCGTGGCCTACGCGCCGCGCGACGACCTGCACGGCCGCGTCACGGATTGTTCGCGCGCGGGCTTTCTGCAGGCGATGGACGTGTCGTGCTGGTCCTTCATCCGCATGGCCCACCTGGCCGAGCCGCTGATGGCCCGCGGCGGCACGCTCTTCTGCATGAGCTATTACGGCTCGCAGATGGTCGTGGAGCACTACAACATGATGGGGCCGGTGAAAGCGGCGCTGGAATCGGCCACGCGCTATCTCGCGGCGGAGCTGGGGCCGCAAGGCATTCGAGTGCATGCGATTTCGCCGGGACCGCTCAAGACGCGCGCCGCCTCCGGCATCGCGGAATTCGACACCATGCTGGACCGCGCCCAGGCCAAGGCGCCCGCGCGCAGCCTGGTGTCCATCGACGACGTGGGCGAAGCCACCGCGTGGCTGGCCACCGATGCGGCGCGTTTGATGACGGGACAGACGCTGTATATCGACGGCGGCTATCACATCATTGACTGACCGCCCGGCCCGTCCTGGCCCGCCGATCAGGCCAGCGTGTCGGGCGCATCCTGGCGCCATCGTTCGATGGCTTCGACCGCCTGCTCGGGACTGCCGAAGATCTTGTTCTGGCCGATCTTGTTGACCAGGCCCGAGCGCTGCAGCGCCTCGCGGAACTTGCCATGCCCGCCCGCCACCACCAGCGTGATGCCGCGCTCGTCCAGCACGCGCTTGAGTTCGTACAGCGCCTCGACCGCGTCGGCGTCGGCCTGGGTCATGGCTTCGGCATCCAGCACGAACCAGCGCACGGCGCCCGCCTGCTCGATGACCTCGCGCGCCCGCCGGCGGAAGGCGTCGGCGTTGAAGAACCACACCGAGGACTCGAACAGCCAGATCACCACGCCGGGCACGGGCCGGGCCTCGGGGTTCAGGTGCAGCTTGCCCAGCACGGTTTCACCGGGCAGGCGGCCCAGCAGCGCATCGCGGGGATTGCCCGACACGTACATGGCGTACAGCAGCGTCGCCCCCACCGATACGGCCACGCCCTGCAGCACGCCGAACCCCACCACGCCCACCGCCGCCAGCACGCCGAAGGCCAATTCGATCCGGGATATCCGGGCCAGCCGCTTGAAGGCCTGCCAGTCGAACAGGCTGGCCGCGGCCAGCAACAGAATGGCCGACAACGCGAACTGCGGCAGCCAGTACAGCGGCGCGCTCAGCAGGCCCACCACGACCGCCAGCGCGGCGGCGGCGCTGATGCTGACCAGCGGCGACGAACCGCCGGCCACCAGTCCCACCGCCGTGCGCGAATCGGCGCCCGTCACGACGTAGCCCTGGAACAGGCCGGCCGCGACGTTGGCCGCCCCGAAGCCCACCAGTTCACGGTTCGGGTCCACGTGTTCGCCCGTGCGGGCCGCAAAGCTGCGCGCCGTCACGATGCCGCTGGAAAAGCTGACGACCAGCACGCCCGCGGCCCCCAGCAGGACCCCGTCCACGTTGTCCAGACGCACCGGCAGGCTGAGCGCCGGCAGCCCGGCCGGCACGTCGCCCACCACGGCAATGCCCAGCGCCGGAAAATTGAATAGCCACGACAGCAGGCAGGTCGCGACCACCAGCAGGATGGGGGCAGGCCACGCGGGGCGCCAGCGTTTGACGGCCACCAGGAATACGCACGACGCCACGCCGAGGAACAGTGTGGGCAGCCGGATCTCGGACAGCCGCTGCGACAGCTCCAGGAAGGGATTGATCAGGCCGCTGTTGCGCAGTCCCACGCCGGTCAGACCGCTGAGCTGCGACGTGGCCAGCGTGATCGCCACGCCCGCCATGTAGCCAATGAGCACGGGCCGCGACAGCAGGTTGGCCAGCACGCCCAGGCGCAGGACGCGCGCGATCAGGCAGCCCACGCCCACGGTCAGCGCGATGGCGGTGGCGCCCAGCAGGCGGTCTTCGGGCGTGGTCAGCGCCATGCCGGTCAGGGTGGCGGCGATCAGGGTGCAGGTGGCGGTGTCGGGGCCCACGATGAGGGTGCGCGACGACCCGAAGAAGGCGTAGGCGAGCATGCCCGCGATGGCGGCCCACAGGCCGGCGACGGGCGGCACGCCCATCATGGCGGAATAGGCCAGGCCGACGGGCAGCGCCACGGCGGCCACGCTCAGGCCCGCGGCGACGTCGCGACGCGCCGACTCACGGGAAATGCCCTGGAAGTTGGCCAGGCCGGGAATAAAACGGAAGTTCATGGTGCTGCGGGACGACCGGAAGAAGGGACTCCCGCAAGGCGCGGGTCGACCGCCTAGCCTACACCAACCCGATCGCACGGCGTGCGCGGGAAATCAAGACAATGGCATTGCAAGGGTGTCTGACACCCGTTCCGGTGTCTGACACCCTTGCGCGGGCCCCGGCATCACGCCGGCATCCCGGGGGTGTCAGACACCTTCCGCGGGCAGATCAGCCCGCGGCGCGGGCTTCCAGCACGGCCACGGCCGGCAGGGTCTTGCCTTCCAGGAATTCCAGGAACGCGCCGCCGCCGGTCGAGATGTAGCCGACCTGCTCGCCGATCTTGTACTTGGCGATGGCGGCCAGCGTGTCGCCGCCGCCCGCGATCGAAAAGCCTTCGGAATCCGCGATGGCGCGCGCCACCACTTCCGTGCCGTGGGCGAACTGGTCGAACTCGAACACGCCCACGGGGCCGTTCCAGACGATGGTGCCGGCCTGCTTCAGGATCTCGGCCAGCTGCGCCGCGGTCTGCGGGCCGATGTCCAGGATCATGTCGTCGTCGGCCACGTCGGTCGCCGCCTTGACGGTGGCCTCGGCGTCGGCGCCGAAGGACTTGGCGCACACCACGTCCACCGGGATCGGCACGGCCGCGCCGCGCTTTTTCATGATGTCGATGACGGCGCGGGCCTGGTCGACCTGGTCGGGCTCGGCCAGCGACTTGCCGATGGACAGGCCGGCGGCCAGCATGAAGGTGTTGGCGATGCCGCCGCCCACCACCAACTGGTCGACCTTGTCGGCCAGCGATTGCAGGATGGACAGCTTGGTCGACACCTTGGAGCCGCCCACGATGGCGACCAGCGGACGCTTGGGCTCGTGCAGCGCGCGGCCCAGGGCTTCCAGTTCGGCTTCCAGCAGCGGGCCGGCGCAGGCCACGGGCGCGAAGCGCGCGATGCCGTGGGTGGTGGCCTCGGCGCGGTGCGCGGTGCCGAAGGCGTCGTTGACGTAGACGTCGCACAGCGCCGCCATTTTCTTGGCCAGCGTTTCGTCGTCTTTCTTTTCGCCGACGTTCACGCGGCAGTTTTCCAGCAGCACGACCTGGCCGTGGTCGACCTGCACGCCGTCGACCCAGTCGCGCACCAGGTGCACGGGCATGCCCAGCAGTTCGGACAGGCGCTGGCCGACCTTGGCGAGCGAATCGGCCTCGGTCAGCACGCCTTCCTTGGGCCGGCCCAGGTGGGACGTGACCATCACGGCGGCGCCGGCGTCCAGCGCCAGGCGGATGCCGGGCACGGAGGCGCGGATGCGGGTGTCTTCGCTGATGCGGCCGGCGTCATCAAACGGGACGTTCAGGTCGGCGCGGATGAACACACGCTTGCCGGACAGGGCGCCGGCCTTGGCCAGCGCGGACAAAGTTTTGACCTTGGACATATTTGGATTCCTTCGGTAGGCGAACAAAGGGGACGAACCCATTTTCCGCAACGGCGGAAAACAAATCCGTCCCCTTATGGACTGGCGGCGTGCTTACTTGGCCGACATCAGCGCGACGGTGGTGTCGAGCATGCGGTTCGAGAAGCCCCACTCGTTGTCGTACCAGGACGAGACCTTGACCAGGCGGCCCGAGACCTTGGTCAGCGACGCGTCAACGGTGCTGGAGGCCGGGTTGTGGTTGTAGTCCACCGAGACCAGGGGTTCGGTGTTGTAGTCCAGGATGCCCTTCAGTTCGCCTTCGGAGGCGGCCTTCAGGATGCTGTTCACTTCTTCGACGGTCGTGTCGCGGCTGGCCACGAAGGACAGGTCGACGATCGACACGTTGATGGTCGGAACGCGGATGGCGTAGCCGTCCAGCTTGCCGTTCAGTTCCGGCAGCACCAGGCCCACGGCGGCGGCAGCGCCGGTCTTGGTGGGGATCATGCTCATCGTGGCCGAACGCGCGCGGCGCAGGTCTTCGTGGTAGACGTCGGTCAGGACCTGGTCGTTGGTGTAGGCGTGCACGGTGGTCATCAGGCCGTTTTCCAGGCCCAGCTTGTCGTTCAGCGGCTTGACCAGCGGGGCCAGGCAGTTGGTGGTGCACGAGGCGTTGGAGATGACGGTGTCCGTCGCCTTCAGCACGCCGTGGTTGACGCCGTAGACGATGGTGGCGTCGACGTCCTTGCCGCCGGGGGCCGAGATGATGACCTTCTTGGCGCCGCCCTTGATGTGCGCGCCGGCCTTTTCCTTGGTGGTGAAAAAGCCCGTGCATTCCAGCACGACGTCGACCTTCAGGTCGCCCCAGGGCAGTTCAGCCGGGTTGCGGTTGGCCAGGACGCGGATCTTGTCGCCGTTGACGACCATGAAATCGCCGTCGACTTCGACGGTGCCCGGGAACTTGCCGTGGGCGGTGTCGTAGCGCGTCAGGTGCGCGTTCGTCTTGGGATCGCCCAGGTCGTTGATGGCGACGATTTCGATATCGTGCTTCTTGCCACCTTCATAGTGGGCACGCAGGATGTTGCGGCCGATGCGACCGTAACCGTTGATGGCGACGCGAATGGTCATGACTAAGCTCCTTTTTTACAAAACTTGCTTGACGGTCTCGGCCACCTTGTCGGCGGTCAGCCCGAAGAACTTGAACAGGGCGCCGGCCGGCGCGGATTCACCGTAGCGGTCGATGCCGACCACGGCGCCTTCCAGGCCGACGTACTTGTGCCAGAAGGCGGTGACGCCGGCTTCGACGGCCACGCGCGGCAGGCCCTTGGGCAGCACGGATTGCTTCCAGGCGGCGTCCTGCTTGTCGAAGACGTCGGTGCTGGGCATGGAGACCACGCGCACAGCGATGCCTTCCTTGGCAAGCTGGGCCTGCGCGTCCAGCGCGATGGCGACTTCAGAGCCGGTGGCGATGATGACGGCGCGGGCGCCGTCGGCGTCGCGCAGCACGTAGCCGCCGCGCGCGATGGCGTCCACGGTGGCCGCGTCGCGCTGCACGAAGGGCAGGTTCTGGCGCGACAGCAACAGGGCCGTGGGGCCGCCGTCATGCACGTCCATGCCGATGCTGGCCGGACGCGTCACGGCGGCGTTCCACGCCACGGCGGTCTCGGCGGTATCGCAGGGGCGCCACAGCGACAGGTTGGGAATCAGGCGCAGGCTGGCCGCGTGTTCGATGGACTGGTGGGTCGGGCCGTCTTCGCCCAGGCCGATCGAGTCGTGCGTGAACACGTGGACGACGCGCTGCTTCATCAGCGCAGCCATGCGGATGGCGTTGCGCGAGTAGTCGGAGAACGTCAGGAACGTGCCGCCGAACGGCAGGTAGCCGCCGTGCAGGGCGATGCCGTTCATGATGGCGGCCATGCCGAATTCGCGCACGCCGTAGTTGATGTGGCGGCCGAACTGGATGCCCTGGTCGCCGGCGCGGACGGCGGCGACGCCCTTCCAGTCGGTGAAGTTGGAGCCGGTCAGGTCGGCCGAGCCGCCCAGCATTTCCGGCAGCAGCGGCGCCAGCGCGGCGATCGCGAATTGCGAGGCCTTGCGGGTGGCGACGGTTTCGCCCTTTTCGAGGGTGGCGGCCAGGAAGGCCTTGAACTGGTCGGCGTAGCCGGCGGGCATTTCGCCCTTCATGCGGCGGGCGAATTCAGCGGCTTCGGCGGGGAATTCGGCGGCGTAGGCGTCAAAGCGCGACTGCCATTCGGCCTGGGCTTGCTCGCCCTGCTTGCGGCCGTCCCAGCCGTCGTAGATGTCCTGCGGAATCTGGAAGGGTTCCGACGACCAGCCCAGCGCGGCGCGCGTGGCGGCGATTTCGTCCTTGCCCAGCGGGGCGCCGTGCACGTTGTGCGTGCCGGCCATGTTGGGCGAGCCCTTGCCGATCACGGTACGGCAGACGATGAGCGTGGGCTTTTCCGATTGCGAACGCGCGGCCTTGATGGCGGCGTCCACGGCGGCGACGTCATGGCCGTCCACGCCGCGGATGACGTTCCAGCCGTAGCCTTCGAAGCGCTTGGCGGTGTCGTCGGCGAACCAGTGCTCGACGTGGCCGTCGATGGAGATGCCGTTGTCGTCGTACAGCACGACCAGTTTGCCCAGCTTGAGCGTGCCGGCCAGCGAGCACACCTCGTGCGAGATGCCTTCCATCAGGCAACCGTCGCCCGTGAAGGCGTAGGTGTGATGGTCGACCAGCGTGTGGCCCGGCTTGTTGAATTCAGCGGCCAGCAGCGCTTCGGCCAGCGCCATGCCCACGGCATTGCCCAGGCCCTGGCCCAGCGGGCCCGTGGTGGTTTCCACGCCCGGGGTGATGCCCACTTCGGGGTGGCCCGGCGTCTTGGAATGGAGCTGGCGGAAATTCTTGAGTTCTTCGATGGGCAGGTCGTAGCCCGTCAGGTGCAGCAGGGCGTAGATCAGCATCGAGCCGTGGCCGTTGGACAGCACGAAGCGGTCGCGGTTGGCCCAGGCGGGATCCTTGGGATTGTGGCGCAGGTTGCAGGCCCACAAGGCTTGGGCGATTTCCGCCATGCCCATGGGAGCACCCGGATGCCCGGAGTTCGCTTGTTGCACGGCATCCATCGCGAGGGCGCGGATGGCATCCGCCAAGGCAAGTTTAGGGGCGGTCGGATTGCTCATTCGGAAGGCTCTTTGAAACTGGCGCGCCTACGTTGGAAATAGGGCCAGTTGAGTAGGTTGCGAAGCAGGAGATTTTAGCATCAGGGGATTTCCCGGACGCCATCGCCCGGATGCCCTATGTAATCGGGGGTTTCCAAGGGAAAGGGGCGAGCGGTGGTAGGCTACGCGTACTCGTCAGAACGCCCCGTTTCCCGCTACTTGCCCCCATGCCCGCCCCCCGTTTCTACTGCGACGTTCCCCTGGCCGCCGGCGCCCGCATCGCCCTTCCCGACGCCCTTGCCCATCATGCCGTGCGCGTGCTGCGCCTGCGCGCCGGCGAGGCCATCACGCTGTTCAACGGCCTGGGCGGCGAATTTCCCGCGGTGCTGGAAATCGACGGCAAGGCGGGCTACGCCCAGCTTGGCGAGTTCAATCCCCGCGAGGCCGAACTGGGCGGACGCATCACGCTGGCGCAGGGCCTGCCCTCCGGCGACAAGATGGACTGGGTGGTGGAAAAGGCGGTGGAACTGGGCGCGGCGCGCGTCTGCCCCATCGCCGCGCAGCGCAGCGTGCTGCAACTGTCCGGCGCCCGGCTGGAAAAGCGCGTGGCGCACTGGCAGCGCATCGCGCAATCGGCCGCCGAGCAATGCGGCCGCAACCGCCTCATGCCCGTGGATGCGCCGCAGGCGCTGGCCGACTGGCTGGCCCAGCCCGCCGACGGATTGCGGCTGCTCTGCCACCCCGAGGCCGACCAAGACCTGGCCGGCCTGCTGCAAGGCGCATCGGGCGGATCGGAGGCATCGGGGGCATCGGGCGCGCAGGCCCTGACCCTGCTGGTCGGCCCGGAAGGCGGATGGACGGATAAGGAATTGGACGCGGCGCGCCAGGCGGGCGTGCAGGCCGTGCGCTTCGGCCCGCGCGTGCTGCGCACCGAGACGGCCGGACTGGCGCTGATTTCGGCGGTCAGCGCGCTGCAGGGCTGGTAGTCCCGGCCCGGCCGGATCAGTCGTTTTCGCCGTAGGGGGCCGCGGCCACGCCAGGCTCCGGATCGGGATGCTTGCCCGCGTGTTCGATCACGTAGGCGAAGACACGGCCGTTTTCGTGCGCGAAATCCGCAACGTCGGAACAGACGGTTTCGATGCGGACCGCGTCTTCTTCCAGCGCCGGATCGCCGGAATGCAGTCGGTACAGCCACAGCACCACGCCGGACTTGTGGTCCAGCACCGTGTCGCACAGGCAGTCGTACAGGGCATCCAGGTTGCCGCCGAAGTACTCGGGGAAATCCACGGCCTTGACGATGGCGCGCAATACCGCCGAGCGGCTGCGGCAGGGGTCGCAATTGGCGACAAACAAGGACAGGCCAAGTTCGTGCGCGGCGTCCACCACGGCCTTCTTGTCCAGCCCGTCGTGAGCCAGCGCTCCGCCGCGCATGAGCTGCCGCTGCAAAGTAGATTGGCCATTGCGCGTCATGCCTGTGCCTCCCTGAAAAAGGCGATCACTTCGTCGTTACGCTGCATCGTATCGGCATAACCCAGTTCAATCAATCGCTTGGTGTAGCTGGCTTCGAAGAGGAGATAGGACATCAGCGCCCCTCCCCCCGGACGGCCTGGATCGGACGATACACCGAGTACGCGGAAAAGCGCACGCGCCTGGGCGGGCATGTCCTGCAAATGCTCGAGCGCCATCAAGTCCAGCGACTGGCTGGGCGTGAGGGTCAGCACCTCGACGCGGCGCACGGCTGGCGGCGCGCCATTGGGGCCGGCGTGCTCCATCAGGTAGTTGATGCGCTCCAGGCGCTCGACGTCCGCCGACAGGCTGTCCAGGAAGATGCTCGACAGCGCGTGCCCGCCCACCTGGGCCAGCGACGGATACGGCGGCGAATCGGCGCGCGCCTCGGGGTGGGTGTCGTCGCGGTAACCCGTGCCGATCACCATCACCCGGTGCGCGCCCAGGTGGATGGCCGGGCTGATCGGCGCGAGCTGGCGCATCGAGCCGTCGCCGCACCATTCGCCCTTGCCGTGCACGTGCACCTGGCGGGCGGGAAAGACAAAGGGAATGGCCGACGACGCCATCAGGTGGTCGATATTGATGGGCGTGGGTATCGCCAGCCGCAGATAGCGGTGCCAGGGCTCGATCCGGGTGTGCGCCTGGTAGAAGGTCAGATGCTCGCCGCTGGTGTAGCCCGAGGCCGTGATGGCCAGCGCCGACAGCGCGCCGCCTTCCAGGTTGGATTGCAGGTTGCGAAAGTCCAGCACCCGCTCCAGCAGCGCCTGCATGGGGGCATTGTCCAGCAGGGAGTGCGGGCGCTTGCGCGTCAGGCCGGAGTACATCCAGCCCAGCGACAGCAGGCCCAGCCAGCGCACGCCCGTGCGGATCAGGCCGGGCGCGTCGGCCCGGTAGATCATGTCGGTGTTCAGCGACGACCACAGGCGACGGATGCGGCGCACGCCCAGGTGGGGCCGGTCGGCGCGGCAGGCCAGCGCCGCGGCGTTGATGGCGCCGGCGGATGTGCCGCAGATGATGTCAAAGGGGTTCTGGAAATGGGAATGCCAGTCCGGGTCCAGCAGCTCCATGATGGCGCTGAGCACACCGACCTGGTAGGCGGCGCGCGCGCCGCCGCCCATCAGCACCAGGCCGGTGGGCGTGCGCGGGCACGCCCTGCCGGCCGGCGTCACTTCAACGCGGTGTATTGACATCGACCACCGTCATCGCGGTCATGTTGACGATGCGGCGCACGGTGGAACTGGAGGTCAGGATATGCACCGGCGCATTGCAGCCGAGCAGGAACGGGCCCACGGCCACGTTGCCGCCCGCCGCCGTCTTGAGCAGGTTGTAGGCGATGTTGCCGGCATCCACGTTCGGGCACACCAGCAGGTTGGCCTCGCCCTTGAGCGTGGACGAAGGCAGGATGCGCATGCGCAGGGCCTCGTCCAGCGCGCAGTCGCCGTGCATTTCGCCGTCGATCTCAAGCTCGGGATCGATCTGCCGGATCAGCTCCAACGCGCGGCGCATCTTGGCCCCCGAGGCCGAGCTGCCCGAGCCGAAGTTCGACCGCGACAGCAGCGCTGCCTTGGGCGCAAGGTACAGCCGGCGCATTTCGCGCGCGGCGGCCACGGTGAACTCGGCGATCTGTTCGGCCGAGGGCTCGTCGTTCACGTGCGTGTCCACCAGCACCACCGTGCGCTCGTTGAGCAGCAGGATGTTCATGGCGGCATAGACGTTGTGGCCCGGGCGGCGGCCGATGACTTCGTCCACGAAACGCAGATGGTCGTGGTAGGCGCCGACGGACCCGCAGACCATGCCGTCGGCATCGCCCAGGTGAACCATCATCGCGCCGATCAGCGTCATGCGGCGGCGCATTTCCACGCGCGCCATTTCCTTGGTGATGCCGCGGCGGCACATGCGCTCCCAGTAGGTGGTCCAGTACTGATGGAAGCGTTCGTCGTATTCCGGGTTGGTGACTTCGACGTCTTCGCCCAGGCGCAGGCGCAGGCCCAGCTTTTCGATGCGGGTCAGCAGCACCGACGGGCGGCCCACCAGGATGGGGCGGGCCAGGCCCTCGTCGACCACCACCTGCACGGCGCGCAGCACGCGCTCGTCCTCGCCTTCCGCGAACACGATGCGGGCGGGACCGCCCTCGCGCACGATGCGCTTGGCCGCCGAGAACAGCGGCTTCATGAACGCGCCCGAGTGGTACACGAACTGCTGGAGCTGCTCTTCGTAGGCTTCCAGGTCAGCCAGCGGGCGCGTCGCCACGCCGCCTTCCATCGCGGCCTTGGCCACGGCCGGGGCGATGCGCACGATCAGGCGCGGGTCGAAAGGCTTGGGAATCAGGTATTCGGGGCCGAACGAGATGTCGAACGTGCCGTAGGCCGCGGCCACGACTTCGTTCTGTTCTTCCTCGGCCAGTTCGGCAATGGCGTACACCGCCGCCTTTTCCATCTCGCGCGTGATGGTCGTGGCGCCCACGTCCAGCGCGCCACGGAAGATGTAGGGAAAGCACAGCACGTTGTTGACCTGGTTCGGATAGTCCGACCGGCCCGTGGCCATGACCACGTCGTCGCGCACGCCGTGCGCCACTTCCGGCAGGATTTCCGGCGTGGGATTGGCCAGCGCCAGGATCAGCGGACGCGACCCCATGGCGGCCACCATTTCCGGCTTGAGCACGCCGCCGGCCGACAGGCCCAGGAACACGTCGGCGTCCTGGATCACCTCGGCCAGCTTGCGCGCGTCGGTCTTTTGCGCAAAGCGCGCCTTGTCCGGGTCCATCAGCGTGGTGCGGCCCTCATAGACCACGCCCTCGATGTCGGTCACCCAGATGTTTTCCAGCGGCAGGCCCAGGTCCACCATCAGGTCCAGACAGGCCAGCGCCGCGGCGCCCGCGCCCGACGTGACCACTTTGACCGTCTTGATGTCCTTGCCCACGACCTTCAGGCCGTTGATGAAGGCGGCCGACACCGTAATGGCGGTGCCATGCTGGTCGTCGTGGAAAACGGGAATCTTCATGCGCTCGCGCAGCTTGCGCTCCACCGTGAAGCACTCCGGCGCCTTGATGTCCTCAAGGTTGATGCCGCCGAAGGTGGCTTCCAGGCCGGCGATGATCTCGACCAGCTTGTCCGGATCGGTTTCGTTGATTTCGATGTCGAAAACATCCAGGCCGGCGAACTTCTTGAACAGCACCGCCTTGCCTTCCATGACCGGCTTGGAGGCCAGCGCGCCGATGTTGCCCAGGCCCAGCACCGCGGTGCCGTTGGTGATGACGCCCACCAGGTTGCCGCGCGCGGTGTAGCGGAACACATTGGCCGGATCGGCCACGATTTCCTCGCAGGCCGCCGCCACGCCGGGCGAGTACGCCAGCGCCAGGTCGCGCTGGTTCGTCAACTGCTTGGTGGGCGTGACAGAGATTTTGCCGGGGCGCCCGTGCTCGTGATATTCAAGGGCGGCTTTGCGAAGGTTGGCATCCATAGGGCGGCTTCTGGCTAGAGTGTGTGACACGGAAAGAGGAGGAATTCTATTCCCATGACGCGCCACGCGATACGGCACGCCTTCCTCGTTCTTGGGATCGAGCGCCGAAATCTTACAGCAAGCTGAATGTTTTTCAGACTTCAGGCCACAGGATTTCGGGGAAGCAGCCCTCGGGATCGAACAGGCTCTTGACGCGTCCGTCCAGGCGGACGGTTGCCAGGCCAGGGGCGTCGGGCGCGGATCGGGCCGACGCGCCGCCGTCGGCATCGGCGCCATTCCAGGCCGGCACATCGGCCAGCAACGCGCCATGCAGCCAGGCCAGCGTGCCGCCGTGGCCCAGCAGCAACTGCGCCAGGTTGACGGTGGCTGGCGCCTCGGGCTTGAGCGCGTCCAGGCGGTAGCGGCCCAGCCAGTGATAGCCGTCGTGGGTCGCGAAGGCGTCGCCGCCGGACGCAAGCTGGAACAAGGCGGGCACCAGGCGCTGAACCGTGGCCGAGCGCAGCGGCTGGACGTCCGATTCGCCGAATGCCCCCAGCGTCTCTTCGACGCCATCGGCCAACAGCACGTCCGCCGCCAGCAGGCCCGACGCCGCGCAGCGTCCGGCCGGCCAGGGCGCCGGCGCCGCCACCCATTGGGCGAGCGTCATGTCGCCCGGCAGTCCGGCGAATTGCCGCAACCCGGCGCGGGCCAACTCGGCCAGCGTCACGCCCGGCTGCGCGCGCCAGCGCGGCGCGGGGCCATCGAGCCGGGTCAAGCCGGTCAACAAGGCGGGATCCACCCGCAGGCGCGGCCGGGCCGAGGGCGCGAACGGCCCGGCCGCGCCCTCCAGCTCCACGACCACGCGGTATTCGGCGCACAGCTTGCGCGCTTGCGCGGCGTCGGCGTCGCGAGCGGGCGTGAGGATGGCGCACGCGCCCTCCGGCCCGCCCTCGCCCAGGTCGCGGACCTGGCCCTGGCACACCAGCGCCAGGCGTTGCAGGAAGGCCGCCCAGGGCGTCTGGACCGGGCGACGGCCAAGGAGAAAGGCGCGCCGGGATGGCTGCATGACTACAATTCCTTTTTTGCTAGATGACGCTTTCGAGATTCCAATGCCCCGCCTCGCCGACCGCACCCATGATTTCCTGACGTTCCAGGTAATGGAACTGTTCAAGCAGGCGCAGGCGCTGCAGGCGGCGGGAAAGGACATTATCAGCCTGGGCATCGGCGAACCGGACTTTACCGCGCCCCCCCAGGTCGTGGAAGCGCTGGACCGCGCCGCCCGCGCCGGGCTCAGCGGCTACAGCCCGGGCGCGGGGATCGCCCCGCTGCGCGAGGCCATCGCCCGCTTCTACCAGGAGCAGTTCGGCGCCACGATCGACCCGCGCCGCGTGATCGTCACGGCAGGCGCCTCCGGCGCCCTGACGCTGGCCTGCGCGGCGCTGGTGAACCCGGGCGGCGAGGTGCTGATGCCCGACCCCTCCTACCCCGCCAACAGCAATTTCGTGCTGGCCGCGGGCGGCAGGCCGCGCCTGATTCCCAGCACGGCGGAAAAGCGCTTCCAGTTGTCCGCCGCCGACGTGGCCCGGCACTGGACGCCCGCCACGCAGGGCGTGATGGTGGCCTCGCCCAGCAACCCCACCGGCACCTCCATCGCCCACGGTGAACTGGCCCAACTGCTGGCGCAGGTGCGCGAGCGCGACGGCTTTGCCATCGTCGACGAACTCTACCTCGGCCTGTCCTATGACGGCCAGCCGCGCTCGGCGCTGACGCTGGACGACGACGTCATCGTGATCAACAGCTTCTCCAAGTATTTCCACATGACGGGCTGGCGCCTGGGCTGGATGATCGTGCCCGACGGCATGGTCGCGGCGGTGGAAAAGATCGCCTCCAGCCTGGCCATCTGCGCCCCCACGCTGGCGCAGCATGCCGCGCTGGCCTGCTTCACGCCCGCCGCGCTGAAGATCTTCGAACACCGCCGCGAAGCCTTCAAGCAGCGCCGCGACTACCTGCTGCCGGAATTCGAGCGCCTGGGCATCGACGTGCCGGTCAAGCCGGACGGGGCGTTCTATATCTATGCCGACATCAGCAGCCTGGGCATGGACAGCGCCACGTTCTCGCAGCGGCTGCTGCTGGAAGCCGGCGTGGCCGCCGTCCCGGGCCTGGACTTCGGCCCGGCGCATGCGGCGCACACCATGCGGTTCTCGTATGCCACCGGGCTGGACCGCCTGGAAGAGGCGGTGGCCCGGATGGGCGTGCTGCTGCAACGCTGACCTCCAAAGCCAAAGCGCGCCTGCGAGGGCGCGCTTTGTAGAGCCGGTCATGGAACCGGCCATGGAACCGGGCACGGAGCGGGGCACGAACCCGGGCGAAGACTCAGTCGCGCGCGATGGCGATGCCGGACGCCAGCGCCAGGCGGCGGCGTTCCGCCTGCACCTTGGCGCCGTAGCCGTTGTCGTCCGGTCCGGTGGAACCCACGTAACACGCCAGGCCGCCGTCCACGGACCCGCGCCGGTTGATGCAGTCGCGCAGGATGGTGGCGCCCACGCGGATGTTGGCCGCGGGGTCCAGCGGATTCTTGCCGACCGCGTCGAACTTGTCCTGGTGGACGCTGGTCATGACCTGCATCAGGCCCTGCGCGCCGACGTGGCTTTCCGCCAGCGGGTTGTAGCGCGACTCGATGGCGATCACGGCCAGCACCAGCAAGGGATCGAGCTGCTTTTCGCGGCTGACCTTGTACACGGTGTTCAGGAGCGGGCCGGTCGCGTCATAGGCAACCTTGTACTTGCGCGAGATATAGTTGCGCAATGCTTCCGCCTGCGGCCCCGTGGCCGCCGAGGCGGGCGTCTTGGGCGCGGGCGGCGCGATACGGGCCGGCCCCAGCATGCCGGTGGCGTTGCTGGCGGGTGCGGCGGGAACGGCCATGGCAATGGCCGACGACGAATCGACACCCAGTTCGGAGCCGGCTTCGGAATCGGAGCTGGCCTGCATGGACGAAGGCGCGAGGGCGGTCAACAAGGCTTTGTGCACTTGCAATGCCTGGTCGCGCAAACCAGGCAGGGCGAATCCCATGCTTACCGTCACAATGACCGCAATGCCCAGGTAAACAGAGCAAATGCGCAGGGACTCGGCAAGATATTGGTGCACTCCTTGGGCCATGTGCCTGAACAGGCTGGCCACTGACGCATCGGGCATGGAACCTCCTGCGTAAAAAAGAGGGAGTCAATGTTAACCTCTCTTTGAACCTGAAATGTAACCAAATAGCAGGGATCTGTAGTGAAATACCGCGACCTTAGAGACTTCATCGCCCAACTCGAACGGATGGGCGAGCTCAAACGCATTGGCGCCCCGGTCTCCACGCAACTGGAAATGACCGAAATTTCCGACCGCGTGCTGCGCGCCGAAGGGCCCGCCCTGCTGTTCGAAAACGCCCGCCACAATGGCCAGCCCGCGCAGATGCCGGTGCTGGCCAACCTGTTCGGCACCCCGGCCCGCGTGGCGCGGGGCATGGGCGCCGACAACGTCAGCGCCCTGCGCGACATCGGCGAGCTGCTGGCCTCCCTGCGCGAACCCGAAGCGCCCAAGGGCCTGCGCGATGCGCTGGCCAAGGTGTCGATGCTGAAATCCGCGCTGTGGGACATGAGCCCCAAGAACGTCAAAAGCCCCGCCTGCCAGGAGATCGTCTGGGAAGGCAAGGACGTGGACCTGACCCGCCTGCCGATCCAGACCTGCTGGCCGGGCGACGTTGCGCCGCTTCTGACGTGGGGCCTGGTCATCACGCGCGGACCCAACGCCAAGCGGCAGAACCTGGGCATCTACCGCCAGCAGTTGCTGGGGCCGAACAAATTGATCATGCGCTGGCTGTCGCACCGCGGCGGCGCGCTGGACTTCCGCGACCACGCCATCGCGAACCCCGGCACGCCATTTCCGATCGCGGTCGCCCTGGGCGCCGATCCGGCCACGACGCTGGGCGCGGTCACGCCCGTGCCTGACAGCCTGTCCGAATACCAGTTCGCCGGGCTCTTGCGCGGCTCGCGCACCGAGGTCGCGCAGGCGCTGGGCAGCAATCTGTCGGTGCCGGCCTGGGCCGAGATCGTGCTGGAGGGTCACCTGCTACCGTCCTCGGATCCGCGCGCCATCAAGCCCGTGGTCCCCGAGGGCGTCAATCCGCCGCCGGACAGCGGCTACGAGATGGCGCTGGAAGGTCCCTACGGCGACCACACCGGGTACTACAACGAGCAGGACTGGTTCCCGGTCTTCACCGTCGAGCGGATCACGATGCGGCGCAACCCCATCTATCACTCGACCTACACGGGCAAGCCGCCCGACGAGCCGGCCGTGCTGGGCGTCGCGCTGAACGAAGTCTTCGTGCCGCTGCTGCGCCGCCAGCTTCCGGAAATCGTGGATTTCTACCTGCCGCCCGAAGGCTGCAGCTACCGCCTGGCCGTGGTGTCGATCCGCAAGCAGTACGCCGGGCACGCCAAGCGCGTCATGTTCGGCTTGTGGAGCATCCTGCGCCAGTTCATGTACACCAAGTTCATCGTGGTCGTGGACGAGGACATCAATCCGCGCGACTGGAAGGAAGTGGTCTGGGCCATGACCACCCGCATGGACCCGGTGCGCGACACGCTGCTGGTCGAGAACACGCCGATCGACTACCTGGACTTTGCCTCGCCGGTGTCCGGCCTGGGCGGCAAGATGGGCCTGGACGCCACCAACAAGTGGCCGGGAGAAACCAGCCGCGAATGGGGCACGCCCATCACGATGGACGCCAACGTCAAGAAGCGCGTGGACGATATGTGGGGGCAGTTGGGCTTGTAGGCGCCCGGCTCGCGGCAGCGGGCACAAAAAGACCCCGCCGCTGAATGCTCCCCGAAGGCCCGACGGAGGTCAGGCTGGCGGGGAGGCATTCAGCGGCGGGGTCGTTTTTTGCTTCGTGCGGACTGGCGTCAGCCGCGCTCCCTGTCGTCGTCCTGCCGCATGCCGCGCCAGGCCTTGAACAGTTGCCAGCCCACGAAGGCGCCGCCGGCCAGCTTCAGGAGCTTGCCGCGCTTGCCCCCGCGCATGAACATGGCGGACAGGGACGAACTGATGATGGGATAGCGCCGCGCCAGGGTGATCGCCTGCAAGGCCCAGCGCGAGGCGCCACCCGACGCAAGGCCGGGCAGCATGCCGCGGATGAGCGCGCCGGGCTCGAGCTTGCGCCCGGCCGAGACGATGCTCTGCGCCAATGATTCGCGCTCGATCGCGGCGCGGGCGCGCAGCAGTTCGATGCGCACGGCGCGGTCGACGGTGGGAGATCTCTTGTGCATGGCTCAGGGCTCCTCGCGCCGGCGTACCGCCGGCTCGTCGTCGGCATGCGCCTCGCGCACCCGGTCCAGCAATTCCGCATCGCGACCCAGCTCTTCGAGCGTGGCCGAGAACGGCGCCGGTCCGTACACGAGCCCGTGGCGCACCACGAGCAGCAGCACCACGCCGGCCACACCATAGAAGGCCGCCAGCAGACCCAGCGCCAGATAGCGGTCTTCCGTGGGCCAGAACGCCACGGCGATGGTGATGGTGGCCACCAGCACCGCCAGCGTCAGGAATAGCAAGGCCGCAAACGCCAGGCCCAGCAGCTTGAGCAGGCGCGCCTTTTCGTCCGCGGCTTCCAGAGCCAGCAGCTCCAGCCGCGTGCGCATCAGCCCGACCAGGCTGGAGGCAACACCGAAAACAGTTTTTCGTAGACCCATGGCTGAAAGAACGCCGGGCGGCAGGCGCCGGCATGTCGCCGCGCCTGCCGCCCGGACGTCCTGCCCTGTCAGCGGCGGCTGATCAGCAAGCCGAGCAGCAGGCCGGTCACGCCTGCCACCCCGATGGCTTGCCAGGGATTGTCATGCACGTAGTCGTCCGTCGCGCGGGCGGCCTTGCGACCGCGTTCGAGGACGGCATCCTGCGCTTCGTACAGCGCCTCGCGCGTGCGCCGCAGCGACGTCAGGGCGCGGTCGCGCAGTTCATTGGCCTTGTCGCCGGTGCTGCTGGCTGCTTCGCGCAGCAGGCTTTCGGCGTCATTCAGGCTGGTCTTGACACTGTCGATGAGTTTTTCTTTTGCGACGTCTTCGGATTTTCTCGTTGCCATTTTCTTGAGCTCCTGTTGTGTGTCCATGACGAATCGATGATACCAGCCGCCACGCCGGCGCAATCGCCCGCGTGCTACCGGGTGCTACTTGATCTGCGTAATCTCAACCGCGGACTTCACGCCGCCCTGGTCGATGTCCTGCTTCATCACCAGATTCACGGCGGGGCAATACCAATCGGTGACGGTCGTGTTCATGCCGGGAATGGGAATCGTCAGGCCCTGGAACGTGGCCATGGTGGGATCCGAATTGCGGGTGTAGGTAATCGGGTGGCAGGACTGCTGGCCCAGGGCGGTGTCGAGCGAGGCCTTGGGCCCCACCTTCTTTTCGCCGATGCGCACGGTGGTGCTGGGCTGTCCGCCCACGGGCGCTTCCTTGCCGATCTTGAGGCGGAACGACGAGCCCGGCAGCTTCTGGCCGGCGTTGAGCTTGCCGTCATAGGCAAAGAGGCCAAGCATCCGCAGGTCGAACTGGCCCTCGGACGGCTTGGGCGCTTCGCCGGCGCTCGCGTAGCGCAGGAAGGTCGCCTGGCCGCCCTTGACCGTCATCAGGTAATCGAGCTTGGATTTGCCGGGGGGCAGGCCCGCGTAGCTGAACCGGGCGACGCCCTGCACGCGCGCGCGGCAGTTGTCGCCATTGCTTTTTGTAACCTCGGCGAACGTCAGGTCGGCGCCCAGCGCCAGATTGCCCGAGCCGGTCAGTTGCACCGCGCCGCCATCATGCATGAACTGCGCGTCGCACACGCCGGCCTGCGCCATGCCGGCCGCGCCCATCGCGCCCGCCGCGATCACCAGGGATGCCACTTTTCGCATCGTCGTCACAAGCCACTCCAGAAAACCGAAAACGCCGTCAGCGCCTGGCTGACAGTTGGCTTGATACTACACCGGTTGCCGCGCGCGGCGTATGTCCGAACGTGTCGGGCGGCGCGCCATCAGTGACTGTATCTCCGGCACGCAGGAGCCGCAACCGGTCCCGCAGCCCAGCGTTTCCTTCAGCGCCGCCAGGTCGCAGCCGCGCGCGATGCCGCCCAGGATCGCCGCCTCGCTCACGCCATGGCAGACGCAGACGGTGCGCGACCGCGCCGGTCCGGCCACCCGGCCCATCAGAAGCGCGGCGATGCTCGCGGGCGCCTCGCCGCCTCCCGCCCAGGCCAGCAGCGCGTCCTGCGCGCGCAGGTCGCCGGTCAGCAGGAAGGCGCGCAGCCCGCCCTGCCCGGCCGCGACCCGGCGCAGCGTGCCGCGCGCGGGATCGTCGTACGCCACGTCCGGGCGCCGCAGGTCCAGCGCCTCGGCCAATTCGTGCAGCAGCGCGGGATCCGGCGCCGCGCGGCTCGCGAGCCGCAACCGGACCCCGCCGGCGCCGGTCGGCAGCACGACGGCGTAGTCGAAGCGGCGCAGCCACGGCGCGAGGTCCGCGCGCAGCGCCGCGCCATCGCCCTGCCGCCAGGCGCCGGCCTGCCAGGGCAGGCCGGCGGGTTCGGCGCGCACTGCGCTGAACTTCAGTTCGGGCTGCCGCGATACGGGATCGGTCGCGGGATTGGTCAGCGCATTCACCCCCAGTCCGGCCATGAAGGCGCTGCCCCAGTGCATCGGCACGAAAGCCTGGCCGGGACGCACCGCGTCGTCCGGCTGCGCCGGCAGCACCAGGCTGCCTCGCCGCGAATGCAGCCGGGCCAGCGCGCCGGGCTCCAGGTCCAGGCGGCGCATGTCATCGGGATGCAGCGACACCCACGGTTCCTCGACATGCTGCGTCAGCGCCCGGGCCAGCGACGTGCGCGCCATGGTGTGCCAGTGGTCGCGCAGCCTGCCGGTGGTCAGCTGCAGCGGGAATTTCTCGGACGTCGTTTCGGCGGTCGGCCGCCACGACACATCACAGAAACGGGCGCGGCCACTGGGCGTGGGAAAGACGCCGTCGGCGTACAGGCGCGCCGTGCCCTGCCCCTGCCGGTACGGCCACTGCTGCGGTCCGCGCTGCGCCAGGGTGCCGTAGTCCAGTGCGCTGTAGTCCAGGTCCCGGCCGGCCGTCATGCGGGCATGTTCGGCAAAGACTTCGCCCTCGTCACGGTAGGCGAACAGGTCCGCCTTGGCCGGCGCCATGCGTGCGGCAAGGCGGCGGGCCACCGCCTGCGCCAGCCGCCAGTCGGGCTGCGCGTCGCCGGGCGGCGCGATCGCGGCGCGGACCCGGCTGATGCGGCGCTCGGAATTGGTGACCGTGCCGGACTTCTCGGGCCAGGTCGCCGCGGGCAGGATCAGGTCAGCGTAGGCCAGCGTCTCGGTGCCGGCGTAGGCCTCCTGCACGATCACGAACTCGGCGCGTTCCAGCGCCGCCCGCACGCGCGCCTGGTCCGGCAGCGACTGGGCCGGATTGGTCGCCGCGATCCAGAGCACCTTGATGCGCCCTTCCAGCACCGCGTCGAACATGTCCATCGCCGTCGCGCCCGGCGCGTCGGGCAGGCTGTCCACGCCCCACAGGCGCGCCACCTCGGCGCGGTCGGCGGCCGAAGCGGGATCGCGATGGCCCGGCAGCAGCGTCGCCATGCCGCCGGCCTCGCGGCCGCCCATGGCGTTGGGCTGTCCGGTCAGCGAAAACGGTCCCGCGCCGGGACGCCCGATCTGCCCGGTCGCCAGATGCAGGTGGATCAGCGCGGCATTCTTGTCGGTGCCCGCCACCGACTGGTTCAGACCCATGGTGTAGAGCGACAGCGCCGCGCCCGCCTGCCCGAACCAGCGCGCCGCCTGCACGATATCGCGCGCAGGCACGCCGCACAGGCGCTGCGCCGCCTCGGGCGTGACCGCCTGCACGCGCGCCCGCAGCGTGTCGAAGCCCTCTGTGTGACGCCGGATGTATTCCTCGTCGACCAGGCCTTCGCGCAGCATCACGTTGAGCATGGCGTTAAAGAGCGCGACATCGGACCCCGGCGCCAGCGGCAGGTGCAGATCGGCGAAGGCGGCGGTATCCGTGCGCCGCGGATCGACCGCGATCACTTTCATGCCCGGCCGGCTGGCGCGCGCGGCTTCCAGCCGCCGGAACAGCACCGGGTGCGCATAGGCCATGTTGGACCCGGCGATCAGCACCGTGTCCGCCAGCTCCAGGTCCTCGTAGCAGGCCGGCGGCGCGTCCGCGCCCAGGGTGCGCTTGTAGCCCGACACCGCGCTGGACATGCACAGCCGCGAATTGGTGTCGATGTTGTTCGTGCCCGCCAGCGCGCGCGCCAGCTTGTTGAAGACGGCGTAGTCCTCCGTCAGCAACTGGCCCGACAGATAAAAGCCGACCGAATCCGGCCCATGCCGGGCGATGGCGCCGGCCAACCTGTCCGCTGCCAGGTCCAGCGCGTGCGCCAGGGCGATGTCCTGCATGGGCTGCCCGCGCGCCTCGCGCGCACGCGCCGACAGCACGCGGGCGCCATCGCGTCGGACGGTATCGGCCAGGGCCAGGCCCTTGCTGCACAGGCGGCCCCGGTTGGCCGGATGCGACGCATCGCCGCGCACGCCCACGACCGCGTCGCCACGCACCTGCACGCGCACCCCGCAGCCGGTGCCGCAATAACAGCAGATGGACGCGACTTCACGCGTGTCCTCGCTGATGATGTCAATCCGGCGCGCCATCGGCATGTCCATCGTTTACTCCCCCGCCGCGCTTTCACCGAGCATGAGCCGGTCGCGCAGGGCGCCCAGTCCCGCCCCTTCGCGGATCAGCCGCACGTACCAGGCGCTGTCCGCCGTGTCGCCGTACAGGCAGGCGCCCACCAGCCGGTCGTCGCGGATCACCAGTTTCTTGTAGACGCCGCCCGGCATGTCGGCCAGCGTGATGGTTTCGGTCTGCGCGCCGCCCGCGAAGTCCCCGGCCGAAAACAGGTCGATGCCGGTGACCTTCAGCTTGGTCGACGTGACGCTGCCCACGTAGCGGCCGATGCCGTGCAACGCCAGATGATTGGCCGCCACCTTGGCCTGCTCGAACAGCGGCGCGACCAGGCCGTAGGCCGTGCCGCGGTGGCTGACGCATTCGCCCACCGCGTAGATGCGCGGATCGAAGGTCTGCAGGGTGTCGCTGACCACCACGCCGCGGTCCACATGCAGGCCGCAGCGTTGCGCCAGCTCGGTGTTCGGCCGCACGCCCGCCGCCATCACCACCAGGTCCGCGGGGACCTCTTCACCATCCGCGAAGCGCACCGCCCGCACGCGTCCGTCCGCCCCACCCAGGATGGCCGCCGTCTGGCGCTGGAGCAGAAAGGTCAGGCCCCGCGCCTCCAGGCTCGCGCGCAGCAGCGCGGCAGCCTCGCCGTCCAGTTGGCGGTCCAGCAGCGCCGCGCCCAGGTGCACCACCGACACCTGCATGCCCCGCGCGGCCAGGCCATTGGCGGCCTCCAGCCCCAGCAGGCCGCCGCCGATCACCACCGCATGGCGGTAGCGCGAGGCGGCGTCGATCATGAGATTCACGTCGCCGATATCGCGAAAGGCGACCACCCCTTCCAGATCATGGCCCGGCACGGGAAGCCGGTACGGCGTGGACCCGGTCGCCAGCAGCAGCCGGTCATACGGCGTGCGCGTGCCGTCGTCGGCCAGCACCGCGCGCCGCGCGCGGTCGATGCCCGTCACCTTGCGGCCCCGCAGCAACCGGATGCCGTGGCGGGCGTACCAATCCTCGTCGTTCAGCACGATGTCCTGCAGCGTGCGCTCGCCGGTCAGCACCGGCGACAGCAGAATGCGGTTGTAGTTGGTGTGGGGCTCGGCGCCGAACACCGTGATGTCGTAAAGGTCCGGCGCCAGTTTCAGCAATTCCTCCACCGTGCGGATGCCGGCCATTCCGTTGCCGACCACGACCAGCTTCTGCCTTTCTTGCATGGCCGGGCTCCTAGGCGGCGGCGCGCGTCGCGCCGGCCTCCTCCAGCGGGGGCACGACGGCAAGGGTGGCAGGGGCCGGCGCAGCGGGCTGCGAGCGCTCCGGATTGCCGTACCTGCGATGCAGGAAGTCCACCACCCCCGCGCGGCACGCCAGGTACGTCGGATCGTTGGCCAGCCGCACGCGGTCGCGCGGCCGCGCCAGCGGCACCGGCAGGATCTCGCCAATGGTGGCGGCCGGTCCGTTGGTCAGCATCACGATGCGGTCCGACAGCAGCACGGCCTCATCCACGTCGTGGGTGACCATGATGGTGGTCGTGCGCGTCTTGCCCACGATCTTGAGCAGCTCGTCCTGCAGGTGCGAACGGGTCAGCGCGTCGAGCGCGCCAAAGGGTTCATCCATCAGCAGCACGCCCGGCTCGATCGCCAGCGCGCGCGCGATGCCCACGCGCTGCTTCATGCCGCCGGAAATCTCGCGCGGCAGCTTGTTCTGCGCGGGCAAGAGGCCCACCAGGTCCAGCGCGGCGCGGGTGCGCTCGGCCAATTGCGCGCGCTTCTCCGTGGCGCCGAAGACGCGCTCGACTGCCAGGTGCACGTTCTGAAAACACGTCAGCCACGGCAGCAGCGAATGGTTCTGGAACACGACGGCGCGATCCGGACCCGGGCCGGTGATCTCGCGTTCGGCGCACAGCAGCACGCCGCTGGTCGGGCGGGTCAGGCCGGCGATCAGGTTGAGCAAGGTCGACTTGCCGCAACCGGAATGGCCGATCAGCGTGATGAACTCGCCCTGCTCGACCGTCAGGTCGATGTCGCGCAGCGCGACGAAGGGGCCCTTGCGGGTGTCGAAGGTCTGGCCCACTTGTTCGATGCGTACGAATTTCTTCATGGCGCTATTCCTCGGTATAGGTGAAACGGCGGGCCAGCGCGACCAGCAGGGTCTCCAGCAACAGCCCCACGATGCCGATCACGAAAATGGCGATGACGATGTGCTCGACCTTCAGGTTGTTCCACTCGTCCCACAGCCAGAAGCCGATGCCGGTGCCGCCCGTAAGCATCTCGGCGGCCACGATCACCAGCCACGCGGTGCCGATGGACAGCCGCACGCCGGTCAGCATGTAGGGCAGCACGGCGGGCAGCAGCACCTTGGTCGTGACCTTCCATTCGGACAGGTTCAGCACGCGCGCCACGTTCAGGTAATCCTGCGGCACGCGCGACACGCCGACCGCGGTATTGATGATCATCGGCCAGATCGAACAGATGAAGATCGCCCAGATCGCGGCGGGATTGGCCGCCTTGAAGAGCAGCAGCCCCAGCGGCAGCCAGGCCAGCGGCGACACCGGACGCAGCAGGCTGACAATGGGCGAGAACATGGAACGCACGGCCGCGTAGCGGCCGATCGCGAAGCCCACGGGGATGCCCACCACCGCCGCCAGGCCAAACCCGGCCGCCACGCGCTCCAGCGAGGCCAGCAGGTTCCAGCCGATGCCCTTGTCGTTCGGGCCGTTGTCATAGAACGGGTCCGCAAACAGCTCGACCGCCGCGTGCCAGGTGACGCCAGGCGTCGGGATTTCCGTGATGCGCATGGCCACCACTTGCCAGACCAGCACGAAGAGGGCAAAGCCGGCGACCGGCCCCACGACCGCCTTCAGCGCGGATTCCAGGCGTTCCCGCCACAAGGCGGCGAAGTCGTCGCCACGGCGCGTAATCGTTACGGTAGACATGGAGAGTCCCCTTGTTGACAGGCCCTCAGGCCTTGACCTTGAAACCGTCGGCATAGGCCGCGGGATTGCTGCCGTCCCAGACCACGCCGTCGATCAGCTTGGACGTGCGCGTTTCGCTCGCGGGCAGCGACACGCCCGCGGCCTGCGCAGCCTGCTTGTAGAGCTCGATGCGATTGATCTGCGTGGCGATGGCCAGGTAGTCCGGATGGTCCTTCAGCAGGCCCCAGCGCTTGTGCTGCGTCAGGAACCACATGCCGTCGCTCAGATACGGGAAGTTGGCGGCGCCATCGGCGTAAAAGCGCATGGCGTGCTGGTCCGTCCATTTCTTGCCCAGCCCATCTTCATACTGGCCCAGCATGCGGTCCACGATGCCGCTGGCGTCCGTGTTCACGTAGGACTTGGCGGCGATGGTCTCAGCGGTCTTGCGGCGGTTCTCCGGCGACGCGTCGATCCACTTGCCGGCCTCCAGGATCGCGGCGGTGACCGCGCGCGCCGTATTCGGATTGCGGTTCACGAAATCGGCGCTGGTGCCCAGCACCTTCTCGGGGTGGTCCGTCCAGATGCCTTGCGACGTGACGGTGGTGAAACCGATCTTGTCCATGATGGCGCGCGCGCCCCAGGGCTCGCCCACGCAGTAGCCGTCCATGTTGCCCACGCGCATGTTGGCCACCATCTGCGGCGGCGGAACGGTGATGACCTTGGCGTCCTTCATCGGATTGATGCCGTACGCCGCCAGCCAGTAGTACAGCCACATGGCGTGCGTACCGGTGGGGAACGTCTGCGCGAAGGTGTATTCGCGCTTTTCGGCGGCCATCAGCTTGGCGAGGGATTCACCGTCGCGCGCGCCCGAATCCAGCAGCTTCTTCGAGAGCGTGATTCCCTGGCCGTTCTGGTTCAGGCTCATCAGGACGGCCATGTCCTTTTTCGGACCGCCGATGCCCATGTGCACGCCATAGACCAGGCCGTACAGCACGTGCGCCATGTCCAGCTCGCCATTCATGAGCTTGTCGCGCACGGCGGCCCACGACGCTTCCTTGGAAGGCGTGATCTTCACGCCGTACTTCTTGTCGATGCCCAGCACCGACGCCATCACGACGGACGCGCAGTCGGTCAGCGGGATGAAACCGATCTTCACCTCGGTCTTTTCCGGGGCGTCGGTGCCGGCGGCCCAGGCGCCGGCGCGCACCAGCGGGTCGACCAGGGAAAGCAGGCCGGCGCCGGCGACCGCGCGCGCCGTGCCGCCCAGCCATTTGCGGCGTCCGGCGTTGGCGGTCATGTCGGCGCGGGCGGCGTCGGGCGAGGGGCTGCGGGTCAAAGGCGTCATGCAAGGCTCCTGGAAGGTAGCGGCAAAAAAAAACGTCCCGCGCGCCACGGATTTCCATCCGATGGCGCTGCGGAACGTCGTTGTCCCTGGCCGCGTTACGCGGCGCTTTGCGTCGGGCGACCGCCGTTGGCCGCCCCGATTTCACTCAAGCAATCGCCGTGCCAGTTTTTGCAAATCTGGCCTTGACGGCGCTGCAGCCCGCGCGGGCGCTTGCTCTGGCCGTACCGCGGGTGTCCGGGCTGGAGCCTGCGTCAATCAGGGGCGGAGCCAAGTTGGTGCGCGATCCGATGCCGCAGCGCACCATTCCTGTGCGGCGCGCGCCCCGTGGCCGTGCGCGCCCGTCGCACGCCGCGCGCGACGGCGATGGCATGGAACTTGCATCAACCAGAACACCAGGGGGGTGTCTCATGTTGAAGGTCATGCTGCTGAACGATGGCGAGGGACGCGCGGCGTCCCTGCGGCAAACGCTTGCCGCGGCGGGCGTGCACGTCGTCGCCGAAGTGGCACCTGGCGCGGACCTGGCCGCCAGCATCGCCCAGTCCGCCGCCGACGTGGTGCTGATCGACAGCGACGCCCCCGGCCGCGACACGCTGGAGAACATCTGTGTGGCCAGCTCGCACAGCGACCGCCCGGTCGTGATGTTCACCGACAACGGCAACCGCGAGACCATACGCGACGCCCTGCGCGCCGGCGTCGCGGCCTATGTGGTCGGCGATGTGCCCGCCGCCCGCATCGAACCGCTGCTGACGGTGGCGATCGAGCGCTTTGCGATGGAGAAATCCCGTCGCGAGGAACTGCGCGAGGCCCAGCTCCGGCTCGCCGACCGCCAGTGGGTGGAAAAGGCCAAGGGTATCCTGATGAAGACCCGCGCCATTTCCGAGGACGAAGCCCACCGGCTCTTGCGCGAACGCGCCATGCAAAGCCAGAAGCGCCTGGGCGAAGTCGCCCGCGAGGTCGTGGAGATGAGCCAATGGCTCGGCAATGCCTGACGGCCAGCCAAATAAGTTATGGCTATATCAAATAAAGAAATCAAAAGTTGTGGGGATGAAAGCCCGTCCCTATGATCGACCCACATTGAGCCGGGTACGCCCGAGGCTGGCATTCATGAAGCTTTTCCCGATTTTTGCCGATCTGAAAGACCGGCTGGTACTGGTTGTCGGCGGCGGCGCGGTCGCCGAACGCAAGACGCTCGCCCTGCTGGAAGCCGGCGCCGACGTGGTCGTCGGCGCCCCCGAACTGACCCCCGCGCTCGCGTCGCTGGCGGCCGAGGGCCGCGTCCGGCGCCTGCCGGGGCTGTTCGACCCCACCTGGCTGGAAGACGTGTGGCTGGTGGTGGCCGCCACCGACGACCGCGACGTCAACAGCGCGGTCTCCACAGCCGCCCAGGCGCGCCGCCTGTTCTGCAACGTGGTGGACGACCCCGAACTGTCCTCCTTCCAGGTGCCGTCCATCGTCGACCGGTCGCCCGTCATCGTGGCCATCTCCTCGTCGGGGGTGGCCCCGGTGCTGGCGCGCCGCATCCGCGAACGCATCGAATCGCTCTTTGACCACACACTGGGCCAACTGGCCGGACTGGCCGCCACGTATCGCAAGCGCATCCGCGCCAGCCACCCCGACCTGGGCGCGCGCCGGCGCTTCTACGACTGGCTGCTGGACGGCCCGGTGGCCGGCTTTCTGCGCCAGCAGCAGCCGGCGCAGGCCGAGGCCGCGCTGGCTGACGCCCTGGCGGCCCCGATCGCCCCCGCCGAAGGCAGCGTGGTGCTGGTGGGCGCCGGCCCCGGCGACCCCGGCCTGTTGACGCTCAAGGCCCTGCGCGCCCTGAACGAGGCCGACGTGATCCTCTACGACCGCCTGGTCAGCGACGAAGTCATGTCGCTCGCCCGGCGCGACGCCGAACGCGTGTCCGTGGGCAAGCTGCCCGGCGAAAACCATCACGCCACCCAGGCCCGCATCCATGCGCTGCTGGTGGAACACGCGCGCGCCGGCCGCCGCGTGGTGCGGCTGAAAGGCGGCGACGCCTTCATCTTTGGCCGGGGCGGCGAGGAACTGGAATTTCTGCGGGCGCACGGCGTGCGCTATGAAGTGGTGCCCGGCATCACGGCGGCGCTGGCCTGTGCGGCCTTTGCCGGCATTCCGCTCACGCATCGCGAACACGCCCAATCCGTGCGACTCATCACCGCGCACTGCCGCGAAGACGAGGACAACCTGGACTGGCCCGCGCTTGCGCGCGAAAAGCAGACGCTGGCGTTCTACATGGGGGTGGGACAGCTCGACCTGCTGACGCAGCGCCTGCTGCGCCATGGCCGCTCGCCGCGCACGCCGTTCGCGCTGATCGAGAACGGCAGCCGGCCGGAACAGCGCGTGGTGTCCGGCCCGCTTGAGCAACTGCCGCAACTGGCCCTGGAACATGGGGTGCGCTCCCCCGCCCTGCTGATCGTGGGCGAAGTCGCGGGACTGGCGCCGCGCCTGCATTGGTTTGGCCGGCACCTTGGCGTGCCGGAGCTGGCGGCGTAGGCCCGCCGCCAGGACTTGCGGCCGGTCCCGGCGCGCCAGGACCGGGCCGGGAGTTCCTACTCGGCCTTCTGCTTGGTGCCGAAGATGCGGTCGCCGGCGTCGCCCAGGCCCGGCATGATGTAGCCGTGCTCGTTCAGGCCGTCGTCGATGGACGCCGTGTAGATGTGCACGTCCGGGTGCTTGGCCAGCACGGCATCAATGCCCACGGGCGCCGCCACCAGCACCAGCGCGCGGATTTCCTTGCAGCCGGCGCGCTTGAGCAGGTCGATGGCGGCGACCATCGACCCGCCGGTCGCCAGCATCGGATCGACGATCAGCGCCAGGCGCTGGTCCAGCTCGCCCACCAGGCGTTCCAGATAGGTGTGGGCCTCCAGCGTCTCTTCGTTGCGGGCCACGCCCACGACGCTGACCTTGGCGCCCGGAATCAGGCTCAGCACGCCGTCCAGCATGCCGATGCCGGCGCGCAGGATGGGCACCACGGTGACTTTCTTGCCGGCGATCTTCTCGACCTCGACCGGGCCGCACCAGCCCTCGACGGTGGCGGGCGCCAGGGGCAGGTCCTTGGACGCTTCATAGGTCAGCAGCGCGCCCACTTCCTGCGACAGTTCACGAAAGCTCTTGGTGCTGAGGTCGACGCGTCGCATGATCCCGAGCTTGTGGCGGATCAGCGGATGGCGGATTTCGTGCACGGGCATGTGCGTAACTCTCCAGAGTATTTGTTGGTCAGAATCTTTTGGCCTCAGGCGGACCCGGAGCGGCACGGCGCGCCTGCGCCGACCCGTGGCGGGTCACACGGAAGGATCGTAATCGGTTTAGCTATTGTTCGGCGAGCCAGGAAATCAAGGCGTCGTCGAAGGCGCGGACGGCGCCCGCCTGCTCGTGGTTGACGATGCTGACGACCACATAGCGCTTGCCGCTCGCGCCCAGCACGTAACCTGCGATCGAGCGCACGTCGCGCAGCGAGCCGGTCTTCAGATGGGCCATGCCGAGCGTGCCGTTGCCCTTCAGGCGGCGGCGCACGGTGCCGTCCACCCCGGCGATGGCGAACGAAGAGATGTACTCCGGCATCACCGGGGAATTCCAGGCCACGGTCAGCATCGACGCCAGGCTGTCGGCCGACACGCGGGCGTCGCGCGACAGGCCCGCGCCGTTGTCGATGACCAGCTCGGGCATGTCCAGCCCCTGCTTGGCCAGCAGATCCTTGGCGACCACCTCGCTGCTGCCGACGGTTGCCGGGCGCCGGCCGCGTTCCGCGCCCAGCGTCAGCAACAGGGTCCGCGCCATCACATTGTTGCTGCGCTTGTTGATCTGGCGGATCGCCTCGGCCAGCGTGGGCGAATCATGCGAGGCCAGCACCACCGCGTCCGGCGGCGTCATGCCGGAACGAACCTGTCCCTTGAACGTGCCGCCCAGCTCCTTCCACAGCATGCGGAAGACTTCGGTCGCGTAGTCGGGCTGGGACAGCGCCAGGCGATACAGGCTGAACTCGCCGCACGAGCCCGCCACCTTGCCATTCACCCGGATGGTGACGCCCTGCTGCGTGATGACGGGATCGGTCGTGACCACCGGCGGGCCGGGGCAGCGGATGTCGCTCCATTCCACATGGCCTTCGATCTTCAGCCCGGGCAGCGGCGGATCGATCAGCGGCACCCATTTGTTGGCCACCGGGTCCGGCGTGAACAACAGGCGCAAGGCGCCAAAACCCACCATCAGCGCGTCCGGGCTGGCGTTGTAGGCCCGGTCGGGCGCGCCGTCGAACGCGCCGGGGTCGATCGACACCTGCCCGAATATGCTGCGATCGATCACCAGGTCATTGATCTGCTTGACGCCGCGCAGCCGCAGCTCGCGCAACAGCGCCCACAGGTCCTGCAGCAGGAATTGCGGATCGCCGCCGGCCCGCAGGTACAGCGGTCCGTTCAGCGCGCCCTTGGCATCGGGCCGCACGCCCGGCGCCGTCATGAACTCCGTGCGCCAGACGTAATTGGGGCCCAGTTCGGACAGCGCCGCCCAGGTCGTGACCAGTTTCATCACCGACGCGGGGTTGCGGGCTTCCTTGGCGTTGAGCGCCACCAGGCGAGGACCGCCGACTTCCTGCACCACCAGCGACAGGGCGCTCTCGGGCAGCTTGGACGCCTTCCACGCCTTGACCACGTCGGGCGGCAGCCCGGGAACCTGCGCAAAGACGGCGCCCGTGGCCAGGGCCAGGACACCGCCCGCCAGCCATCGCTTCAGTCCGCCCACACGCTTGATCATTTGTCCCGTCATGCCACGCCCACCCGGTTGCTCGTCCCGCAAAACCGAGAGCATACAAAACCTGGACGAGTTGCGGGCGGCACACGACGGCCCAACGCGCCTGGCGGGCATCGTCATGCGGCCGCCAGGCCCGGGCGGGTGGCCGTTCACGCCCCCCGTGCGCAGCCTTTGTTCCGCCCCTATTAACCGTCCCTTTACAATACGCGGCTGCCCCGAGCCCGCCTTCCGGGCCGGCTCGTCCTGTGCAGGGCCCGATTCCACTGATCCCGATACCCGCGTGACCCAGTCTTTCACCGTTTCCGATTTCGATTACGAGCTGCCCCCCGAGCTCATTGCGCAGACGCCCGCCGCCGAGCGCACGGGCAGCCGCCTGCTGCACCTGGATGCCGCCAGCCGCCTTCACGACCGCCATTTCGCGGACCTGACGGCGCTGCTGCGCCCGCACGACCTGCTGGTGTTCAACGACACGCGCGTCATCAAGGCGCGCCTGGCGGGCCACAAGATCACCGGCGGCAAGATCGAGGTGCTGGTCGAGCGCATCACCGAACCCGACCGCGTCCTGGCCCACGTGCGCGCCAGCAAGTCGCCCGGCGCCGGCATGGTCCTGCGCCTGGCCGACGCCTTCGAGGCCACGGTGCTGGGCCGCGAGGGCGAACTCTTCGACATCCGCTTCCCCGGCCCCGTGCTGGACCTGCTGGATGCCCACGGCGCCACGCCCCTGCCCCCCTACATCACGCACGCCGCCGACGCCGGCGACGACGACCGCTACCAGACCGTCTACGCCCGCGAACCCGGCGCGGTGGCCGCCCCCACGGCCGGCCTGCATTTCGACCAGCCCACGCTGGACCGCCTGGCCGATCTGGGCGTGGCGCGCGCCTTCGTCACCCTGCACGTGGGCGCCGGCACCTTCCAGCCGGTGCGCGTGGACAACCTGGCCGACCACGTCATGCACGCCGAGTGGTTCACGGTGCCCCAGGCCGCCGTGGACGCGATCGCCGCGGCCCGCGCGCGGGGCGGCCGCGTCATCGCCGTCGGCACCACCAGCGTGCGCGCGCTGGAATCGGCCGCCGCGCAGACCGAGGGCCGCACGGCCCCCGGCGTTCCGCTGGCCCCCGCCCAGGGCGACACGCGCCTGTTCATCACCCCGGGCTACCAGTACCGCGTCGTCGACGCCCTGGTCACCAACTTCCACCTGCCCCAGTCGACCCTGCTGATGCTGGTGTCGGCGCTGGCCGGCGTCGAGCCCATCCGCCGCGCCTACGCCCACGCCGTCGCCGCGCGCTACCGCTTCTTCAGCTACGGCGACGCCATGTTCATCGAAACCCCTGCCCCATGACCGGACTGAACTTCGAACTGCTCGCCACCGATGGCGGCGCCCGCCGCGGCCGCATCACGCTCAACCACGGCGTGGTCGAGACCCCCATCTTCATGCCGGTCGGCACCTATGGCAGCGTCAAGGCCATGATGCCGCACGAGCTCAAGGAAATCGGCTCGCAGATCGTGCTGGGCAACACGTTCCACCTGTGGCTGCGCCCCGGCACCGAGATCATGGAAAAGCATGGCGGCCTGCATGGCTTCATGAACTGGGACAAGCCCATCCTGACCGACTCGGGCGGATTCCAGGTGTTCAGCCTGCAGGGCATGCGCAAGATCACCGAGGAAGGCGTGAAATTCGCCTCCCCGATCGACGGCGCGCGCCTGTTCCTCACGCCGGAAGAGTCCATGCGCATCCAGCGCTCGCTCAATTCCGACATCGTGATGGTGTTCGACGAATGCACGCCCTATGAAATCGACGGCCGTCCCGCCACCGTCGAGGAAGCCGCGCGCTCCATGCGCATGTCGCTGCGCTGGGCGCGGCGCTCGCGCGAGGAATTCGACCGCCTGGGCAATCCGAATGCGCTCTTTGGCATCGTGCAGGGCGGCATGTACGAGTCGCTGCGCGACGAATCCCTGGCCGGACTGCAGGACATCGGCTTTCACGGCTACGCCATCGGCGGCCTGTCGGTGGGCGAGCCCAAGGAAGACATGATGCGCATCCTGGCGCACGTGACGCCCAAGCTGCCCGCCCAGGCCCCGCGCTACCTGATGGGCGTGGGCACCCCCGAAGATCTGGTCGAGGGCGTGAGCCGCGGGGTGGACATGTTCGACTGCGTCATGCCCACCCGCAACGCCCGCAATGGCTGGCTGTTCACGCGATTTGGGGACGTCAAGATCCGCAACGCCAAATACCGCGACGACACCCGGCCGCTGGACCCGAGCTGCAGCTGCCACACCTGCGGCAATTTCTCGCGCGCCTACCTGCACCACCTGCAGCGCGCCAACGAGATCACCGGCGCGCGCCTGAACACGCTGCACAACCTGCACTTCTATCTGACTATCATGAAGGAAATGCGCGAGGCCATCGCCGAAGGCCGTTTCGACGCCTGGCGCGCCCAGTTTGCCGCGGACCGCGCCCGCGGGGTGGAGTAGCCGGGGTAAAAAAGCCGCCGCCGGGGACTTTTCCCGGCGTGTTTCGCCCCCATTTGACCGGCAGGCCCCCAGGTAAGCGGGAGCCGCCTGATGCAAGGGATGGCGTCCCAGTTAAAGGCTGGCTATAACCTATATACAATAGTCGGCTTGCCCTATCCATGGCTCGCGCGGGGATGGGCGCATCAAAAACATAGCGATAAACCCAAACAGACTCAAACGCAGGAGAATTCAATGTCCGTTATCGATACCGCCAGCCTCGTCGTGGCCCAGGCCGCCGCCCCCGAAGGCAATGCGCTGATGGGCATGCTGCCCATCGTCCTGATGTTCGTGATCCTCTACTTCCTGATGATCCGTCCTCAGATGAAGCGCCAGAAGGAACACCGCAACCTGATCGCCGCGCTGGCCAAGGGCGACGAAGTCGTCACCGCCGGCGGCATGCTCGGCAAGGTCACCAAGGTCAACGACAGCTACGTCACCGTCGAAGTCTCCGAACTGGCCGACAAGCCCGTCGAAGTCATCATGCAGAAGTCGTCGGTGTCGACCGTTCTGCCCAAGGGAACCATCAAGGCCCTGTAAGCGTCCCACAAAGAGCCCCATCGGGGCTCTTGTCCTAGACGACGCCCTCCGCCTACCGCCGCCCGCAGCGACCGATCGCGCGGGCGGCCCTTTCATCTCTTTCACATGAAGTAGCCGGCAATGAACCGCTATCCCCTCTGGAAGTACATTACGGTCCTGGTCGCGGTCCTCATTGGCCTGCTGTACACGCTTCCCAATTTCTACGGCGAGTCCCCCGCCGTACAGGTTTCCAGCGCCAAGGCCACGATCAAGGTCGACCCGACCGTGCTGGCCCGCGTGGAGCAGATCCTGGCCGACGCCAAGATCCCCAACGAAGGCGCCTATTTCGAAATGAACGGCACGCTCGGCACCGTGCGCGCCCGCTTCCCGTCCACCGACGTGCAGCTGCAGGCCCGCGACCTGCTCGAGAAATCGCTCAATACCGTTCCCGGCGACCCGCACTACACCGTCGCGCTGAACCTGCTGCCCGCCTCGCCGCCCTGGATGCGCGCGCTGGGCTGGTTCGCGCCCAAGCCCATGTACCTGGGCCTGGACCTGCGCGGCGGCGTGCACTTCCTGCTGCAAGTCGACATGCAAGGCGCGCTGACCGCCCGCTATGACTCGCTGGCCGGCGACGTGCGCTCCGTGCTGCGCGACCAGAAGATCAACGTGACGGGCGTCGAACGCTCGGGCATGAGCGTCGCCGCCACCTTCGCCAACACCGACGACCGCGACCGCGCCATCGCCGCGCTGCGCACGCGCCTGCCGGACCTGGAATTCACCGAACGCGAAGAAGGCGGCAAGCAGCTCCTGCTGGCCGCCCTGAACCCCGCCGCCGTCACCCGCGTGCAGGACTCCGCGCTCAAGCAGAACATCAACACGCTGCACAACCGGATCAACGAGCTGGGCGTGGCCGAGCCGGTCATCCAGCAGCAGGGCTCGGACCGCATCGTGGTGCAGCTGCCCGGCGTGCAGGACGTGGCCAAGGCCAAGGAACTGCTGGGCCGCACCGCCACCCTCGAAATCCGCATGGTCGACGACTCCCCCGCCGCGCAGGCCGCGCTGCTGGGCGGCACCGTCCCGTTCGGCCTCGAACGCTACAACGACCGCGACGGCCGTCCCATCCTGGTCCGCCGCCAGGTCATCCTGACCGGTGAAAACCTGCAGGACGCCCAGCCCGGCCGCGATTCGCAGACCCAGCAGGCCGCCGTGCACCTGACGCTGGACTCCAAGGGCGCCCGCATCTTCCGCGACGTGACCCGCGACAACATCAACAAGCGCATGGCCATCCTGCTGTTCGAAAACGGCAAGGGCGAAGTGGTCACCGCGCCCGTGATCCGCGGCGAAATCGCCGGCGGCCAGGTGCAGATCTCCGGCAGCATGACCTCCGAAGAAGCCGCCGACACCGCGTTGCTGCTGCGCGCCGGCGCGCTGGCCGCGCCGATGTCCATCATCGAGGAACGCACCATCGGCCCGAGCCTGGGTGCGGACAACATCTCGAAGGGCTTCAACTCCACGCTGTACGGCTTCCTGGCCATCGCCGCGTTCATCATCATCTACTACCACCTGTTCGGCGTGTTTTCCACGATCGGCCTGACGTTCAACGTGCTGTTGCTGCTGGCCCTGCTGTCCATGCTGCAGGCCACGCTGACGCTGCCCGGCATCGCGGCCATCGCGCTGACGCTGGGCATGGCCATCGACTCGAACGTGCTGATCAACGAGCGCATACGGGAAGAACTGCGCGCGGGCGCCACGCCTCAGCAGGCCATCCATCAGGGCTTCGAACGCGCCTGGGGCACCATTCTTGACTCGAACCTCACCACGCTGATCGTGGGCCTGGCGCTACTGGCGTTCGGTTCGGGTCCGATCCGGGGCTTCGCGGTGGTTCACTGCCTGGGCATCCTGACCTCGATGTTCTCGTCGGTCGTGGGCGTGCGCGCGCTGGCCAACCTGTACTACGGCCGCAAGAAGAAGCTCACCTCGATCTCCATCGGCGACGTCTGGAAGCCGAAGGCAAACTGAAAATAGGGCGGACGGCCCAAGCCGTCCGCCACAGCAAAGAACCGAAGGCGAAAAATGGAATTTTTCCGGATTCACCGCACCATCCCGTTCATGCGCCACGCCCTGGTGCTGAACATCATCAGTCTCGTCACCTTCATCCTGGCGGTGTTCTTCATCGTCACGCGCGGCTTTCACCTGTCGATCGAATTCACCGGCGGCACGGTCATGGAAGTCAACTACGCCCAGACGGCGCAGCTTGAAAACGTGCGCGGCGTGGTGTCCAAGCTGGGCTACACCGACTTCCAGGTCCAGAATTTCGGCACCTCGCACGACGTCATGATCCGCCTGCCCCTGCAGGAAGGGCAGACCTCGGCCACCCAGAGCGACACCGTCATGGCCGCGCTCAAGGCCGCGGACTCCGGCGTTGAGCTGCGCCGCGTCGAATTCGTGGGTCCGCAGGTCGGCCAGGAACTCCTGCACAACGGCCTGATGGCCCTGCTCGTGGTCGTGATCGGCATCATGATCTACCTGGCCTTCCGCTTCGAATGGAAGTTCGCGGTGGCCGGCGTGATCGCCAACCTGCACGACGTGGTCATCATCCTGGGCTTCTTCGCATTCTTCCAGTGGGAGTTCTCGCTCGCGGTGCTGGCTGGCGTGCTGGCCGTGCTGGGTTACTCGGTGAACGAATCCGTGGTCATCATGGACCGGATCCGCGAGAACTTCCGCAAGTACCGCAAAGCGGACGTGCACGAAGTCATCAACAGCGCCATCACCCAGACCATCTCGCGGACCATCATCACCCACGGTTCGACCCAGATGATGGTGCTGGCCATGCTGTTCTTCGGCGGCCCCACCCTGCACTACTTCGCCATGGCCCTGACCATCGGCATCTGGTTCGGCATCTACTCGTCGGTATTCGTCGCCGCCGCGCTGGCCATGTGGATGGGCGTCAAGCGCGAAGACCTGATCAAGCCGGTCAAGAAGGAAGGCGAGGAAGGCGAAGTCGCCTGATTCCCTGGCCTTGACATGTAAAACCCGTCACGCGTGACGGGTTTTTTCTTTTTGAGGCGCGGCCGCCGGTATCTCCGTCGCAGCCTGACCCCAACACTGTACCGACGGTTTCCCCCGGCGCTGTACGGATACAGGCGCGCGCCTATTCGTTACCATGCCCCTTATGAAACTCACCATCGACCACCTCGTCATCGCCGCCGCGGATCTTGCCAGCGGCTCCGACTATGTCGCCGGCATTCTGGGCATCGCGCCGCAGGGCGGCGGCGCGCATCCGCGCATGGGCACCCATAACCGGCTGCTGGGCATGGCGGACGGCGTCTACCTGGAAGTCATCGCGATCGACCCCGACGCTCCCGCGCCGTCGCGCCCCCGCTGGTTCGGGCTGGACCAGGGCGACGTGCGCGCGCGTCTCGAACAAGGGCCGTTCCTGGCCCACTGGGCTGCCCGCGTGGAGTCGCCCATGGACCTGACGCACATGCAGGCCGAACACCCGGACCGCCTGCCGCCGGTCATCCCCATGACGCGCGGCGACCTGCGCTGGCGCCTGACGGTGCCGGACGACGGCAGCCTGCCGGCCTGGCGCGAAGCGGGCTACGAAGCCGGCGAAGGCCTGCTGCCCACGCTCATCCAATGGGACGTCGACCAGCCGCCCGGCACGACGCTGCCGCGCCAGCCCCTGCGCCTGCACAGACTCGTTGGCTGCCATCCCCGCGCCTCGCTGCTGCGCCAGGGTCTTGCCTGGATGGGCGCGGACAGCCTGATCGACATCGAGCAGGCCGATGGCCCGCCGCGGCTCAGTGCGCACATCGAGACACCGTCCGGCATCAAAGTGCTGACGTGACGCCGTCCGCGCCTCTCACCCTCTGACCCACTGACCCTATAACCCTATAACCCTCTAACCCGGAGCCCCCCATGCCCGCCACCCGCAAGCGCTTCGACGACGAACCCTATCTGGACCATTGCGAAGCCACGGTGATCGCGGTCCATCCCGACGGCGTCGAGCTGGACGAAACCGTCTGCTATGCCCGCAGCGGCGGCCAGGCGGGGGACAGCGGAACCCTCACCCTCGCCGACGGGCGCGTGCTGCCGCTGACGGACACGGTCTACGCCGACGACCGCCAGCGCATCCTGCACGTCATCCAGGGCGACGCGGCCCCGCAGGTGGGCGAACGCGTCCTCGTTGCCATCGACTGGCCGCGCCGCCACCGCCTGATGCGCCTGCACACCTGTCTGCACCTTCTGGGCGCGCTCGTGCCCGCGCCCGTCACCGGTTGCAGCATTTCGCCCGATTCCGCCCGCATCGACTTCGACCTGCCCGAGTCCACGCTCGACAAGGCCGACCTGACCGAGCGCCTGAACGCCCTGATCAACACGCGCGCGGACGTCGCCATCAACGGCATCACCCCGGAAGAACTGGCGGCGCAACCGGACCTGGTGCGCACCGTGGGCGCCGCGCCGCCCGCCGGCACGGCCGTGATCCGCATCGTCGAGGTGCCGGGCGTGGACCGCCAGCCCTGCGGGGGCACGCATGTGGCCAACACCGGCGAGATCGGCGCGGTGGTCGTCACCAAGATCGAGAAAAAGAGCCGGACCAACCGGCGCGTCGTCGTCGGCTTCGCCTGAGCCGGCCGGCCCGGTCACGACGGGGCCAGGCGACGGGACGAAAAAAAGGCCGCGATGACGCGGCCTTGTCCGATGCGCGGGCGCGGGCTCAGCCCTTTTTCCACCAGCGCCACGGCGCGCGCAGCGGCCATTGGTACGCGCTGCCCAGTACGCGCGGCGCCAGGACATGCCCCACCAGCACGGCGATCCCGGCCGCGGTCATCACGTCCGACAGATAGTGGTCCAGGTTGACCAGCCGGCTGATCGCCACCAGCGACGCCAGCAGCAGGAACACCCAGCGCCAGCGCGGCGCCAGGATGCCCAGCACCACGGCCACGGAAAACGCCGCATAGGTGTGGCTGGACGGGAAGGAATTGAACTGCTGGGCGCGCGAGAAGGCCTCGCCCAGCCCGTAAATGCCTTTTTCGAAGAACAGCTCGGGGCGCGCGCGCGCCACGGTCCGCTTGAGCAGCAGCACAACCAGCCCGCCGACCGCCATCGTGGACAGCATCAGCAGGCTGCCGCGCGCCATGGCGGCATAGCTCACGCGCAGCGGATTGCGCCAGCCGCGCGCCAATCCCACCAGACCCACCACATAGAACGCGAGCGCCATGACGATGTAATGGCCGCTTTCGCCCAGTTCGCCCACCCATTCGAACGACTGGTCGACCCCTTCCGACACCGATTTTTGAATCCAGACCGCCAGCGGCAGGTCGATCCACAGCGCGCAGGCGGCGGCCGCAAGCGCCAGCGCGGCGCCCAGCAGCGCCCAGACGGACGCCGGATAGGGATTGCGGAATTTGTCCTGGACAGCGGAACCGGACCCGCCATCGAGGGACGGAGCGGCTACCGGAGGCGTGAAGTGATTGGGATTCATCGGTGCCGCTCGGGAGAAAAAAAGAAATTTTACCGGCGCTGGGCGGGGCGCGGACCGCTATCGTAACGGCCAATGCGCACCGGGCCAAGAAACAATTTCCGGCCAAGGGTTAAAATTCGCGCTTTCCCATCCTTCCAGCCCCCGGGATCTACACCCGTCACGGCGACCACCATGCAAGAAACCTCCCTCAAGCGCGCGGGCAACGTCCCGGGCAACGTCCCAGGCAACCCCCGCGACGGCGGCTCCCCCGCCCTGCCTTCGGCCACTCCCGGCGCCGGCTCCCCCCGCAAGCTGTATATCCGCACCTTCGGCTGCCAGATGAACGAGTACGACTCGGACAAGATGGCCGACGTGCTGCGCGAGGACCAGGGCGGGCTCGAGCTCACCGACAACCCCGAAGAGGCGGACGTCATCCTGTTCAACACCTGTTCTGTGCGCGAAAAGGCGCAGGAAAAGGTGTTCTCGGACCTGGGGCGCGTGCAGCACCTGAAGAAGACCAACCCCAATCTCGTGATCGGCGTGGGCGGATGCGTCGCCAGCCAGGAAGGCGAAGCCATCGTCAAGCGCGCGCCCTACGTCGACGTGGTGTTCGGACCGCAGACGCTGCACCGCCTGCCCGACCTGATCAAGCGCCGCCGCGACGAAGGGCGCTCGCAGGTGGACATCAGCTTCCCCGAGATCGAAAAGTTCGACAACATGCCGCCCCCGCGCGTCGAGGGCGCCACGGCGTTCGTGTCCATCATGGAAGGCTGCAGCAAGTACTGCAGCTTCTGTGTGGTGCCCTACACGCGCGGCGAGGAAGTCTCGCGCCCGTTCGACGATGTGCTCATCGAGGTGGCGGACCTGGCCGACCAGGGCGTCAAGGAAGTGACGCTGCTCGGCCAGAACGTAAACGCCTACCGCGGCCGCATGACCGACAGCGACGAGATCGCCGACTTCGCGATGCTGCTCGAATACGTGCACGAGATCCCCGGCATCGAGCGCATCCGCTACACCACGTCGCATCCCAAGGAAATGACCCAGCGCATGGTGGACGCCTATGCGCGCCTGCCCAAGCTGGTGTCCTTCCTGCATTTGCCCGTGCAGGCCGGCAGTGACCGCGTGCTGGCCGCCATGAAGCGCGGCTACACCACGCTCGAATTCAAGTCCGTCGTGCGCCGCCTGCGCGCCGCGCGACCCAACCTGACGCTGTCGTCGGACTTCATCGTGGGCTTTCCCGGCGAAACCGAGGAAGACTTCGAAAAGACGATGAAACTGATCCAGGACGTCGGCTTCGACACCTCGTTCTCGTTTGTCTACTCGCGGCGTCCGGGCACGCCCGCCGCGGACCTCGCCGACGACACCCCGCAGGACGTCAAGCTGCGCCGCCTGCAGCGCCTGCAGGCCCTCATCAACGAGCAAGCCGCCACCATCGCCCGCAACATGGTCGGCACGCGCCAGCGCCTGCTGGTGGAAGGCCCCTCGCGCCGCGACCCGAACGAACTCATGGGCCGCACCGAGAACAACCGCATCGTGAACTTCCCCGCCCCCGCGCGGCTCATCGGACAAATGGTCGACGTCATCATCACCGAGGCGCACACGAATTCGCTGCGCGCCCGCGTGGCCGACATCGACCGCACTTCGCAAGAGGCTGAATGACCACACCCCGTTCCCGCGCGCGTCGCAGCATGCCCGTCATCGTCACCCTGGACGGCGACAATACCCACCTGGCCAATCTCTGCGGCCCGCTGGACGAAAACCTGCGGCAACTTGCCGATGGCATGAACGTCAAGCTGTCGCGCCGCGGCAGCCGCGTCACGATCGAAGGCGAACTGGCCGAACTGGCCGGGCGCATCCTGCGGCGCTTTCACGAACAGGCCGTGCACCGCTCGCTGTCCATCGACGACATCCAGTTGGGTCTGGTCGAAATCGGCGTGGGCCGCCAGGAAGAAAAGCTCAAGGAAGAACAGGCCCAGGAACTGGACGCCCTGCCCGCCCTGGACGACGAAAGCGACGGCATCGCGCTGCGCACCAAGCGCAGCGACCTGCGCCCGCGCACCCCGCGCCAGCGCGACTACCTGAACAACATCCTCAAGCACGACATCACGTTCGGCGTCGGCCCCGCCGGCACGGGCAAGACCTGGCTGGCGGTGGCCTGCGCCATCGACGCGATGGAACGCGACACGGTGCAACGCCTGGTGCTGACCCGCCCCGCCGTCGAGGCCGGCGAGCGCCTGGGCTTCCTGCCGGGCGACCTGGCGCAGAAGGTCGATCCGTACCTGCGTCCGCTCTATGACGCGCTGTACGACCTGATGGGCTTCGAAAAGGTCCAGCGCCTCTTCGAAAAGCAGACCATCGAGATCGCCCCGCTGGCCTACATGCGCGGCCGCACGCTGAACCACGCCTTCGTCATCCTGGACGAGGCGCAGAACACCACGCCCGAGCAGATGAAGATGTTCCTGACCCGGATCGGCTTCGGCAGCAAGGCGGTCATCACCGGCGACCCGTCGCAGGTCGACCTTCCGCGCGGGCAGGACAGCGGCCTGGCGCACGCGGTGAAGGTGCTGCATGACGTACAGGGCATCGCCACCACCCGTTTCACCAGCCGCGATGTCGTGCGCCACCCGCTGGTCGCTCGCATCGTCGACGCCTACGACCGCGCCGCCGAAGATGAAGCCTGAGCTGTCCCTGTCCGTCCAGTATGGGGTCGAGGAAGCCCGCCTGCCCCGCTGGCGCCTGCGGCGCTGGGCCGAACGCGCGCTGGCCGGCGCCTTCGAGGACGGCCTGATCGATTTCAAGGCCGCCGAGCTCAGCCTGCGGCTGGTCGGCGCGGCCGAAGGCCGGCGCCTGAACCGCGACTTCCGCGGCCGCGACTACGCCACCAATGTGCTCACGTTCGAGTACGGCGTGGACCCGCTGGGCGTGGCCCGTGGCGACATTGTCATGTGCGTGCCCGTGCTGGTGCGCGAGGCGCGCGAACAGCGCAAGGCGCTCCTTGACCACGCCGCCCACCTGACCCTGCACGGGGTCCTGCATTCGCTGGGCTACGACCACATCAAGGCGCGCGACGCCAAGCGCATGGAAGCCCTGGAAACCGCGATCCTGGCCCAGATGGGCATCGCCGACCCCTACCTGGCGGCCTGACGCCGGGCCCTCGGGTCAACCCTGAGAAATTACCGGAAAATGGCGTGCAGCAAGGCGCAGATCGCGTCCATTGCACCCATTTTCGGCGGTGGCGTTACAAATTGCAGGCCAGTTTCGGTTATGCTGGCTCCTCCACAACTTGTCCTCCCGGACGATGTCTGACCCTTACCCTGCTCCTGAAGCGACGCCCGGTCGCTCTGCCAAACCCGCCACCAAATCCCTCCTAGACCGCCTGCTTTCCCTTGTGCGCCGAGAGCCCGAGGACCGCGAAGGCATCAAGGCCATTCTGGAAGCCGCGCACGAACGCGACCTGCTCGACGCGGAGTCGTACAAGATGATCAAGGGCGCGCTGGCCGTGTCCGAGGGCACCGTCGGCGACATCATGGTTCCGCGCTCGCGCATGGACCTGCTCGATGTCACGCAGCCCATCCCCTACCTGGTGGCCACGGTGATCGAGACCGCGCATTCGCGGTTCCCCGTGTACGAAGGCGACCGCGACAACATCATCGGCATCCTGCTCGCCAAGGACCTGCTGCGCTGCATGCTGGAGCCCAACATCGAGTTGCGCACGCTGGTCCGTCCCGCCGTCTTCATCCCCGAATCCAAGCGCCTGAACGTGCTGCTGCACGAGTTCCGCGCCAGCCGCAACCACCAGGCCATCGTCATCGACGAGCACGGCGGCATTTCCGGCCTGGTCACGATGGAAGACGTGCTGGAGCAGATCGTCGGCGACATCGAAGACGAATTCGACGAAACCGAGGAAGACTCCATCTTCCCGGAAGGCGACAACCAGTGGCGCGTGCTGGCGGCCACCGACATCTCGCACTTTAATGACGTGTTCGGCTGCCAACTGCCTGACGACGAATACGACAGCGTCGGCGGCTGGATGGGCGGCCAGCTCGGCCGCATCCCGCGCCGCGGCGACCATGCCGATGTCGAAGGCCTGCGCCTCGAAGTGGCCCGCGGCGACGCCCGCCGGGCCATCTGGCTGCGCGTCAAGCGCATCGCCGCCCCCCAATCCGCAGCATCCGCCCCCGACGCATGACCCAACCCCCGCGCGGCCGACTCCTGCGCGGCGCCGCCGGCCTCGTGCTGGCGGGCGCCGTCCACGCCCTCACGTTTGCCCCCGGCCCGCTGCCCGGCTGGGCGCTGGCGTTCACCCAGGTCGTGGCGCTGGCCATCCTGGCCCGGGTCACGCTGTACGCGCCCTCGGCCAGGCAGGCCTGGCTGCGCGGCTGGCTGTTCAGCTTTGCCAGCTACGCGCTGGGCCTGTACTGGATCTTCATCAGCCTGCACCGCTACGGCGACCTGGCCGCCCCGCTGGCGGTAGCCGCGGTGCTGGCGCTGTCCGCGTTTCTCGCGCTCTTTCCCGCCACGGCCAACGCGCTGGCGCGCCGCTACGCCCCGCTGGCCGCCGAATCGGCGCCATCCCGCATCCTGTCCGCCACGCTCGCCTGGGCGGCCATGTGGGCCGCGTTCGAATGGCTGCGCGCGGTGCTCCTGACCGGATTCCCGTGGCTGAACATCGGCTACGCGCAGGTCGACAGCCCCATCGCGGGCTGGGCGCCGCTGCTCGGCGTGCACGGCATGGCGTTCCTGGCCGCGTTCGTCGCGGCGGCCATCGCCAGCCTGTGGCAGCCCGCTCGCAAGGCCGGCACGGGTCCGCGCCACGCGCTGGCTGCCGGCGTCGCCGTCGCGCTGGCGGCGGCGGGCTGGCCCCTGTCGCGCATCGACTGGTCGGCGCCCGTCGGCGACCCGCTCAACGTGCGGCTGGTCCAGGGCAACATCGGGCAGTCCCAGAAATTCGATCCCGCGCTGCTCGAGCAGAGCGTGCGGCGGCACCTGGAGCTGACGGCCATGCCGCCCGCGCCCGGCGTGCCCGCGCCCCAGTTGGTGATCCTGCCGGAAACCGTGCTGCCCATCTTCCAGGACCAGCTCGACCCGCGCGTCTGGGAAGTCTGGCGCGACCTGGCGCGGCAACGCAACACGGTCATCGCCATGGGCGTGCCGCTGCACGATCGGGTCGACGGCCGCGAACGCTACACCAACAGCGTCATCGGCTTCGATGGCGCAACGCCCATCGAACAACTCGTGGCCGGCAACACCGCCATGCGCTACGACAAGCGCCACCTGGTGCCGTGGGGCGAATACGTGCCGCCGGGCTTTCACTGGTTCGTCGACATGCTGAACATCCCGCTGGGCGACTTCGACCGCGGCCGCGAGCGCCAGACGCCCTTTGCCGTGGGCGGCCAGCACATCGCGTTCAACATCTGCTACGAAGACCTCTTCGGCCCTGACCTGCTGCCCGCGCTGCAACCCGGGCCCAATGGCGAGCCCGGCGCGACCATCCTGGTCAACGTCAGCAACCTGGGCTGGTTCGGCGATAGCTGGGCCCTGCGCCAGCATCTGCAGATCGGGCGCCTGCGCACCATGGAAACCGCGCGTCCCATGCTGACCGCCACCAACACGGGCGTCACCGCCGCGATCGACGCCAAGGGCCGCGTCGCCGCGCAGCTCGCCACGCACCAGGCGGGCGTGCTGCCCGTGTCCGTGCAGGGCATGACGGGGCTCACGCCCTATGCGCGTTTCGGCGACAAGACCGCGCTGGCCTTGATCGGCCTGGCGCTCATCGCCGCGGTGGGCAGCGCCCGCCGGCCGCGCCGCGGCTGATCGCGCTCACGCAAACAGGTTCGCGGGCAGCGAGCCTGTTTCGTCGGGCGGCCGCAGCGGTCCGCTGCCCGCCCCGGTCAGCTCGATGGCGTCCGCGATGGCCTGCATGTCGTCGGCATCCAGTTCCAGTTCCGCCGCGCCAATCAACCCGTCCACCTGCGATGCGCTGCGCGCGCCCAGAATGGCGCCCGTCACGCCCGGCCACGCCAGCGTCCACGCCGCCGCGGCGGCCGCCACGGTCGCGCCATGCCGCTCGGCAATGGGCTTGAAGGCGTCGGCCAGCGCCAGATTGCGCTCCAGGTCCGGCGACCGGAAATCCGGGTGGCGCGCCCGCCAGTCGTCCGGCGGCAAGGCCCGCGCGCGCTGCACGCTGAACGTGCCGGTCAACAGGCCGGAATGCATCGGGCTGTAGACGATCACGCCGGTGCCGTTCGCCGCGCACCAGGGAATCAGATCGCTGGCGGCGGTCCGCTGGATGGCGGAAAACGGCGGCTGCAGCGTGTCCACGTGCCCCAGGTATTCGGCAGCCCGCAACTGCGCCAGGTTGTGGTTCGACAGCCCGATCGCCCTCACCTTCCCGGCCTGCTTCAGGTCCAGCAACTCCTGCCAATACGCCTCCAGCGGCGTGCCGTCGCCCGCTGGCCAATGCATCTGGTAGAGGTCGATGCGCTCGACGCCCAGCCGCCGCAGCGACCCTTCAAGCTCGCGGCGGATGCTGGACGGCGCGCCGGTACGCCGCGGTGGCGCCAGCGGTTGCTCCGGCGACCAGGTCAGCCCGCACTTGGTGAAGACATAAGGCCGATCACCCCGCGGCATCTGCGCCAGCGCCTGGCGCACGATGTCCTCGGCGTGGCCCAACCCATACACCGCCGCCGTATCGATCCAGTTGATGCCGCGGTCGACCGCGTGCCGGATCGCCTCGATGGATTCGCTATCGTCCTGCGCGCCCCACCCCATCGCCCAGCCGTTGCCGCCCATGGCCCAGGCGCCCAGGCCGATACGCGTGATCGCCATGCCCGTGCGGCCCAGGGGCACGGTCGGAAAGGACGTGCTGCTCATGTGGAGGTGCTCATGTGGACGGTGCTCGTGAAGAAATGCTCATGAAGAAGTGCTGATGAAGAGATGCTCAAGAGGTTCCTCGCCAGGCGCGGCCCATCTCCCGCGCAGGCGTCTCGCGCAGAGGCCGCGGGCACACCCAAGTACAAAGCCCCAAGTACAAAACCCCGAGTGCAAAAACCCGACGAACCCACAAAATTTTTCCACTCACGATAGCACTCGCACAAGCCTTTGATTTTGTTGATTTCTGCACCAATGCGCCGCCGCAATCAGCGCCCGCCGCGCTCGTAAAACGGCTCCAAAATGCCCATCGAACCCTCTTTTTTCACAACTTTTTTGCTTTTTGCCGCGAAGCGACTTGCACACCAAATTTAGTTCGTGCATAATCTCGTTTCTTCGCCAACGGCACTAAACAAAACCGGCAACGAAACAGCAAGAAACGCCCTGGAAACAGCGCATTTTTCGCCAAAATCGTTGAACGGATTGATTAGAGAAACGGGGGTATAGCTCAGCTGGGAGAGCGCTTGCATGGCATGCAAGAGGTCAGCGGTTCGATCCCGCTTACCTCCACCAGCCCACCGCGAAGAACGCAGTACAGAAAGTCCGCAGTCCCCTTCGTCTAGAGGCCTAGGACATCACCCTTTCACGGTGAGTACAGGGGTTCGAATCCCCTAGGGGACGCCAGTTTTCTGGCACGCTAGTCGTGTTGTAGTAGCAGTGATGCAGTTGAAGTGACAATGTAGTTGAGTTAAGCCGCTGCGGAGCGGTAGTTCAGTTGGTTAGAATACCGGCCTGTCACGCCGGGGGTCGCGGGTTCGAGCCCCGTCCGCTCCGCCAAAAGCTCTCTCGCTCAGGGTCTTTCAAGAGCTCCGTTTTCGGGGCTTTTTTGTTTTATAAGTGTGAGACCTTGTTGTCTGAAGGTTGGGACAGCAGGACATGCTGGGGGTATAGCTCAGCT